>JAICQQ010000194.1 GCA_025937785.1 Polyangiaceae bacterium
CGAGCGAAATGAAGGCCGCCTCGAAGCTGGAAGCGGGCCAATGCACGCCGCGACGCAAGAGCCCCTGATGCCAGCGGGCGAACTTCTCTTTGTCGGAGTGCGTCGCCTCTTTGTAGTTGCTGACCGGGCCTTTCTGAAAGAACAGGGTCAGCATCGAGCCCACGCGTTGCACGCAGCCGACCTGCCCCGTCCGCTTCAGGGCCTGCACGAAGCCTGCCTCGAGCGCCGCGCCCAGCTGTTCGAGGCGCACGTACTTCTCGGGCCCGAGCTGCGCTAGCGTCGCGAGGCCTGCGCTGACCGCCAGCGGGTTACCGCTGAGCGTGCCCGCCTGATACACGGGCCCCAGCGGCGCCACCTTGCTCATGATCTCGCGCTTGCCACCGTAGACGGCGAGCGGCATACCGCCACCGATGACCTTGCCGAGGCAAGTCAGGTGCGGCGCGAGGCCGTAGTATTCCTGCGCGCCGCCCGCTGCCAGACGAGAGCCGGTCATGACCTCGTCGAAGATTGCGATGGCTCCGTGATCCGTGCACAGGCGGATGATGCACTCCAAGAAGCCCGGGCGTGGCGGCACGCAGCCGATGTTGCCGGCGACCGGTTCGACGATGACGGCGGCGATCTGCTGCCCGCGCTCCTGGAACAAACCTTCGAGCGCCTCGCTGTCATTGTACGTGACCGTAGCCGTGTGCTGGACGGTCGCCTGGGGCACGCCCGCTGAATCGGGGTTGCCGAAGGTCGCGGCGCCGCTACCCGCCGCGACCAAGAGCTCGTTCGAGTGACCGTGGTAGCCACCGTCGAACTTCACGATCACGTCGCGACCCGTGTAACCGCGAGCCAGACGCAGGGCGCTCATGGTGGCCTCGGTGCCGCTCGACACGCAGCGCAGCATCTCGATGCTCGGGTAGCGGGCGATCACGGCTTCGGCAAAACGGACTTCGAGCTCCGTCGGAGCGCCGAACGAGAGCCCTTTCTTCGCGACGTCTTGCACGGCCTGCACCACGCTCGGCTCCGCGTGGCCGAGAATGGCCGGCCCCCACGAGCCGACGTAGTCGATGTACTCGCTGCCGTCCGCGCCCACGATCTTCGAGCCCCGTGCTTCCGCTACGAACACCGGGTGACCCCCCACGGCACGGAAGGCGCGGACGGGGCTGTTCACGCCCCCAGGCAGCAAGCGCTCGGCTCGCTCGATCAGCTTCTCAGAAATCGGGTCGCTCATGGGCGTGATTTACCCGAGCTGCGCCCTGCCGCCCAGCCCCTTGGCTGATGGTGCGAAGAAACGGCCGTGAACGGGAATCCCGCTTCGCGGCCCGGTGCGGCGCTTACAAGCCCGACTCGTCCGCAAGAGTGAACCCTTCTACCTCGATGTACTGCACGCAGTAGTCTCTGCTGCCATCGTCAGCGTAACCGCCGTCGTCGAAGCAGAAGAATCCGTCGGGGCAAGTCGTGTTGTCGTCGCAGGGGAGCTGGCACCCCACGATGCCGCACTCGGGCTCCGCCGTCCCCGTTCCCGGCACCGGGCAGTCGCTGTCCTCTTCGCAGGCGTGCTGGCAGGTCACCCAGAAGTTTCCGAAGGGGTAGTCTCCTCCTGGCCCGCTGTCGTACCCGATTTCCGAAGTACCCTCGCACACCCCTCCGGTGCTGCTGCAGGTGCCCGGGAACTCCCCGTCGCTCTGCGTGTCGTTCACGACGCAAGCGCCCCAGGGATCACTTTCATCGGCAACGCCCACCGGTTCTGTGGGCTTGGAAGGTGGTGGGGGGTGGAGGGGGTCGCCTGGAAGGGGGTCTGGAAGTTCGAACGGCCCTACTTCGATGTACTGCGCGCAAAACTTGGCCGTAATACCGGCGACCCAATTGTCGTAGCCAACGTGACCGCCGGTGTCGTAGCAGGCGAACCCGTCGGGACAGTCCGTGCTTGCATCGCAGGGGAGCTGGCACCGCCCGTTGCCGCACTCGGGCTGCGCCGTCCCGGTTTGGGGTGATGGGCAGTCGCTATTGTCTTCGCACTCGTGCAGGCACGTCGCCCAGAAGTTTCCATACGGGCAGAGTCCCTGTTCCCAGCTGGTGCAACCGAGGGCCCCACGGAGAGCGTCGCATAGCCCACCGTTGCTGCAGCTGCCCGGGAAAATCCCTTCGGTTTGCGTGTCGTTCACGACGCAGGCGCCCCACGGGTCATTTTCGTCCGCAACGCCGTTCACCTCTTGTACGGACTCGGAAACGTCGATCGCGCTCGCGCGCTCGGCGGTGCATCCTGGCATCACCAAGCTCAGCGCCGTCGTCGACAGCGCAACTGCTGTTATGATTCGCATGATAACCTCGCTGAATGTGACAGGCACCGGCGCGCCTCGCTGTGAACGAGCACCCTTGCCCTTGCCCATACCCACGCCTAGGAGTCCGGTGACGGCGCGGACACGGCTCATCATTCGAAATCTCCTTCGAAAGCGAGCGAGCCAGCCCACCACCAGGCCCCCCAGCGGGCGGCCTGGCGATCCGCGTAATCCACCGTGAAGTAGTGCTGCTGGACCCCCACGCTTGCCCGCGGCCCGACTCTGAGCGCTTCGGTGATACGGAGCCCCAGGCCTAGAGCCCCGTATCCGCCAAAAGTGAGCGCGGTGTCCGTGTGACCCTCATAGGCTTGGCTCTCGGTTTTGCCGCGGGTCCGCAGGTATGCGAGAGATACACCCAAGCACGCGAACGGGCGCAGCATCCCGCGCGGGAGTTGCCAGCGACCCTCCAAGCCTAGGGGCATGACTCGTGTCTCACTGCTGCCTTCCCTGGATTCGTGTCGGGCGCTGGCGAGCGGGAGAAAGGCCATGGCTCCCAGGCGCCACTCCGGGAGAACGAACCAGCCGAGTCCCAGCATCAAGCTCGGAACTGGTCCGAAGTCGCCCTGTGCGCCGACCAAGGCCGCTCCCGCTTCGACCGCCAGAAAGGGGTCCCGCGCCGTTTCGTGGGGCGCCGGCCGGCGCTCGCCTACGGGAGCCTGGGGCGGTCGTTCTGGCGCGCTCGGCTGAGCCGCTGGCGGGAGGCGTGCGGCCTCGAACAGAGCCGGCGAGGCTTCGATTTCGCCGCGCGGTGCGTCGGGGAGTTCTAGCTCGAGCAGGCTTGCGCGCAGCAACTCGACCGTGTGCAGCGCGAGCCCGACCTGGTCCATCGCCGCGGGCCGCTTCAATTCGCGCATCAAAGTTTTGCCCGTGGTCCTGTCGAACAGCCAGAGCCGAATGCTGTGAGTTTCGAAGCTGAAGCACGCCCCGGCCACCGCCTGGGCTCCACGCGTGAGCGCGGCCAACTCGTCGAGCGTCGTGTCCGCTTTCAGCGTCAGAATGGCTCGAAAGCCCATGGTCTCGAGCTCGTCGCCGATCTGTTCTGCCAAGGTGGCGAGCTCGCTCTCCATCACAATCGCGACGGCTGGGCGCGCAGCCGGCTGGGCGAGAACCACCGGCGGCATCAGCTGAGCGATCACCAGCACGCATACATACAAAGCGCTGCGAGCCAGGGGTTTGAAGCCGGAGGGAGGAGGACTGCGCCACACCATTCACTGAGCTTTGGCCAGCACCTGGCGCGCCACGCCACTGTAGCTGCCCGCGGGATGGTGCTCGAGGTAGCGGCGGGCCGTAGTGTATGCTCGCGTTCGCTGCCCAGCCTTGATCTGACAATCCAGAAGGCGTCCGAGCGCCTCGGCAGCGAAAGGGCCAGCGGGGAGCTCGTCCAAATAGATCGAGAACCAGTGGGCGCCTTCGGCCGGGGCCTGCTGCTGGTCGGCGGCTACACGTCCCAACAGAAATGCTGCGTGCGTAGCTTCCGAACTCCGCGGAAAGCGCCGGCGCACGTCTTCGAGGGCGGCTCTAGCCTGCGCGGGCTGACCCGAGTACCTCGCGAGATTGCCGAGCAACGTCAGATCGACGGCACTGGCACCGCTCTGGACGCGTTCGAAGCCCAGCGCTTGCACGGCACTCCACGCGGCCGCATGTTTGCCGGCCGCCGCGAGCCTGCGCCAGTCGGGCGTCGCTGGAGCGAGCGCGGCGCTCGACGCTGCGGGCGTGCTCCGCTCCGCCTGCGCATTACGTGGCGGGGCGCTCGGCGGCGCGGAGGGGGACTTCGGCTGCCGGCTCGCCCGTCGTTCGTCCCGCGGCTTGCTCACGACGCAAGTGCCACTGCCGCTGTCGTTGCTGAGCACGACCTCGAGCTTGCTCCCGGCCGGCACCACGCAGTCTCCCCGCAACCTTGGGCCACTGACCGCTACCGCCCCTTCGTGCAGCTCGAGCTGGAAACGCTCGGACGACGGCTCCCACGCGACGTCGAAGCTGGTGCCCACGACACGAACGCGAAAGGGGCCGGCGTCCAGTTGCCAGTTCGTCTTGTCCGCGTGCACGACCCTGGCTCGAAGCGACCCTCGTTCGAGCATCACGTGGGCGCTATGACTCCCCAGGCTCAGCACACGCGCTCGCCCGAGTTGTTTCAGGCGCAGGTGGCTCCCATCCGAAAAATCGACGTCGAGCGCTGCACGCTCGGGGGCGGCCAGGAACGCACCCACATCCCCGGGCCGACCTGCGACATCGAAGGTCAAGGGACGTGTCACCATGGTGACGTAAACCACGAGTAACAGCGACGCGGCGACGGCGCCGACACTGGCCCAAGCCAAGACCTTGCGGCGCAATTGGTGGCCCGCCGCGTACTTCAAGAAGCGCTGCCTGTGCGGGGTGAAATCGATCTGTTCGACCGCTTCGTGCTCGTCGCGGGCGATGGCTTCGAACAGATCGGTCAGCGACGGGCCCATCCAGGCTCCTCCTTTTTCATCAGCTCGGCCAGCACTGGGGAGCGTTGAGCAAGCCTGGTGAACCTGATTTGCGCATGCGCCAGTCGCCGCTTGATGGTTGCCAACGAGACCTGGCAGGCCTCGGCGACTTCCGACAGTTCGAGCCCCTGAACGAATCGCAGTCCGAACGCTACGCGCTCGGGCACAGGTAGCTGGTCGATCACGACGAAGACCGCTCGCAACGCCTGTCGCGCGTCGAGCGCGCCGGCTGGATCCGGCGAGCTGGCTTCGTGCTCGTGTGCTGTCGCAGACCGCGCCCGACTTGGTATCAGCCAACGCCGGCGACTGATGCGCTTTTCGAGCGTCGAGCGAGCCGTGTGGACTGCAATCGCGTCGATCCATCCAGAAAGTGCGTCAGGCTCCTTCAATGTGGCGATCGACTTGAGCGCTCGCACGAAGACGTCTTGGTGCAAGTCCAGCAGTTCGTGATCGGGCCCCAGGATCCCACGCAGGATACGTTGAACCCGCCGCGCAAATCGCTGGTGGAACTCGGCCATCGCGATGGGGTTTCCCGCCCGCACCCCCCGCAGCAAAGCCGCATCGTCGACGAAGCGAACCCGCCTCGGCTCCAGGGCCGCTTCGGGCTTGGCCTGGCTTCGGAAAATTGGTGCAGATTCTGCGCGGTGGTGAGCCATGACGGTCGGGCGACCCCGGGTATGCTGCTAGTCCGGTGGGCGTCCCTGCACGGCTCACCGAAAGGTGGCGACCCCGCTCAGTTGAGCGGGCCGTGCTGTGAGGGGAGGCGGGGCCGCTGGCCCCGATCGGCCAGCTTCGAGCGCCATTCCTGGATTAGGTGGCGGCCTTCTTCCGACCACTTGTAGCGACTCAGCCGGGCCAACAGGTGTATCGTGTGGTCGCCGACGCGTTTGGGTGAGTCGAAAACCTGACTCGCCGACTGCACGGTCTTCAGAGCCCGCGGCGCGTCCCCCAGCTCGACCTCGATCCACGCGCGCGTGAGCAGGTAGTGTTGCCGGGGCTCCGGTTCTTCGACGACGATGTCGGCGCACTGATCGAGCAGCGTGCGCGCGTTGTCGGTGTCGTGGTGCATCAACGCGATCTGACAACTGAGCAACGTCGCCTCCATGATGCCCCAGGGGTCGTCCATGCTGCGATACAGCTCGACGGCGTAGGTGGCATTTTCGGAGGCGAGTTCTGCGTCGTCGACGTCGATCCCGATCATGGCCAACAGCCGGCGGCAGGCGGCCTGCCCGCGAGGTGCGCGCAGCGATTCGAACGCCAAGAGTGCGTCGAGCGCGCCGATCGCCGCGCTGTGAAAGTTCATCAGCCGGTGTTCGACGTGCGCGAGCGAAGCGTTGGCTTGGGCGGTGCCTAGCCGATACCCAGTGCGCTCGAACTCTTCGCGCGCTTCCAGCGTCAGGCGCCGCGAACGCTCGGGTACCCCTTCGGAGTGTTCGATCCAACTGAGCAGCAACAGGCATTGTCCGCGCCCCAGCGGCCGATCCAGTGCGGCGAAATGGCGCTCACCGGCGACGATGCTCTCGCGAGCTTCGTCATAGCTGCCGAGCAGGTACAGGATTTCGCCGATCACGGCCTCGCATTGGGCTTGCCCCAAGGTGTGGCGAAGCTCGGTGAACATGGCCAGGGCCTGACGGGTCAGCGCCAGGCCTTCCTGGGAATTGCCCCGTTCCGAGCTCAGGTGCCCTAGCAGCCGATAGCAGTGCGCCAGGTTCTCGCGATCGCCGAGATCTTCGAAAGCGTCGCGGGCGATCTCGGCCTGTTCGGTAGCCTCCGCCGTGCGCCCTACGTGACGCAGCGCCTCCGCCTGCCAGCGGTTCTTCTGGGCCAGCATGCGACCCCTGAGCCGCCCCTTCAACAACTCCAGGTCGGTGAGCGCGGCCAGCGGCTCACGCGCGCCGTTCCAGCTATCCGCGAGAAAGTCGAACAGCAGCGCGGCGGCTTCTTCCGCCGCCCCCGCGTGGAGCAGGTTGATCACCCGCTGGCGCACGATGCGCCGTGTGCGCGCCAGCGGGTGCTTGGTCAGGGCGTTGGCGGCAGCCCGGTAGATTTCTTGCCGGTCGCTGCGGGTGAGCAGCACCGCGAACAAGTGCTCTTGCAAGAGCGCGTGCGGCCAGCTGTAGCGGCCCGGGCCGCGCGGGATGACGATTTCCGCGTTTTGCAGGCTGACGATACACTCGTCCGCCGCCAAGCCGATGTTCGAGAGCAAGTCGTGCAGTACCTCACGCCGCAGATCGCTCGAGAGCGTCGCGGCAGCGTAAGCCGCCAGTCGATGCGGAGTCGGCAGCGCGGAAACTCTGCTGTCCCAGAGCTCGGCCGTGGTCTTCGGCCGCACCAGCAGCACCTCGTGCGGCACGCGGTACTTGCCGTTGATGAACTCGAGGTTGCCGCCGAGCGCCCAGGCGTGGAGCTGCTGCAGCGCGAACAACGGATTGCCGCGGCTGCGCCGCGCGGCTTCCTGCACGGCCTCTTCTTCGAGCGGCAGCGAACGCTGCAAGAGTTCGCACGTGGTTTCGGGACCGAGCGGCGGTACGTCCACCACCACCCCGTCGAGCCGCTCGCGCAGGTGCCGCAGGCGCTCGGCCGCCGGCGTACCCAGGTGCACGTCTTCTTCGCGCACCGTCGCGATCAGCACCATGCGCTGATCGGTCTCGTTCTCGTGCATCTTGAGCAAGCCTTCGAACGTCGCCTGGCCCGCGTGGTGCAGATCGTCGAGCCAGAGCAAGAAGGGCCTGCCGCCGGCGATCTTGCGCATCACGTAGCGCACCACCATGCGGCGCGTGCTCAGCGTGTCGAGAGTGAAGCGGATGCCTGCAGGGCCCTGCGGCGCGCTCGAAACGGGCCCCAGGGGCCGGAACCATTCCGCGGCTCCGGCCACCCAAGCGCGTCCGTTCTTGTCGCCGCGTCCGACCTTCCAGCGATCGAGCAGCGAGCGTTCGATCGTGTCGCGGTCCGCGCGTTCGAAGTTGAGGTACTGCGTGGCGGCGCCCAGCATACCGTCGAGGGGGCCATGCACCGGGCGGTAGCGGGCCCTGAGCGGCACCATCGAGCCTTCCTCGTGCACGACCTCGCACAGCCACTCGACGATGCGGCTCTTGCCTGCGCCGGCCGGACCCACCAAGATGATCAGGCGATGGGGCGAGCCCTCGCCGTCCACGACCTCGTCGCAGGTGTCGCGCAACAGCTGGCGGATCTGGTGGCGGCCCACCAACGGGCTCGGGCGGATGCTGAGCAAGCCTGGGGCCCGCTCCGGCACGGCCGAGAGCAGGGGATTGCGGCCGCGCCTTCCGATGCGGGCCGTCTTGGGGGTGTCGGTCGACTTCGGGGCTTCGGCGGTGCGAGGCAGCTTCCAGATCTTGGGATCGCTGTCGGTGGGGCGGAACTTCGCCCACTCGCTGCGGGCCTCGGCGGCGAACTCCCAGCGGTCCCAGGGGCGCTTGGCCAACAGGCGCATCACGTAGTCGATCACCCCGAGCGGGGCGTCGATGCGCAGGCGCAATCGCGGCGGTTCGGAAAAGGCGTGACTCTTCAGCAGATCCTTGGACTCGCCGCCGAAGGGTGCCCGTCGGCTCAGCAGCTTGTACAGCACGCAGCCGAGCGAATACAGATCAGTCGCGCCGCAGACGTGATGCATCTCGTGCTGAATCTGCTCGGGTGCCATGTAACCCGGTGTGCCAGCGCCCGCGTGTGGCGCGAACTCCATGGCCTTTTCGCCGTCCAGTCGCTCGTCGTGCGGGTCTTGCTTGAGCCAAGCCAAACCGAAGTCGAGCACGTGAACGAGCGGAGGCTCACCCGCGACGTCCTCCACCAAGATGTTGGAGGGCTTCAGGTCGCCGTGGATGATTCCGCGCGCGTGCGCGTGCGCCAGCGCGTTCAGGACTTGATCCATGACCGACCAGATCACGGGGAAGGTCAACCCTGCGTGCATCAAGTCGTGCAGCGACACACCCGTTGCGAGGTCCATCGCCAAGTACGGTGAGCCGTCGCGCAGCTGCCCGAAATCGCGAGCCCTCACGATGCTGGGGTGGTTCAGCGCCGCGAGCGCCCGTGCCTCCTTGTAGAACCACATGACGTATTCGTCCGCGTGGCTCGAGTCCGGCACGATCACGCGTTTCACGGCGACCAGGCCTTCATCGAATAGATCTCGACACTTGTGCACGATGCCCATGCCGCCTTCACCGAGCACGTCGATGACCTCGTAACGGTCGGCGATCAGATCACCCGGCAGCACCGGGGTGGCTATGGGCTTGAGGCCGGGGGCAGCCACCGCCAGGCTCGTGCTCGCCACCTCGGCCGCCGACGGGATGCTCGGCGGGGCGCTGTCGGGGGCGGAGCTCGGCTCGGAGGGCGAATCGTCGCTGACGACCTCGTGTACCTCGCGAATGTCGACCTCGGCGAGGGCTTCTGTCCTTCCGAGACTCAAGTCCGCGCTCTGCACACTCGCTCGCTCCACGCTCGGATGGTCGATTCGGTCACTCGATCGCTTCGGCATGCTCTTGTGCGTACCGCTCGCGGTACCGTCGTTGTTTCGTGCGTCCGCCATGGTAGGGCGAAGTCAAGTCGGGGTCCTCGCCGCGGAAGCATCAGTCATTTCGAGCTCCCTGTGCAACTCGGTCATCTAGCCGCTCGCGCCATTCGTGGACGAATGGCTTGCGTGAATCAATGATGGGCTGTTCGACCGTCGAGCGCCCGTTCCTAGTGCCCGATCCAAATGTCGCACATGAAGGGGGGAAGGTCGGCGGGCGCATGGCTGGGCCCTATGGGACAACCCCCTAACTTTACACGGTAATCTTGCTAGGTAACAGGGCTTTCAGCGCGTCGTTCCGTTCGCACGGCACCCCTCACCGCGTAAAGCTTTGGCGCTTCGGGAGCGGGGGCAACGTCGCTAGAGTTACCTGCGGTTCCGGCGCGGTCGAGCTCGGCTCGATTTTTCGAACGCGCGGCGCCCCAAGCCCCGGGTGCGGCGTGCAGCATCGGCGCGTCCGGCGTGGTCGACCGCAGCCTGCAGCACTCGTTGCGAGACACCGGAGACAGCACTAGGCTCCCGGGCATGCAAGAGCCAGGATTGAACGAGGTCGACCCGAAACTAGCGGCTTTGATCCGCGCCGAGGAAACGCGTGAGGCCGACAAGCTGCGCCTGATCGCCAGCGAGAACTACGTATCGCGGGCGGTGTTGGAGGCGACGGGCTCGGTGCTCACGAACAAGTACTCCGAGGGTTACCCCGAAAAGCGCTACTACGAGGGGCAGCAGATCATCGACCAAGTCGAGTTGCTCGCGATCGAGCGCCTGAAGGCCCTGTTCGGTGCCGACCACGTCAACGTTCAGCCTTACAGCGGCAGCCCGGCGAACCTGGCCGTTTATCTGGCGTTCTGTGCGGCGGGTGACCCGGTGGTGGGCTTGGCGCTCCCGGCGGGCGGTCACCTCACGCACGGCTGGAACGTGAGCATTACGGGTAAGTACTTTCAGAGTCGCGGCTATGGCGTCCGCAAGGACGATCATCGCATCGATTTCGACGAAGTCCGAGCCATCGTGCGCGAGCACAAGCCGAAGATCTTGTGGTGTGGCACGACCGCTTACCCGCGCGTGCTCGAGTTCGCGAAGTTCCGCGAGATCGCCGACGAGGTCGGGGCCATCCTGTGTGCTGACATCGCCCACATCGCTGGCTTGGTAGCAGGCGGTGTACACCCGTCTCCCATCGGGATCGCGGACGTGGTGACCAGCACGACCCACAAGACCCTGCGCGGTCCGCGCGGCGGCATCATCATGTGCAAGGCGGAGCACGCCAAGGCGATCGACCGCGCCGTGTTCCCGGGTTTGCAGGGCGGGCCTCACAACCACACGACGGCCGGTATCGCCGTGGCCGCCAAAGAGGCCCAGAGCCCCGATTTCAAGCAGTATGCGGCCAACATCGTCGCCAACGCGAAAGCTTTGGCCGAGGCGCTGTTGGGTCAGGGTTTCAACCTGATCACGGGCGGCACCGACAACCATTTGGTGCTCGTCGATCTGACGCCCAAGCAAATCGGTGGCAAGCCCGCCGCGCAGGCGCTCGACCGCGCCGGTATCGTCTGCAACTACAACTCGATCCCCTTCGATCCCAGGAAACCGTTCGACCCGTCCGGGATCCGCATGGGCACCGCCGCTCTGACGAGCCGGGGCATGGGCCCCGCGGAAATGCAGCGCCTCGCGGGGTTCATGAATCGTGTGGTCCAGGCGCCCGATGACGGCGCATTGCTCGACCGCATCGCAGCCGAAGTGAAAGAAATGTGCTCTGCGTTTCCCGCGCCTGGGCTGCCCCGCGCGTAGTCCCAAGCTGCCCGTCCCAATTCCGAGATCCGCGCCGTTCCAAGCTGCCGCATGCGTGGGCGGCTGCGGGTGGCCGGTAGACAAGCGCCTACCCGGCTAACGCGGTTCAGGCACGAGTTCGGTCGTCGGACCTGCGCGCGAGGCTGCAAGGAGCTAACCTTCAAGAAATTGCACGCGTGTTTCGCATGCCTTCCGTCAAAGCCGAGCTTCAGCAGGATCAGCGACAACACCCACGGGTTCGCCCGCTACCCAGCCGGCCCGTCGAGGTCCAGATCATGGGCTCGACCTTTCTCGAGGTGCTCACGGTCGAAGACATCAGCATCGGCGGCGTCGGCGTGCGTGTGCCGCACGGGTTCCGGCTCGGGGACTTCGACCAGACCGTCCAGCTGATCATCGTGCTGCCCGGGCAGCGTGCGTTCAAAGCCGACGCGGTGATCCGCCATCAGCGCGGCGCCAAGGATAGCAGCAAGTTCGGCGTCGAATTCGTACGAGTCGGTGAGCCTCGCGCTGTTGCGGCGTACGTCGACCAGATGCTCGCGTTGGGCCGGCGCGCCTAGCGGGTGTAGAAAAGTCCGCCCCGTGCTAACGTCGCGCCAGCACCATGGAAGCGAGCGACGAGCAGGCAGAGCGGGTGAGCGCGTTTCGCGCAGTGCCGCGCACGGGGGTGATCTACGTCAGCGCCGAGGCCGAGAAGGCCGGGTTTCGCGCCAGCGATCCCGAGTGGTGCAATCTGGGGCAAGGGCAGCCAGAGACCGGCGATCTGCCCGGTGCTCCTGATCGCATCGGTTCGGTGCAATTTGCAGCCCCCGATCTCGAGTACGCTCCCGTCGCTGGTCTATGGGAGGTGCGCGAAGCGGTTGCCAGTATGTACAACGCGCTGTTTCGCCGGGGCATGCCTTCGCAGTACAGCGCCGAGAACGTAGCGATCAGTGGCGGGGGCCGTATTTCGATCATGCGCGCGTGCGCCGCCATCGGGCAGATCCATCTCGGCCACTTCTTGCCGGATTATACTGCGTACGAGGAGTTGCTCGACATCTTCCGGCGTTTTACGCCGATCCCCATCTTGCTGGACCCCGATCGGGGCTACGACTTCTCGCTCGCGCAGCTCAAACGCGAAATCTATGGTCGCGGCCTCGGCGCACTGTTGATGTCGAATCCTTGCAATCCCACCGGCAAGGCCGTGACATCCGCGGAGCTTCAGTCGTGGGTGGCCACCGCGCGCGATCTGGGCTGCACGCTGTTGATGGACGAGTTTTACTCGCACTATGTTTGGTCGGAGGGGCCTGCGCTGTTCAGCGCCGCCGAATACGTCGAAGACGTCGAGGACGATCCGGTGGTGATTTTCGACGGCCTCACGAAGAACTGGCGCTACCCCGGTTGGCGCGTGACCTGGACGCTCGGTCCGAAGCGCGTGATCGAAGCCGTAGCGAGCGCAGGGTCGTTCCTCGACGGGGGCGGGTCGCGCCCGATGCAAATGGCGGCGCTCCAGATCTTGACTCCCGAGCATGCGCGGCGAGAGGCCGAAGCCATCCGCGCCACGTTCAGACGTAAGCGAAACAAAATGCTCGACGGTCTGCGCCGACTCGGTGTGCGCTTCGAGCGCGAGCCAGAAGGAACGTTCTACGCCTGGGGCGACCTTTCGGGGCTGCCTGAGGGCCTGAACACCGGCCACGAGCTGTTTCGGGCCGCCCTCACCGAGAAGGTGATTCTGGTCCCCGGCCGTTTCTTCGACGTCGATCCAGGGCAGCGCCGGCTCGGGCGCACCTCGCGTTTCTTGCACCACGCGCGCTTCTCCTTCGGTCCCGAAGAAGCGGTGATCGACCGCGCGCTCGAGCGCCTGCGGCGGGTCGTGGCACGACCGGGGTAACGCCGACCTCGAGTCGAGGCCAGCTCGAGAGGCAAAAACCAACGAACCTGAACCGCCTCGAGCCGCTCGAGGCCCTACCCGAGCAGCGCGGGATCGAATCGACATGTTTGCGCGGGCGGGCATCAGGCGGCAATGGTTTCTTCGGGGCTGGGGAGCCTGGGGCTCCCTCTGTCTGCTCGCCTGCGCCCGGCCGACTACGGTGGCCATTGAGACCATTCGGCCCGATGCGGAGCCCCCGCCCGCCCCCGTGCTGCGCGCGCGCGACGTCGCTGAAGGTCGGGGGGTCTACGGCCAACACGGCTACGACGCGAGGCTGCTCGCGGCACGCTGTCAGGGGGGCGACCCCAGCGCGTGCAATGACCTGGGCTACCTGATCGAATCGGACACTCGCTCCCCCCACGCGGCGGCGCTCGCCGCACGCTACTATCAAGAAGCGTGCACCCGTAGCGCGTGGGCGGCCTGCAACAATCTCGGGCTGCTACTGCGCTCGACGCGGCACGGAGCCCCCGACCCCCCGCGCGGGCTGAAGTTGTTGCAGCTCGCCTGCAATGCAGATGAGCCGCTAGCATGTCGCAACTTGGCTTGGTTGTTCCTCAACAGGAACAGCAGCGTGCTCAGTCGCAGCGAAGGCATGCGACTCTTGACGGAGAGCTGTGAGCGCGGCTTCGCCACTGCCTGCGGAGACCTGGGCTCGCTCTCCGTGCGCGGGCTGGGCGTGCCCCGCGACGAACGCTACGGCGCGATGCGCCTGCAAGCTGCCTGCAGCCAGGGCAGCGTCGAGTCATGTGCGGACCTAGGCTTGCTACTGCTCACCGCCGCTACGCTCGATCGGGATCCGGAGCGAGCGGCGCCGTTGCTCGAATACGCTTGCGGAGGGGGCAGCATGCCGGCTTGTTCTGCGCTCGGCGTGTTGCTCGCGCAGTCCGACGACACCGCGCGGATCGCGCGCGGGCACGCGCTGATGCGCCGTGCCTGTGAAGCACCGCTGGGCACCACCTGCAACGATTGGGGGCTGGCGCACGCCGAGGGCTGGGGCATGCCCAAGAACCCCCACTACGCTGCGCTATTGTTCCGGCAGGCGTGCAGCGCCCACGAAATCTCGGGCTGCGCTAGCTACGCCGAGTTCATGCAAACTGGCGAGGGTGGTGTTCCGATCGATCCAAGCGGCGCCATCCAGTTGTTCTCCAAGGCGTGCACGCAGGGCTCATTTCGCGCGTGTCATGGCGTGGGAATGGCGCTGCTCGAAGGGCGCGGTATCGACAAGCAAGCGGCAGAAGCTGCGCCCTACCTGCACTACGCATGCGACTACAAGTTCGCACCAGCGTGCGATGCTCTCGCCGCGCTGCTCGAGTCTGGGCACGCCGGAACCAATCTGGCCGAAGCGGTCAGGCTCTCGGAGTTCTCCTGCCAGCAGGGGATCGCCGCCGGGTGCCTGCGCCTCAGCAACTATTACGAGCACGGCGTCGGTGTGGGGCGCGACGCCGAGCGGGCAGGAGCGCTGAAGGAACGGGCATGTCGTCTGGGCACAGCGAGCGCTTGTGCCGTGCTCTCGGTTTCAGCGCCGGAGCAGAACGGGCTCTAAGCCCGGCGCGCGGGACCGCGCCTCTCTCACCAAGCCATCCGTGCTCGCGGGATGCGTGGGTGAAAAAAAGCCGCGCAGCGCCCAGACACCCCGATCGATCCCGTCTGGTGCACCACGCGGCTTTAGTCTTGGAACGTTCGGAGGATCTCGACTCGCCTGGGACCTTTCACGGAGAGCGCCGCGGAGCGAGTAGCAGCGAGGCGCCCGTCGCTCGGGGAGATTGAAACTGCTGTGCTCTCTGGTGGTACCCTTGCCTGTACGTGACAGGCAGCTGGCGGGTGTATTTTCGGCACGTGGACGGACATCACGCTGAGCTTCTTCGACGAGCCTACGACGGGCGGGGGTGGCCCCCCCGTGCTCCGTCACCACGTTTCGCGGCATGTTCCCCAGTACTGTCCAGCTCTTGGCCGCGCTTCGGTTCGGACGGCCGTCGCTTCCTACACGGTGCCCAGCACGAACACACACCACTCCAATGAGCGCGAGCGCGTCACGCTGTGTGAGAACACAAACACATCACACCTTGTGCTGCCCG
>JAICQQ010000243.1 GCA_025937785.1 Polyangiaceae bacterium
CGGCGGTCATCCACTCCCTTTGGACCGCGCCTGGTCAGGGCTCGAACACGGCCTTTCAATCGACGCCAACACGCCTGCGTCATCGCCATTCGAGCTGCCATGAATGCCAATCTACGTCATGCTGAACGTATGTCAAGTTCACAAAGTGTCAACAGGCTCTAGCCCGCGGAGGGCGCGGCGTCCAAAGTCCGCTTGGGACGCGATGGCACGTCAGCTGGCGGATGAACCAGCCTCGGGCCGTGCTGGCTTCCAGACGTTCGGCAGCGCCGCCGAAAGCAGCACGTAGGCTTCGAGCTCGAGCTGCAACACCCGATCGGCGCCGGGGAACCGGGCGCGGTCCGGTGCATCCCACAGCACTCGCGCGCTGCCCGTCAGCGAGAGCAGGTCGCCGCTCGCAAAGTCGCAAGCCAGCAGCCCGGCGCGCGGGTTCACCTCGATGTTACCGAGGCTGTTGAACATGTTGTTGCCGGCGTAATCGGGCAGCGTGATGCGCGAGCGCTCGCCGCTCGCGTCGACCTGAAGGAAGCCTGGCGGACCACCGCGGTGCGAAACGTCGGCACCCTCCCGGCCACCTCGGGCGGGGTCAGCGGAAGCCGTCGCCAGGAACGCCGTATCGCAGCCGCCTAGTAGCGCGAGGGCTCGCGCCGTCAGCCGCGAAGCCCCGCTGACCGGTTCCGGAGCCGCCGCTGGTACAATGCGCGCTTCGCCGCGCGAGCGCTCGCGAATGTACCGTTTGCAGTTGCCGAACGCCTGCTCCACGAAGAGCTCGAACCCACGCGCGCTGCACCAAACCACGCGGCCGTTGGCGCGGTTGCGACGCCTCGTAGCGAGCTCGATGCCGAGCACCGCGAGCGGAGCGTCAGGGCGCAGATTCTCGCGGAGCGGGTCACCGGGCACCGGCGTGCTCCCGATCACGAGCGAACGGGCGTGCGGTGACGTCACGAAACCCGGATCGCCGCTCAACAGCGAGGCCCAGGGGCGTCCGCTTCGATCCAGGCTGCCCAGCACCAAGAACGGCAACTGTTCGAAGAACTCGCGGTGCTGCGCGGGCATGAAGTCGCCGATCATGCGGCGCCCGCCGCGCTCGACGCTGTCGCGCACGGCGAGCCGCTCCTGAACCGCGCGCTCGCCCGCATGAAACGGCGAGCTCGCTTCGTCGAAGAGGGCGCGACGCTCCACGCTCAGCTGACCCCCGCGCGCTGCATCCTCACGAAGCGCGGTAGCCCCTCGAGCCGGGCCAGCCAGGCGCGGACGTGGGGGTACGGCTCGAGCGAGACGCCCCCTTCGGGCGCGTGCGCGGTGTAGGCGTAGAGCGAAAAATCCGCGAGTGTGGGCGCATCGCCGACGAAGAAGTCGCGCTGCGAGAGCTCACGCTCGAACACCGCAAAGAGCGCGCGAGCGTTGGCCACGGCCTCGGCGTGGTCCAGCTTGCTGCCGAAGACCCGAACCAGGCGCGCGGCGGCGGGCCCTTGGGCGAGCTGTCCCGCTGCCACCGACAGCCAGCGCTGCAGGGCTGCGCGTTGCTTCGGAGTGCGCGGCAGGTACTCTGCGGCGGAGGGAAATGTCTCGGCCAGGTAGAGCAGGATGGCATTGCTGTCGGGCAGCACGGCGTCACCGTGCACCAGCACGGGGATTTGTCCGAAGCCGTTCTGCTCGAGGAAGGACGGGTGCTTGTGGGCGCCAGCGGCCAGATCGACCGAGACGAGCTCGCAAGGCAGCGCCGCGAGCGAGAGCAAGAGCTCCACGCGGTGGCAGTGACCGGACAAGGGGTGACGGTAGAGGCGGAGTGAGGCTGGTTCGTTCATGCACGACAACTTGAGCCGCCCCTCACCAAGAAACAATCGGCGCAGTTGACAATAGACTGTTACTGAAAGAGTAATAATTCATGGACCGGCTCGTTCACATGCAGACTTTCGTAGCCATCGCCGAAACCGGGGGCTTCGCCAGCGCCGCGCGGAGGCTGGGCGTCTCAGCGCCGGTGGTGACGCGCGCCATCACGAGCCTCGAAGCGCACTTGGGCGCGCAGCTGCTCACGCGCACCACGCGCAAGGTGCGTTTGACGGAGGTCGGGGCGCGCTACCTCGAGGATTGCCGGCGCCTGCTGGCGGAGCTCGAAGACGTCGAGGGCGCCGTCAGAGGCGCGCACAGCGAGCCCCACGGCGTACTCAACGTCACCGCATCGATGACCTTCGGGCGCCTCTACGTCGCGCCATTGATGCTCGAGTTTCTGGACCAGCATCCGCGCGTCAGCGTACGCGCCGTGCTGAATGACAGCGTGCTCGACTTGGTCGACGAGGGTCTCGACGTCGCCGTTCGTATCGCCCATCTGGCAGACTCGTCGTTCACCGCGTTGCGCGTGGGCGAGGTGCGACAGGTGCTGTGCGCGTCGCCTCGCTACTTGCGCGCCCACGGCGTGCCGAAATCGCCTGAAGACCTGGCCAAGCACGAGGTGGTCGTCTTCTCGCAAGAGCGCTCAGCCGCTGCTTGGTCGTTCGAGGGACCGAAGGGTAAACTCAGCGTCCGGCCGCGCTCGCGCTTCGTGGTCAACGTCTCCGAGGTGGGCATTCAGGCAGCGCTCGCAGGTCGCGCGATCACCCGTGTGCTTTCGTACATGGTGGCCCCAGATCTGCGCGCCGGTCGTCTGCGGCTCGTGCTCGAGAACTTCGAGCCGGAGCCTTTGCCCGTTCACCTGGTGTACCGCGAAGGGCGGCGCGCCCCCGCGCGTGTGCGCGCCTTCGTCGACTTCGCGAGCCAGCGCTTGCGGCGGCAGCTCGCGCTACTGCACCGCCGCAGGCAGCGTCCCTGACGGGCGTCTTCGCCCTGCTTGCAGCGGGAGGCAGCGCCCGACGACGCAACCGTATCTCATGGGATAGCCGTTTATACGATACCATAGCCATCCGGTCGGCCGCACTCCAGCAATTACCCAGAACCCTCGGCAAAACTGCAGGCGAGTGCGTGGCACGATGGGTGCTACGCCAAGGGCCAATCCCTACCTCCCCTTGACCCGAAGCACGCGGCACACGAGAACTGGACTAGAGACCGCCCGTGGGACTTCGGCGCGACTTCCGAACCTAGCCTCTGAAGCTGAGCAAGCTGGTCGCGTTCATCATTCCCCGGGCGGTCTTGCTTCGCTCGAAGCACCCACGTCGAGACGATAGATAGCGATGAAAGCGCCATGAAGAGTCAGCACTCGAAGGTCGTGGAAAGCGTCGAACGCGAGGACATGGTGATGTTCATCAACGCCTGCTTCGCGTGCACCGGGCAGCGTGAGTTCTATAGCGATGCCCGCGGACCAGGGGTTTCGATCGGCTTCCTTCACGAGTACATTCTGGGCAACTATCGACGCCTGTACGCGCGCTGCCTCGCGGCTGGTATCAACCACTTCAACAAGGCGCACGTCATCACGAACCTCCTCGCCACCGGCCAGCACACGTCCCCAGCGCAGCGCGAGGAAGAAGGAGCGCTCATTTTCCGGGCTCTGTGCGCACTGCCGCCGCAGCGCGCCTATCGGGTGCTCGAAAGCCTCCGCGCTCGCAGGATCAACAACCGACGCTCGCGAGCCGTCGTGCGAAGATTCCTCGCTGAGCGCGGCGATCTGGTGTTCGAGGCGCTGAAGTACCGCAACAAACTGCGTGCCGCCGCGACGCACGCCCACCTGGCGCTGCCGGGTGAGCTGGGGAAGTTCCTGTTCCGAGGCTGGCAGCGGCAGCCCTTCGAAACGCCGCTGTTCGAGAAGTTTCGGCAGGCCCACTACGCCCAGGAAGCAGTCTACGAGCTGCCGTATACCATCGCGGAAGGGTTCGCCGCGAAGCACGGCATCCCCCGTGACGAGTTCCTCGCTCGCATCGCGGCACGCATGACCGTGGAGGAGAAGCTGCGCCTCCAGCAGACGGCGAAGCGCGAAGCGGCGAGGCTCGACGTGAAGCTCGGGCGCGTAGGTCTGACCCGCCTCGCCGTGTATCTCCTCGGGCTGCCGGTTTCCGAGCGCGAGAAGTCTCGCGACCTGATCGATGCTGCGTTTCGCGAAGCGGCACAGCGCGCGCTCCGGCGAACGCCGCAGCGCCTTGGCCGCGTGGCAGCGATCCTCGATCGCAGCTACTCCTCCTCCGGCTCTTCCGAGAAACGGCGCCGGCCTTTGGCGGTGGCCTGGGCCGCGAGCCAGCTGTTGCGACACGCAGCGCAGGAGTACCGGGCTTTCTGGACGCCGCGCTTGGACGATGAACTGCAGGTCGTGGCCCACGGTCAGTCCGACCTGGCAACCCCCCTGCTCGAAGCGCTCGAGTGGGGCGCCGACCTGGTGTTGATCGTATCGGATGGATACGAGAACGACCCGCCCCGTGGTGCTGCCGAGGTGGCGCGCGTGTTTCGCATGCGATTGGAGCCCGACCGGACGACTTCGATCATCCACCTGAACCCCGTATTCGACGCGGAGCACTACGCGCCGCGCACGATCGGTGCCTCGATCCCCACCGTCGGGCTGCGCGACGCCGAAGATCTTCTGACTATGCTCGGCTTCGCGCGTTTCGCCGACGGCTCCGCGCCGCTCGCGGAGCTCGAGGATTACCTCGCCGAACGGGTGAAGCGGTTGCTGCCTCGAGGCGGCGGGGACCCGCCGGGAGTGATTCTATGAAAGCCCGTCCACCACTGCTCACGGCGCTGGGGCTGCGCGGTCTCGAGCTCGCGCCCTCGCAACGTTGTGGCGCGATCCGCATCGTGCCGCTGCTACGCCGCGAGATCCGGTCTGACTTGCGGCTGTTCAAGCGATCCTACGCTGAAGACGTGATGGTGGTCTCGCTCGACGGTGAGCTCATGGCGCCCGGGATCAAGTACCTGTCCTATGTTCCGCACGGACTGGTCGTGTCCTGGAGCACCGACGGCACGGCCGCGGCGGCGTTCGGCACGCAACTCGACTCTCGCGACGGGAAGCATTTCGGGAAAGGACCGTTCAGCGTCCGAGTGGCGCACCGCATGGCGCGCCGCGAAGACAAGAACCGCCTGCGCCTGCTGCCCTTGCACCTCGCGATGGAGGGCTTCCTCGCGCTCCATTTCGGCGGGCCAGAGGTCGCGTGGAGCGAATACTCCCGCCACGCCCTGTCCAAGGGTCTCGACCCTCGCGGGGAGACGGCCGTGCCCGGCTCTTGGATCCCGGGGCTCGAAGACGCCCTGCGTATCTTCGAGATTCACGAGGGTCAGGTCGGCGTGTTGCTCTTCGTGGCGGACGCGCTGGCCTCCGCGTTCGTGGTGCCGCACCCGGACGACTACGGTGCGCTGCACCGAACGCTGCTGGAAGACTTCTACGGGACGTTGCTGGTTCACTACGGTCTGCATGCGACCACGGCCCCGATGGCGGCAGTCATCGACGAGACGCGCGTTTCATCGATCGGCGATCTGCGGCGCGAGCTGGCTTCGATGCGCTCCGAGTGGACCTCGTTTCACGAGCAAATGGCAGCAGGCCTCGTCGGCAGGGACCTCCACTCCGAGCGCGTCTACCGCGCCGGCCCCTTCCAGCTCCAGCGCTTCGCGACCGCCCTCGAGCGGTCAGCGGAGAATCACATCGGCGAGGCGATCGTTCGCGATTCCGGCGAACTCGAGTATCTGAAGACCTTTCGGCTGTCGGCGGCACAGACGCGGCGGGCCTTTCTGCTCTCGCAGCTCGCCTCGCAACACTGGAACCTGGACGCTACCGCGGTTTTGCTCAAGCAATCCAAGGACGAGCTGGTCCAGCGCTTGGAGAGAGCGGGCTTCGGCTATTTGCTGAAGGAGCACGTGCTGCAAGCGGCCCGGCGTCGCCGTTAGCCTTCGCGCCCGAAGTGAGAACTGGAGCCACGCAAGAAGTGAGAACTCGCAGCGATGGGGATGTCACGTTTGTCCCCGGCCAGCTTCGGATTCACTCGAGAGCGGAAAGATCGAGCGCGTGGGGACAAACAGGCCCCCGACCGCCGGCTGGTGGCGCGTGATACGAAACTCCGTAACCGCTCCCGCGGGCTCGCAACGTTCATGCGCACGTATCGAATCTCACTATCCACTCCCATATCGATTCGCCGAATCGCTCTGCCTCCAACTGCTGCGTTGCTCCTCGGGTGCACGGTCGGCTGCGGCGACAACGGTGCCGCCAGTAGCGGAACCGGCGCGGGGGACCCAGGCCCGATGGGAGCGCAAACCTCTGGCGCTTCGGCTTCGGGCAGCGACGGTGCCCTGGGAGGTACCACTACGGGTGCCGCCGGGAACGCTTCCTCGGGTGGGACCGAGACTACCGGCGAAGCGACGGGTGGCACCGGCATGACTTGTCCACTGCCGAGCACGTTCCAGTGGACGTCGACGGGTCCCTTGGCGGAACCGCGCAACACCGGGGCGAAGTCGCTCAAGGACTTCTCGGTCACCCAATACGACGGCGGCTACCTCGTGTACGGTACGACCGCGGACGGAAACTGGAACGGTTTCGTTTCGACCTTCGGCAGCTTCGATCAATGGGCGGCGGCGGAACAGCGCTATATCCCGGGACTGGTAGCCCCCACGATCTTCTACTTCACGCCCAAAGATACCTGGGTGCTCGCGTATCAGTGGAGCTTCAAGTACGCGACATCGAAGACTCCCGACGATCCGAGCTCGTGGAGCGCCACCCGACCATTGCTCGACGGGGATCCCACCGATGGTCGTGGCACGGGTCCGATTGACCAAACCATCATCTGCGACGACTCCGACTGCTACCTGTTCTTCAACGATGACGCGGGTGGTGTGTACCGCGGGTCCATGCCCGTCAGCGAGTTCCCTGGAACGTTCAGCAACGTCACCCGCATCATGGATGAGCCCACGAGCGTCATCTTCGAAGGGGTCCAGGTCTATTCGATCAAAGGCAGCCGCCAGTACCTCATGATCATCGAAAACAACGGGGCTCGCTTCTTCCGCGCCTGGACGGCTGACAGCCTCGGCGGGGAGTGGACGCTGCTGGACGGCGCGGCGTCCGAACAACAGCCATTCGCCGGCCGCAACAACGTCAGCTGGCCCGGCGGGCAGTGGACGAACGACATCAGCCACGGCGACCTCGTGCGTGAAAACCCCAGCGAAAAGATGGAAATCGATCCCTGCAACCTGCAGCTGCTTTACCAAGGGCGTGATCCGGCTCAAAATCCCGCCTACATCGATCTGCCCTACCGCCCTGGGCTGTTGACCCTGGTCCGGTAAACCCGGGAGCCGTGCGCCGCGAAAGCTCGCGCGTCCTCCCACAGTGACCGTCGCAACTGGAAACGATACCAGTTGAAATAACACAGGAACTATCGCGAGCTTCATGGCGATTGCTCGCACGCGCTTGCGGCGGATAGGCAGGTCCCGCTAGAACATGTGAACGCTCACACTCGGCCAAAAGCGACGACTGGCGGGCCGGCGCAAGACGTACCCCCATATTTCAAACGCTGGCCAGCCAACACCCACCGGGGAGATCACGACATGTACACGCCCATCAAAATCAATCGACGGCTTTCGTTAATGACAGTGCTGATGCTGGCGTTCGCCAGCGGCTGCAAAGAAGGCGGCTCGAAGGAAGTCAGCACCCAGGCTGCCACCAAAGACGAAGCCACCAGCCCCAAGGTCGTGAAGCTTGCGTTCGTGACCAACAACGCAGCCGAGTTCTGGAAGATAGCTACTGCTGGCATCAGAAAGTACGAACGCGAAAGCAAGGTTCAGGTCGACATCAAGATGCCTCCCAACGGCACGACCGGAGAACAAAACGAGATATTGGAGAACCTGGCCAGTCAGGGATATCACGCCATCGCCGTGAGCCCGATCGCCCCCTCCGACCAGGTTCCGGTGCTGGACAAGGTCGCAGCCAAGTCGAAGCTCATCACCTTCGACTCGGACGCACCCAAATCGAAGCGGCTCTTGTACATCGGCACGAACAACTACGAAGCAGGCAAGGCGCTCGGTGGGGAGATCGTCAAACTGCTGCCGAACGGCGGCAAGATGGCCGTGTTCGTGGGTACCCTCTCCGCGGAGAACGCGAAGCAGCGGTTCCAGGGCATCGAGGATGCGATCAAGGGCCACAAGATCGAAATCGTCGACAAACGCGAGGACAACACCGATCGCGCCAAGGCTCGTTCCAACGTCGAAGACATCGTCAACGCGCATTCCGATCTGAACCTGGTAGCCGGTCTCTGGTCGTACAACGGTCCGGCCATTCATGCGGCGCTAGAAGCCCTGGGCAAGAAGGGTCAGGTCAAGGCGGCTGTCTTCGACGAGGAAGACGGCACGCTCGACGGCATCGCCGCCGGTACCATCGCGGTCACCGTGGTGCAGAAGCCGTTCGAGTTCGGCTACCAGTCGGCCAAATGGATGCACGAGCTCGCGACCAAGGGCGAGGCAGCCATCAAGGCCATCCCGAAGGACCAGGTGGTGGATACCGGTGTCGAAATCATCGACAAGAGCAAAGTCGCCGAATTCAAGGCGAACTTGGTCGAGTTGAAGAAAGCACAGTAGGCGGAGCAGCAGCCACGTGGAGTCGCCAGCAGCCCATTTGCTTTCGATGAAGGGCATCACCAAACGCTTCCCCGGCGTGGTGGCGCTCAGCAAGGTCTCTCTATCCCTCGCTCGAGGCGAGGTGCTCGCGTTGATGGGTGAGAACGGCGCAGGCAAGAGCACTCTGATGAAGATCCTCGGCGGCGCACACCTGCCCGATGAAGGGCAGGTGCTGCTCGATGGCAAGAGCGTCGAGCTCCACAGCGTGCGCGAGGCGAAGAAGCTCGGCATCGCTCTGATTCATCAGGAGCTGATGCTCGCCGCCAACCTCGACATCGCGGCCAACATATTCTTGGGCACCGAGCGCGCGAGCGGGGGCCTCTTGCTTCCCCTACCCCGCCGCGCCCTGCACGCACGCGCCCGCGCGTTGATGGACCGCGTCGGCCTGCGCTTGCCACCCCACACACCCGTAGCGTCGCTGACGGCCGGGCAGATGCAGATGGTCGAAATCGCCAAAGCTCTGGCGCTCGATGCACGCATTCTGATCATGGATGAACCCACGTCTTCGCTCACCACCGAAGAGTCGAAGCAACTCTTCTCGATCATCCGCCAGTTGAAGAGCGAGGGTATGGGCATCATCTACATCTCGCACCGCATGGATGAGGTGTTGGAGCTGTCCGACCGCATCACCGTGCTCCGAGACGGCCAATACGTGGGAGATCTGTCGCGAAGTGACGCGACGCACGACAAGATCGTGGCCCTGATGGTGGGTCGAGAATTGTCCGGCCAGTACTTCCCGAGCCGCACCCTCGGAGCGCCCCAGCGGCCCAGGCTAGTGGTGGAGAATCTGCTGGTCCCCGGGGCGCCGGCTGGCGTCTCGTTCACCGCACACGAAGGCGAGATCCTCGGCTTCGCAGGGCTCATTGGAGCGGGGCGGACCGAGCTGATGCAGACCATCTTCGGTATTACCCCAGCCCTGAGCGGGCGCGTCCTCTTGGACGGAAAGGCGCTGCGTGCCGAGAGCGCGCGGGATGCCATCAATCAGGGTGTCTTTCTCGCGCCCGAAGATCGCAAGCAGCACGGGCTCGTACTCGGAATGTCCATCGCGCAGAACACTTCCTTGCCTGATATCGCCAACTACGCCCGCTTCGGTTGGCTAGACCGCAAGCGCGAGCAACTCGTGGCGCGACAAGAAAAGGACAGGCTGAAGATCAAAGCACCCAGCATCGAACAACGTGTCGTGAATCTGTCGGGCGGCAATCAACAGAAAGTAGTGTTGGGCAAGTGGTTGGCCATGAACCCGAAGGTGCTGATCCTGGATGAGCCGACGCGCGGCATCGACGTGGGCGCGAAAGCCGAAATTTACCGACAAATGGTCAACTTGGCCGAAGCGGGCATCACCATCTTGATGGTCAGCTCGGACATGGAGGAAGTGCTCGGAATGAGCGATCGTGTAGTGGTGATGCATGAGCGGCGCATCAAGGGCTCGGTCGACCGAAAGGAAGCCACCCAAGAGCGGATTGCGACTTTGATGACGGGAAGCCCGACTAGCAAAGAGGCAGCAGCATGAGACGAGAAGTGGGGATGAGTGTCGCCCTGGTATTCATGTGCCTGGGCTTGTGGCTGTCGAACCCCGACTTTCTCGGTCATTCGAACGCCATCAATACTCTGCGGCAAATTTCCATGTTGGGGATCTTCGCCATCGGTATCGGCTTCGTAATCGTGACCGGCGGCATCGATCTCTCGATTGGGTCGATGGTGGGCCTGACCGGGGTCATCATCGCGAAGCTTTCGTCGCCGGCCGCCGGTTGCATGGGCTACTCGTTGTGGGTCGGTATTCCGGTTGCCCTGGGCGTCGCCATGACGCTGGGGTTGTGCCAGGGTCTCTTGATCACGCGGCTGAAGCTGCAGCCTTTCATCGTCACCTTGGGGGGCATGCTGCTCTTCAGGGGCATGTCCCAGACCATCTCCGAAGGTGGCACGCTGAGCTTGGGCGGCTCGTCCCTGCTAAGCCTGGCGAACGAAGGGCTGTTGCACGTCGACGGAGAGCCACTGTTGCCCTACCCGCTCTTGCTCTTCCTCTTGGTCATCGCGTTGGCAGGGTACGTCTTGCATTTCACGGTCTACGGCCGCTACGTCTACGCCATCGGAGGCAACCGGGACGCCGCGGAATACTCGGGTATCCAGGTGCGCACGGTCGAAACCAGCACCTACGTCATCTCGGCGGGCCTGGCGGGAGTCGCCGGCGTCTGTTACGCCGCCTACATCGGGCAGATGTCCCAGCAAGTGGGCGTCGCCTACGAGCTCTACGCGATCGCCGCGGCCGTGTTGGGCGGCTGCTCGCTCCGCGGCGGCGAAGGCACCGTGATCGGTATCGTGATCGGTTCGGCGATCATGCGAGTCATCGACAACGGCATCAACATGTTCCAATTGCCCTACGTCGACCAAGAAGGTGTCAATCGCATCTGGCGCTTGAACCCTAACTGGACCTTCGTGATCATCGGAGCTGTGATCTTGGTGGCGGTGGTGCTCGATCAAGTGGTGCACATCGTCCAAAGCAAGCGCCGCATCCGTCGTGCTGCCAACCCAGAGCCCACCGTCGGCGGGAATGGCGTCGCACCCAATCCCGATCCTGCACCCGAATAGCCAGCCGGCTAAGAGGCGAGCCCCGCATCCCGCGGATGCCGGCCCCGTTCCAGAATCCGCGGGCGACCCAGCACCGCGAGCCACGGCGCCGCACGCAACCGCGCAGCCACGCCGCCCGTAACCACCGACCCCGCTTGCCACGCGGCCCGTACGCGCGCCGATCGCGCTGACCCACAACGCTAGCCACGCGGGCCAACCGCTGTAGTTATGTGGCCCGTACCCACCGAACGCTAACCACGCGGCCCGTAACCGCCGAACGCTTGCCACGTGGCCCGTAACCACCGACCCCGCTAGCCACGCGGCCCGTAACCACCGACCCCGCTAGAGCGTGGCCCGAACGCACCGAACGATGCTAATGACGCTACCCGGCAAGTGCAGCGCGCCACCGCACGGATCAACAGGCGATACTTTGAGCGTGAGGCCGCGCCTATCGGGGATGCTAGTGAGTTCTTTGGTATACTGCACAACCGCGCGCGCGTCAAGCTGGTCCGAGTCGGTTACGAAAGTTGGGGGGTCGTTACTATCGCACGTCACCGGCGTCGAGTGGGCGTGCCGAGACACGAACGATCCCGTGAAGTAATGAGTATTCAGTGATAATTTCGCAGACGAGAGTTTCGTGCCCCTGGGTGGCAAACTGATGCGCTCGGTCGCACTGCGACGAGGTTTCTGGCGACTTTCCCTCAAAACTGCGCCAGGCAGCCTACCAAAGCCAGCAATCGACAAGCCTGACGCTCAGGGGCGTCTCGGCCCGATGAGTGCTCGAAAAGGTTCGTGATACTAGGGCCTGTCCCTGAATTGGTCTGGCCCGTGAACGTGAACGTGTGCGTGCCCGTGCCCGAGAAGTCGAGGAAAGAGCTATCCATGGCGGTCGAAGTGTGTTCCATGGGTAGGCCAGCATGGTTAGACAGCAGCTGGACGAGCGGCAGTGGCAGAAGGTTCGCGCGGTGCTTTGCGCCAAGCGCGGAGCAGGGCGCCCTGGGAAAGACGACCGGAATTTCA
>JAICQQ010000271.1 GCA_025937785.1 Polyangiaceae bacterium
GGCGAAACTTGCCGCCGACTCTCCACTCCTTTCGAATTCCCGGATGAGAGCCGCCCATTCTCGCGCGCTTCGTCGGACCATGCGGTTTGACTAAAACGGCGCAGGCCCCGATCCAAGACGTGCTCCGCGGAACGGGTACCCGCTCGGCGAAGTCGTAGGCAATTTGCATCGGCGTGCGCTGGTCGCCTTTCCCGCGCTTGCTCCGGCCCGGTGAGGTCAGTTCGAGCCCGCGCTTGGTTAGGTACTCGGCGATGCGGCAGGCGCGAAGGTCGGTGCCGTGCTCGAGGTCGGGGCGATGCTCGTCACCGAGCTCGCGGGCAACGCAGGCCGCCCAGCGCTCCGCTAGCCAGCGGCGTGCTTCGCGCAGTTGAAGCTCGGTCAACGGTGCATCGAAGAACAGCAACGCGTGGATGTGAGGGTGCCAGCCGTTCACGGGCCCGAACGTGAGATCGAGGCCGCGAATGCTGCCATCGAGCCCGTAGTCGTGCATGAAGCGCTTCCAAGGTGCGCCGCGAGCGAGTCGGCGGAACGCTTGGGCCACGCCCTTGCAAACGACTTTCAATCGATGCCCCAGCCCGTGTCGTACGGTGAGCGAAAGCATCAGGGGTTGCTTGGCGCCGTGAGCCTCGACTGCCTGGCGCACCTCCTCCGCGCGCCGGCTGCGGATGATGGCGCTGCAGCACAGGGCACGCCCACACCGACGCGCACGTGGAAAGTCCGCCAAAGTGCGCCTTGCCCGTCTCCGGCGACCGCAACACGGCGATCAGAGGCCCCAGCTCGACCAGCCGCGTGCCCGCGAACAGCCCGCCGTCGAGCACGCCGAGCGCGAGTCGGCTGATGGGGTCGAGTCGAGGACGGCGCGCGCGAACTGTTCGGCGCGGTCGCGCGAGACGGGTTGGCCGTCTCGAACTGCTTGGAGCAGGTCGAGGGCCTCTTGAGTGATCAGCTCGTGATCAGCGCTCTCGGTGGGGGAGAGCCGCGGACCGCCGGGCAAGGTCCGAAGCTGGGTGCCGCAGGCTCGCGCAGCGAGCCGAGGACCGTTCTTGGGGTTGGGCCCCAAGAACCAAACGAGCAACTGCGCGCGCCCGGTACGATTCGAACGTACGACCTTCGGTTCCGTAGACGGCCGAGAGGGTCAGCTAGAGTCCGTCGACGTGGTTGTTGATGCGTCTCACGTCACGGTGACGGCCGGCACGGAACCGCCATGATGGGTCGGTGCCCTTTGCTGATGCCACTTGCTGAAATGCTGAGGGTGTAGTCTCGTTGCTGGACCGCGCAGCAATTGGGGCTGCCCTGGACCAAGCACGGATGTTGGCGGAAGCCCTCGAGGCCCTCGTTCACGAGGAGGATGGGAAGGCCGTCCCGGAGCGGCCCGCCGAAGCTCGTGCACCAGACGGGCTCGAACAGTGAATGCGACGGACCGGGGAACGCTGGGCGGAGCGTAGTTTGGCCCCTGGTTGGACTGACCTCACTCCCGGCGGGAGAAGCTGGTGATGTCGTTCGTGCAAAGCATGGTTAGCCATTCGCTTTGGGGGAACATCGCGCAGTCGAGGCTCAGGCGTTCTGGCGGCGAATCGGGCGTGAAGTAGATGAACCGGTAGTAGCTCATGAGCGGTTCCACGTCGTACTCGTAGACAGCGTCGCCCTCGTCGCACTCTCGCACGTTCACGATGAGCCGGGTGGCCGTGGCTTCGAGCCGACCATGGCCAACGAAGTGGGTGCCCTGACCGCCCACGTCTTCCGTGACTTGGAATCGGCCCAACCCTTGCTCGTAGTAGATGAGATCAGCTTTGCACGCCCCTTCGGCATTGATGTTCTGGAGCGCGACGGCCGTCTCGTACGCATCGCCGTAGAAGCGAATCCACTGGTGCGGGCTGCCGTTCAGTTCGGGGAAGTAGAACTCTCCGCTGTTGGGATCGAAGAAATTGCTGTCGGTGCCTTCGGCCGCGACCCAGATGCCTTGAAAGTCCTCGAACGGACCCGTCTCTCCCAACACGAAGTCGCTGGGCTGCTCCGGCTGCACCGGATCGTCCGTCGGCGGGCGGTGCAACAAGGTGAGATCGAGCGGAGCGGCACCACCTTCTACATGCATCCGGTAGGTGCGGAGGCCGCCATAGTAGTGGCGGGTGTCTTCGAGCGAGATGCTGAACGGCATTGGATCGTTCCCGAGCACCTCGGAGTCCGACTCTTCGCAATCCGTCACGTCAAGCCGATGTTCGGTCGGGTATAGCGTCAAGGTGTCGCCTTCGAGCACGGCCGCGCCGACGGATTGCTCGAAGTAGCTTATGGCGTCGCAGGTGGATGATTCGCCCGAGGTGAGCTGAGCGAAGTAGTAAGCGCCGTCCGATGCGATCTTGAGCTGTACGCTGATGCCCTGCCAAACGCCGACGAGTTCTTCGGGAACCGAAGCGTTGCCGGACCCACCACCGCCGCCGTTGCCCGGGGTTCCACCGCTTGCGCCGCTGCCCGTAGTGCTGCCGCCGTTGCCGCCGTTGCCCGAGGTTCCACCGCTTGCGCCGCTGCCCGCAGTGCTGCCGCCGCTCCCGCCGGCAGCACCACCACCTGCGCCGCCGTTAGTTCCGCCGCTTCCACCGGAGCTGTCACTCGTGCCACCTGCGCCGCCGCCCCCGCTGCCGCCCTGGTCACCTTCGCCGCCTTCGCCACTGCCGCCGGAGCCACCGCTGCCGCCGGAGCCACCGCTGCCGCCGCCCCCCGACCCGTCTCCGGTGTCACCTCCAGAGCCGCCCTCTTTCGCGGAGCAAGCAGCCAAGGAAACGGCCGCACAAAGGAGGATTGAACGAACCCGTACGTAGTCGAAGTGCATAAAGGCGCTATTCTAACACTTCGCGAGTTCGATACTTCAAGGAAATGGGCGCAGGAGCTCTGCTCGGTCTTTCGCTCGGTGCGTGGGTGAGGGAAGGTGCGTGCTCGCCGTTCGCTGAATCGTAGGCGTCCCGAGCCGTGCCGTTCACGGCAGCGGAAACACCAACCTGTCGCAGGAAGGAGATCGAGCTTGCATAGACGTAGTTGCGTGCGACCAGGCGGTCATGCCTGGGCAGGACGTCCATCCCGTCCCACGACAGTGTCTTGCCGGAGGCTGGGTAAGCTCGGGCTCCCCAAGTGACCGGTCGGGTGTGCGTTGCGATCGCGGTCCATTCGACGACCGCTACATCTTCGCCGAAGTAGGCCGCCGTCTAGCGAAATAGAGGTCGGGGAATGTCTCGAAGACACTTTCGCCAACTCGCGAATTTCGGCTTTCTCCACAGCGAGCTCACCGCTCGTGTGATTCTCGAAGACGGTGCAACGTGTTTCGTCCAACGCCAGAGCGGCCGACGCCGTTGGCCGTGAAGCTCTCTGCAAGTACATCCTTCGTCCACCCATCGCTCGAGAAAACATTCAGCTGCAAGGTGACGACCTCGTGCGCCTCCAGCTCAAACGCCCGTGCTCGGCCTTTGATCGGGAGTTCTACTGTCAGCTCCAGACAACACTGAAGGGAAATTTGAAATGCATGGAGTCAGCCCCATCGTGTCAGTAGCGCCGTGACCGATCAGCGACAGCGGGATGCGCTCCGAGCTGAATCGTGCGTGGGGTCAGCCCAGGGTTTTCTTGAAGGCGGTCGGGGTCATGGCTTCGAGCGGCAGATCGAAGACATCACGGTGGGTGCCGAGGCGTTCGAATGCCCAAGCTAGGTAGGCTTGCGCCGGGACGCCTTGGGCTCGGCAGGTGGCGATGATGCCGAGGAGCACGCAAGCGCGGTGTGCGCCCTCCGTGCTGCCGGCGAAGAGCATGTTCAAGCGTAGCTTGGCGACGTTCTGGAACTCGCGTTCGGTGGGCGAGTTGTCGATCGCGACGAGCGGATCGTCGATGAAACGGAAGAGCGCGTCGTGGTGGTCCTTGTAGTACCGAATCGCCGCCGCCAGCGGCTCGGAAGGCAAGAGCGTGGGAAGCACAGCGGCGCGCCAACGCTCGAAGTCGTGCACGATGGGACGCATGGTTCGCTGTCGATGTTCTCGGAGCGCATCACCGGTGAGACCGAGCTGTTGAGCCTTCTCTTCTTGACCGTAGATCGCAGCCAGGAACGCGCCGCCCTCGACAGCCAGAACGGGTTGTGTAGCTTCGGCGTCTCGGAAATAGCGGCGCCCGTGCGCGTTGCAACCTCCCTCGAGCACGCGGCCCGAGGCCCTGGGCTGACAACGAAGTCGCGGCCTGCCAACGAGGGCGTTCAGCGCACCGTGACCGTCCGCATGCTGACCATGAACAGCTTGCCGGTGCCCTGCCGCGCCCAGATGCTGACCGCGTACTGACCGGGTAGCGCTCCGAGCTCCAGGTCAATGCTGAAGCGCTTGCCGTCGACCTGGACGGGTTTTGGCGTCTTGAAGCCCGGCCCGAAGTACATCTGCGCTGGCGCCGGGATGGCATAGCCGCGTGCGCCGCTCACTTCTTCAACCCGTTTGGGTGTCGGTAGCGGTGTACGGCCGATGCCGATCCCGCCAAAACTGAGTGGCTCCGAGATGCTGCCCGCGATGCGCAGCTTGACCTTCGCCTTCGCCTCCTTCGGTAGGGCATCGTAACTGCCATAGTCATCGACGAACTCCTGCGCGAGGCACGGTTGGTCCACGTCTTCGGGTTGCGCGAGCCCGATACCGACTCGGTTGTGCTGCGGCTTCAGCACGTTCTGGCGGTGCCCGTCCTTGGGCGGCACCTCGTCCATGAACATCTTGTGCAGCGCGGCGAGCTTCGCCGGATCGAAGCGCGGCGCGCGGTCGAGCTTGCGCGCCTTGCCGTCGAACAGACAGGCGGCGTTCTCCTGCACGAAGTGCACGCCGCCGCTTTCCGTGTAGCGCTGCTCGGGAACGGAACCGTCCGTGCCGATGTGACCCGTGAAACCCTTCGCCGTCATGTCTTGCGCATGCCGCAGCCCAGCCCTCGAAGCGGCGTCATCGAGCACTACCGGCGAAACGCCCGCCTTCGCGCGATCGCGATTGATCAGCGAGAGCATGAATTTTTGCGCGGCCGCGTAGTCGAGCAACTGCGCGGAGGCCGAACCCTTCGGGACCTTTTGCGCCTCGGCCGATGCACTGCCCGAGAGCGCGACGCAGCACCCGATTGCGAGCAGGCGACTCATAAAACGCAGCATCGGCTCATACTAGCGCGCGGCGCGTGAGGACGCAGGCGGCGTGAACGCTCCCACCTCGCCCGACCCCATCTTGAGGCACGGACCCGGCGCGAGGCTGCGCTCACCCACGCGCGCCGCGCGATCGCGGCCACGAGCGCCTTTTCTTCTGGATCCCAATCGCAGCGCGCGCGGTTCTTCGCCAAACAAGCCTGTTCTTCGAGGGCGGGAAGGTGCGGGTTGGGATTGGCGTATGCGTGGGGCGTGAGGCGTGGACGAGCGGCGGTGGTTTCTTTCGGGTGCTTTCTGTCGATCGGTGGGTGTAGCGACGACCCGGGCGGTGACGGCGGCTCGAACGCCAACTGGCAGGGGATCGATTGGAGCAACCTGAACCCGCCACCCAATATCGACATCACGTCGTGTTTCGACATCCCGTACGACGAGAGCGACGACTTCCGCAGGGCGTGCTCGAGCTGTTGTCAGATAGCGGGCTTTTCTGCATCGAGCTCCATCAACGACGATCACTGCACGTGCGGGGAAGCACCGGCCGATGACCGCGATACGGTTTGCGCAGCCGAAGCGAGCCAGCCGACGAGCACTCCCTGCATGTCGTGCTGTGCCACCGCGGGGTTTTCGGGATCGACGTGGGTCGGCGGCAGCGACTCCGGGCGCTGCTCGTGCCACGGCACGCAAGACTCGGAAATCTGCGCCGGGTCGCTCGCCGCAGCCGTGCCCGACGAGGCGTGCTTCTACTGCTGCCTCGAGAACGGTTACTTGAGCGCTGGCTATACGAACTTCGGCGGCCAAGAATGCACGTGCATCGCGCCGTGAGCTCGTTCCTCCCGGTCTAGGACGCGCGTCGCGTTCGAACGCAGGCGGCAGCCGAAACGTGCCATTGCCGCCCGAGGGGCTCGTTGTGTGTTGCGAAGCCGGGTGCCGCAGGCTCGCGCAGCGAGCCGAGGACCTTTGAAACCACGGATCGTGAGAACGATGCCAGGTCTAACTACTCGCTCCTGACGTTGACAGGCTCGCTCAACATCGCTAGCGTCGCATTGGGGCTTGAGCACTCGTTTGGGAGCGAGCCCGACGCATACTTCTAATAGGTGTGGTGTTTGTGACACTTGCGGCGCTTGTTCGGCTTGCGCCACCGGAGGTGACCATGTTTTGGCGATCGTTACTAGGTGCGAGCCCCGCGCTCTTGGTGCTCGTGACGCAAGCTTGCGGAGGTGACGACGACGGCGGGGAGGGCTCTCCGAGCTCCACCAGCACAGGAGGTTCGGACCCTACGGGTTCCGGGGGCTCGCAGTCGACCAGCAGCGGCGGTTCGAGCACTACTGCAGGTGGCAGCGCCAACGAAGCTGGCGGCGGGGGTATGGCTGGTGGCGGCGGCGAAGCCGGTGGCCCGCTGGAGGCCGGGGGCCGCGTGATCGAAATGACAGCTGCGCGCTTTTTCCCGGAGGGAGTCACCGTCGACAAGAGTGGCACCTTCTACCTGGGCAGTATGGAGCTTGGCACCATCGAAAAGGCCACTGCAAATAGCAGTGAGGCTTTGCCCTTCATTGCACCGGACGACGAGAACCAGCTCGTCTCCGTCATTGGGCTCTACGCCGACGATGCTTCGAACCTTCTCTATGTCTGTTCCTCGGATGCGGGCAACAGCTCGCGTGCAGGAGAGGCCCCCGCGGCGATTAAAGCCTTCAGCTTGCCGGATGGCGAGTTCGTTGCCAGCTACGAGTGGCCCGAATACTCGGGCGAGCAGCTCGACGAAACGATTACCGGGGGCGTCACGGGGTTCTGCAACGACATGACGATGGATGCAGAAGGCAACCTGTATGCGACGGACTCTTGGTATCCGCGCATTCTGCGCTTGCCGGTCGGTGGCAACGAGCTCGAAGAATGGGTCGTGAGCGAGGTCTTCCCCCAGGACCAGTGGCATCTGAATGGAATCGATATCGATCAGTCCAATGACACGCTATACGTCGTCGAAAACCATCCCGGAGCTCTGTACGCGATTCCAATTCAAGACGATGGATCGCCTGGTGAAGTGAGCGAGCTCGACAGCTCGCGCGAGCTCCTATCACCGGACGGCTTGAAGGTGCTTGCGCGCGATCTGCTCGTGACGGCCGAGGGGGCAAACGATGGCGGTGGCGTCAGTGTATTGCGCGTGGATGGAAGTGACGTTGAAGTCGAAGAGGTCATCAGCGGTTTCAATCAACTTGCGACCCTTGCCCTACATCAGGCGAGCGCCTGGGTTGTCGAAAACCAAGGAGATCATTTCTGGGGCCCAACCGAAAACGGACCAGATGCCGATCCACCCTTTCGCCTGGTCGAGGTCCCGCTCACGGTCGGCGCGGGCGCCGGAACCATTCTGACGAATGAGGAGCGATTTTTTCCGGAAGGCGTGACCCGCGATGCCGATGACAACTTCTACATTGGCAGTATGGAAACGGGAAAGATTCATCGCGTCTCCGCAAATGCAGGCGTGAGTGAGGACTTCATCGAGCCTAACGAAGACAACGGCCTGGTTTCGGTGCTCGGCTTGCACGCGAGCGGAACGACGCTGTGGGCGTGCTCTTCGGACGCGGGCAATGGACAGCGCGCCGGAGCCGCACCGGCGGCTCTCAAGGCCTTCGACCTTCAGAGCGGCGACCTACTAGGCAGCTGGGATTGGCCCGAATTCAGCGGCGAACTCTTGGATGAAGAGCTGACCGGCGGGGTCACCGGCTTTTGTAATGACATAACCGTCGACTCCGAAGGGAACGTGTACGCCACGGACTCCTGGTATCCGCGCGTGCTGCGCCTGGCAGCCGGTGCCGGTGAGAACGATGCGCTCGAAGAGTGGGTAGTGAGTGACGTGTTCCCCCAGAACCAGTGGCATCTGAATGGCATCGACATCGATGCAGCTAACAACCGCATTTACGTGGTCGAGAACCACCCCGGGGCGCTGTATGCCATCGAAGTCAGGCCGAATGGATCCGCAGGAAGCGTGACGGAGATCGAAACGTCACGTCCGTTGCTGTCCCCGGACGGACTCAAGCTCGTGGGTGACGGCCTGCTTGCCGTCGCCGAGGGCCAGTCCGGCGGTATGGCGCTGATCGAGCTCAACGGTGACACGGGTGTCGTCAGGCGCCTCAGCACCGGATTGGACGGCATCGCAACCTTTGCCGTACGCGATGGCAGTGCCTGGCTCGTGGAGAACCAGGGCGATCACTTTTGGGGCAGCGCGACCGACCCGCTCAAGCCGTTCCGACTGGTGGAGGTACCCCTGGGCATCGAGTGAGCGCGGCGCGTAGGTCGCGCAGCTCGCGAAGCCGTACGGCGCCGCTTGCTGGGTCTCACGGGCTGCTTTGGCGCGGGCCGCCACTGTGCGGTCCCTCTGGAGCATGGTCAGGTGGATCACTTGCGGTGTCACTCTCGGCGTCTACTCCTTGGTCCTCGCGTTTCGCGCGCTTCATTGCCTCGGGCTCCAAGCGTTCAGCAGCCTCGTTCCAGCGGACGAAGAGACCCCAGGCCGCAAGCAGAAACGCTGCTGGGTGGGTTAGTTCCGTAAGTCGGAAATGAGAGGGGCTCGTCGGCCCTCCGGTAGGATTTGGGTGTCTAGACCAACCTCCGAAAAGAACCGACGATGCCCGAACCCAGTGTGCTGCCAGAACTCCGTTTGTTGAAGACCCGCCGAGGTGCCCCGGGGAGGGCTCGACTTGGTGGTCGAGAAGACGTCGCCACGAGGTCTGTCCCCGTTGCGCCTCGCTCTCGGGCAGTGTCTACGACCGCCGCCAAGTCACCAGTCGCGACGAGCCCGTCCGCAGGACGGAGTTCCGTCTGATCATTGTCAAGAGGCGCTTCAGCTGCAGGCCATGCCGGCGACCCTTCACCGAACCCGTGGACGGCATCCGCAAGGGTTACCGCACGACACAACGCTATAGGCAAGCTGTTTGGGACGCCGCCGAAGAGTTCGTTGACCTGAAGCTGGTGCGCGAGCGAATGCGCTGCTCGTCAGGCTTGGTGCAACGCATCGTCTACGAGCTTCGGCGGCGCACTCGTCTCTATCAATGGCCTAACAAGATTGGAATCGACGAGAACTTCCTTCGCGGGGACAAAGGCCTGGACGAAAGAAAGTTCGTTACCATGGTCGTCGACCACACGAACCATCGCCTGATGGAGGTGGTCAATGGCAAACGCGGCGACGACCTGCACACTGCGCTCGCCGACATGCCAGGGCGCGAGAACGCCCGCTTCATCGCGCTCGACCTCTGCGACCCCTACAAGCGCTTCGCCAAATCTTTCTTCCCCAGCGCCCAGCTCGTGGCAGACAAGTTCCACGTGCTCAGGCTCATCGTGCCCGCCCTAGTCCGCCATCGGCGACTCGTGCTCGCCAACCGCGACAACGCTTACCTCCGGCGCTTGTTGCTGCGAAACCGCCGCTCCCTCAAGCCCTGGTGGCGCACACGACTCATGGCCGGGCTTGAGCAGCAATCCTGTCCTGCGTGAGCTCTACGAAGCTAAGGAGGCCCTGCACCGCGTCTACCGCATCCGTGGCCATGCCCGCGCCAAACGCGCCCTGACGCGCTTTACCGAGACCCTAGGCCTCTCCGCTGTCCCCGAACTCAAAACTCTGCGCCGCACCCTCATCAAATGGCGCAAAGAAATCCTTCGCCAACTTCTATCACGGGCTGCTTACCAACGCCCGCACCGAAGGCTTCAACCTCAAGGCGAAGCTAGTCAAAAGAAGGGCTTACGGTTATAGGTCCTTCGACCACTACAGACTCAGGCTCTTAAATGCCTGCCGGTGATGAGCTTTTCTCAAAGACCACCACCAAGTGGTTAGAGCCTGCGAAGCCGGGTGCCGCAGGCTCGCGCAGCGAGCCGAGGACCAGGACCGTTCTTGGGGTTGGGGCCCCAAGAACCAAACAAGCAACTCGCGCGCCCGGTACGATTCGAACGTACGACCTTCGGTTCCGTAGACCGACGCTCTATCCAGCTGAGCTACGGGCGCAGAGGGGGCGTCTTGTAGCACGGCTGTTCCGGTCGCCAAGGGTA
>JAICQQ010000101.1 GCA_025937785.1 Polyangiaceae bacterium
AACCTACAGCGGCCGAGCCAACATGGCGGTGCCGGCGCCCACAGCCTGAACCGAAGAGCCGGATGTGTGGCCCACAAGTCCGGTTCTGTGAGAGGGGTCCCGGGAAACCGGGGCCTCTACTCGGCGACCGCAGGCGCGCAGCGAAGCGAGCACCTGCGAGTTGGGGCAGCACGTGAGGCATCAGAAAAGAACCATCAAACGCAAGCGATGGCTGAGAGCCTCGTTCTCGAAGCCCGTGTCGTCGGCGTTCGAGTCGTTGCGATCTTCGATGTGCCCCTTGGCGTAGGCCAGCACGTACTTGAGGTAGAGCTTGTCCCAGAGAACGTACTGCAGCGCGCCGAACATCTGGTCGTGCTGCGAGTTCTCGCGCTCTCCGAAGTCGTCGAAGTTGTAGTTCTCCCAGTCGGTGTGGTGATAGCCGAAGCCGACGAGCCAATCTTCGAAGTAAGGTCGGACGTTGAGGAACCCGCCGTAGGTTTGGGTATTCGTGCTGCCAGCCGGGCGCACGGCTCCGTCGTTCTCGAAGGCGTCCTCGATGCGCTTGGCGTAGCCGCCACCCAGCTCAATCCAAGGATCCAGCACGAACTGGAGCTCCCCGCCGTAGCCCTGGGTTTCGATGCGCGCCTCGCTCTCTTCGAAGATGGACGGACGCAGCCGCCGCTCGTAGCCGCCCTTCAGCTTCAACCAACCCAGGTCGAGCACACCGACCGGACGCACGCCGAGATCGCTCCCTTGACCTGACAGCCCGAAGCGGGTGAGCACTTCGAGCCGCAACCATTCGGGGAAGTACCAGTGCAGCGCTGCGGCCCCAGTGCTGAGGCCGCGATCCCACAAGTCCGTCAAGCCGTAGGGTTGGGCCGGGGCAGTGTTGAAACTCACCGCTCCCTGCCGTTCGTACGTGTTCTGATCGAGGCCCATGCCGAAGTGGTACACCTCGAAGCCCTGCATGCGGCCGATCTGGAAGTCGAAATACTTCCACTTGCCGACCCGAATCCAAGCGTCGTCGACGTCCGTGTAGCCCGACGCCGCATGGTTTTGGTCGACGTTCGCGATGAACTCGAAGTTTGTCTGCAGAAAGTAGTCTTCCTCCAGGTTGTAGACCGGTGTGACGCGCAAGCCGAACCTGCCCTGCATGCGGTACTCGGTCTGGCTATCTTCAGTCTCGAGATCGGTTGTCAGCGAGCGGTAGCTCGAGTCCACCCAGCCAAACCCCGAAACGCCCACGCGCAACTCCGGAGGCCCCGGGTACTTCGGCATGTAGGGCCACTGCAGCCGATCGATGACGAGGCCCAGTGAACCCCAGGGGATGCCGGGGGTGGGAGTGTTCGGGTAGGCGGTCGGCGGCAAGAGCTCCAAGCGCAGGGGTGGGGGCGTCGCCGTCGCTGTGGAAGCTGCGAGCGCGGGCTCGGGCTCATCAGCGGGCCCCCGACCCTTGGCGCTCGCGGAAGCGTCGATGCCCGCTGCGGCAGGGGCAGACTCGCGCTCGGTTGGCTCTGCTTCTTGGGCCGTGAGACCCCCTGGTTCCGCGGCGGACGCTGCTTCTGGCGGGTCCGCGTCCTCGCCTTCGGGCGCGAGCGGAGCTTGGGTCGCCGGCGCCTCCGGCGACGCCGGATCGGCAGGGTCGAGCTGGGCAGCAGCGGGCGGGGTCAGCGTCATCAAGCTGGCGGCGAGCACGCCCCTTCGAGCGCACGATCCCGCCAGCCCGCGAGCGTACTCGGGAACTCGGATCTTCATGGGTTTGTTCTACGACTTGCGGTGTGACTACGATGTTATCTATTGATTAGATTAGACTCGGATCTCGAGCTGACGTCGGATCATTGAATCGTGACGTCTTGCGCGAGCAGCGTCGGATCCGAAGCCGGCCCAACCTGCAGTGTGACGGTGGGATCGATCGCCCAGCCGCTGGCATCGCTCCAGTACTTGAGGTCTTGCACGCGGACGGGGATCGAGACCCGCTTGCCTTGGCCCGGCTCCAGGTGGACTCGGTGGAACCCTTTCAGCTCCTTCTTGGAGCGACGGGCCTGAGTTCCCGGATACGACGCATACACCATGACCACCTCGTCGCCGGCGACCTCGCTGGTGTTCCTGACGTCGACCTCGACCTGAAGGATGCCGTGCTTGGAGATACCCGCGCAGGGGACGTGCAGCCGTTCGTAGCGGAAGGTCGAGTACGACAGACCATGCCCGAAGGGGAAGAGCGGCTCGAGTCCGAGCTCGTCGAAACGGCGGTAGCCGATGAAGTAGTCCATCTGGGTGGAGTCACCCTCGTTGAAGACGGGCAGTTGGCTCTCCATGGCTGGCCATGTCACCGGCAGGCGGCCGCCGAAGTTCGTCTTGCCGAAAAGCAGGCGCCCCAAGGCAGTCCCGGCAGTCTGACCCGGGTACCAAGCCATGATGGCCGCATCGACCTGGTCGATCCAAGGCATGGCGACCACACTGCCCGCCTCGACGATGACGATGGTCGGCTTACCGGCGCGCGCTGCGACGACATCGGTGACCAGCATGTCTTGGCCGCCCGGGAGCGAGAGGCCCCGGCGATCGGAAGCACCGGTGTACTCCTCGCCTTCGTGGCCAGCCGTGAGGCCCACGATCACGACCGCGTAGTCCGCATCGGCGGCCTCGGCGGCCGTCTCGCCAGCGGTGACAGTGACACCCTGAGGTGCCTCCGCCGTGATTCCTGCGAGGGGTCCCACCGTCAGCGCCGGATTGGGCCGCACGCGGCTGCTTCCACGATCGCCCAGCGCCGCGTCTCTGGCGAAGTCGAATACTTTGTCGGGCGGGTTGTCGCTCGGCACCGTGTAGTTGATCTTCGCCCCGATCACGGCGACCGTGGTGGCCGCTCGAATCGGAAGCACGCCATCGTCGTTCCTCAGAAGCACGGCGGCTTTTTCGGCCATTTCGGTCGAGAGCGCCGCGTGGGCCTCGGTGTTTCGCACGGAGCCCGACGCGCTGTCGTAGGTGGTGGTCGGCTGCTTGAGCCCAATCGGCTCGTCCAGATACGCGGAGTTGAAGCGCAGCTTCTGCTCGAGCACGCGCAGCACGGCGCGATTGACGAGCGACTCTTGGATGGTTCCGTCCGCGACGAGCGCGGGGAGCGCATCGTAGTTGAGCGCCCAGGGCACCTCGACGTCGAGCCCCGCTTGGATGGCCTCGGCAGCCGTCAGCAAGTCTGCGGGGGCGTTGACGGGCCCCTGTCCGTCATTAGCGCCCGGCATGGCCCACCAATCCGTGAGTACGAACCCCCTGAACCCCATGTCCTCGCGCAACATGGTGGTGAGCGTGTGCTTGTTCTGCGTGGACTTCACGCCGTTGACCTTGTTGTACGAGGCCATGATGCAACCGACACCGCCATCGCGGACCACCATCTCGAAGTGCCGGGCATACACCTCACGCAGGGTCTGCTCGTCCATGTTCGCGCTGATGTGGAAGCGCTGGTTTTCTATGTTGTTGCCCAGATAGTGCTTGGCGCACCCGGTGATGAATTGCTGCAAGCCGAGGGTGAATGCCGTGGCGATGCGCCCGAGGTGGAACGTGTCTTCGCCAAAAGTCTCTTGAGCGCGACCCCAGTACGGGTGGCGCAGTATGTTCATGCACGGCCCGAGCATTACCATGTTGCCGGAAGCCACCGTTTCGTCAGCGATCGCCCCGGCGACGCGATACACGACGTCGAGGTCGAACGTCGCGCCCTGCGCCACGCTCGTGGGAAACGACGTCGAGTAATTCTCGGGCAGCGCATCCCGCCCCAGGCCAGACTCGAGGTTCAGGCCGTGCGGGCCGTCACGCCATTGATAACCTCGGATGTTCAGCGCTTCGTCGTCGTACGAGCGCTGAATGTCTTCCCAGCGGTTCGGGTCCTCGTAGTTCGGCGATCCAATACCGGTCAGCTGCACGACTTTCTGGTCGATGGTCATTTGCCCGAGCAGTGTCTGCGCCTCCGCTTGATCGGCCGGGTCCGAAGTGTAGGTGTCGCCGTACGCGGTATCGCCACAAGACATGCGGTTTGCACCGTCGACCACCGGGTCACCCGTAAAATCCGCGGTCAGCTCGGTCTCCGTCGCCTTCATGAACGACTCGCCACTGGGGAGACCGGGGTCGCCGGTCGTGCTCGAACCACTGGTGTCGCTGCTCGACGAGCCGCCGCTACCGCTCGCGGCGTTAGCCGTCCTTTTGGCGTTGTCTTCGAGCTGTTGGACGGCTGCCGCGTGTTGGCAGGCTGCTGCGGCGAGCCCCACCATCGCTAGGGTCGCGGCACCGCCGAGGAGGTATTGCAAACGAGGGCGAGCGTGAACGAGGCGACGCATGAGAGATGTGACTCCTTGAGTGTGTGCACGAGTAGTGCTCAGTGGGGTCGCACGGCTGCTCCGCAACTAACGCTAGACCAAGGCAGCCGAGTGCCTTCGTCGCCCCGTGAATCCCACGTGAGTCAATGCCGGGGTGTCGAAGAAGTTGTTCAAAAAGATCACACCGCCCGCGTGAACCAAGGAGGGAGCAGGCGGACAACTCCCTGGACTGAACTTTTCTAGGCCACCAGTGGCCTCTGTAGGGCACTGGCCTCCGCGCCAGGTCGCGAGGTGCCTCGGACGAAAGCAAGCCTCAGAGTGGCAGGCCGCCCCGCGCGGTCGCGAAAGGCCTCACTGTTCGGGTCGGCCGAGTCATGGCAGGCTGGTAGCGATGCGTTATCACCTGTTGGCGACGGACTACGACGGAACGCTGGCCACGGACGGGCGACTGCTCGATGAGACACGCGCCGCGCTCGAGCGGCTGAAGGCCTCGGCGCGCAAGATCGTGTTGGTCACCGGCAGGCAGTTGGACGACCTGCAGCGAGTCTGCTCCGATCTGAGCCCCTTCGAGATCGTGGTGGCCGAAAACGGCGCCATACTTTACTGGCCTGCGACCCACGAAAAGCGCGTGCTCGCCGAAGCGCCGCCGCCCAAGTTCCTGGAGCGGTTGCGTGAGCTCGGCGTGCCGAACGTGGCCGTGGGGGACGTGATCGTCGCCACCTGGCATCCCCACGAGACGCAGGTGCTAGAGGCGATTCGCGAGCTCGGGCTCGAGCTCCAGGTGATCTTCAACAAGGGAGCGGTGATGGTGCTGCCTCCGGGTGTGAACAAGGCCACGGGGCTCAGCGCCGCCCTGGGCGCCATGAGTCTCTCGCCGCACGAGGCCGTGGCAGTAGGGGACGCCGAAAACGACCACGCCTTCCTCAGCCTCTGCGAGTGTGGTGTGGCGGTGCAGAACGCGCTACCGATGCTGAAGGATCGAGCAGATCTGGTGACCAACGCCGATCACGGCGCCGGCGTGGCCGAGCTCATCGATCGCCTGCTGGCGAGCGACCTGGCCGAGCTCGGGCCGCTGCTCGGCCGCCACGACATTCCGATCGGAGCGGCTGCGAACGCCGAGACCCTGCGCTTACCTGCCTACGGCGCCACGCTGCTGCTCGCGGGCACGTCCGGTGGCGGCAAGTCGACGCTGGTCACTGCCTTCGTCGAGCAACTCGCGGAGCGCGGCTATCAATTCTGCATCATCGATCCCGAGGGCGACTACAGCGCGGTGCCGGGCGTCGGTGTGGTCGGCGACCGGCAGAGTGCGCCCACGACGAACGAAGCGTTGAAGCTGCTGGAGCAGCCGAGCACCAACGTCGTGGTGAACCTGCTGGGCATGCGCCTGGAAGATCGCCCGGAGTTCTTCGAGGCGCTGATGCCGCAGCTTCTGGCGCTGCGCCTGCGCACCGGTCGACCGCACTTCATCGTGGTGGACGAGGCTCATCACCTGGCGCCGCGTGATGCGCCGACGCGCGTCGCGGGCGCTGGTGAGTGGACCAATGTGCTGCTGGTCACCGTGCACCCCAAGCATGTTGCGCAGATCCTGCTGCAGCGGGTGGACATCGCCCTCGCCGTGGGTGCGGCCCCAGCGGAGACGATCTCGGAGTTTGCGTTCGGCGTGGGTGAGGCGCCACCGGCGATGGACGCCGGGGCGCTGGAGTCGGGCGAAGCCTTGGTGTGGTGGCGTCGACCGCGCGGAGAACCACGGCGCGTGCGCACCATCGCGCCGAGCGCCGAGCGGCAGCGCCACCTGCGCAAGTATGCCCATGGCGACCTCGATGACCGCAGCTTCTGGTTCCGAGGACCCGGACAGAAGCTGAACCTCAAGGCGCAGAACCTGACCACCTTCATGCAACTCGGCGATGGCGTCGACGACTCCACGTGGCTGTATCACCTGGGCGCTGGCGACTACGTGCGCTGGATACGCGACTGCATCAAGGACGACGAGCTCGCAGACGAGGTCGAGCAGGTGAGGCACACCGCTAACCAGCGTTCTCCCGACGAGACCCGCGCTGCAGTGCGCTCCGCGATCGAGCGACGCTACACGACACCCGCGTGAGGCTGCTGGCGCCCGCTGGACGGTCCTTGGTCGACCCCGTCCTTTCTCGCAGTTTCGCCACAGCCGGCGGCGACCAACAGGCTGAGCGCCGCTGTAACTGCAGCGCCGCCCCCGCGACCCTCTCTGGCACACGATGTTCGCATGCGATCCGCCGAGCAAGAACCGTGCCTGCGCACGCGATTTCGGATACTATCTCGGACGGGCAACGACTACGACGAAGGGATTCGTGGGTTGCCCGTGAGACGGCTTCCGATGAGATTCACCGATGGAACTTACGACCTGGCGCAGAACATTCTGCATCTCTGGTTTCCCCAGCGGGTCGTGCTCACTGATGCGGCAACGGTGGAGGAGTTCTTTCGTGAAGTCACGCACGAGTGGATCGACCGCTGTCCAACACCTCCCTACGTGCTCGTGAACTACGAGAACCTTCACATCTTGCCCGCGGCTACCCAGCACTACGCCGCCAGCATCGCCGGCTTTCAAGCGAGGATCATCGGCACGTTCCGCTATGCGGTCAGCCCCGATCTGACTGGCGTCGCGGTCTCGATGGGGAATCTGACCATCTCGCGGCCTGCAAACGTATTCGCCAGCGAGGCGGAGGCGCGCGCTGCGATCGCAGCTCACAAGCGGCGTCCGCAGCCCTGACAGGTTGCTGGCGTTAGCCGCCACCAACGCGCCCTGACCGGGCACGCTCGTGCCCTGCGGCGAGCACCTGCTGACCGTATCCGCAGCCGGCTTCACGGCTCGAACCATTCGAGCCCGCTACGGTATTTCCGAAGCGCGCGCTGCGCCGCCAGTCGGCGGGCGTCCCTCGAGGACCTCGGTTCCGCCGCCCGTGCAGGCGCCGTCGCCCTTGCGCAAAGTCCTGCCTTCGGGAAGGATCGGCGGGTGAGATCAGAGGCGGTGTCGGAAAGTGACGCGTGAACTCGCGGCCGCGACGGGCGCCTCCGTGCCCGCTCCGCGTATGGCGCCGAGCGTAGTCGTGCGCTGGCTGGCATGGACACTCGTTGCATCGGTCGCGTACTTCGTGGCCGCAAGGCTCGGCACCGCGCTTCACTTGCCGTCGACCCGCATCGCCATCGCTTGGCCGGCGAGTGGCGTGGCGCTCGCTGCCTTCCATCTTTTGGAACGCCGGCGCTGGTGGCTGCTGGCACTCGGGATCGGTTCCGCGAACCTGCTCGCCAACTGGGCTGTCGGTGCCCCGTTCACGCAGAACTGCTTTGCGACGCTGGCGGACCTGCTGGAGGCCGCTGGGGGCGCCTTCGTCCTCGAGCGGATCGGGCGGCGGCGCGCCGACATGGCCGCCCCCGAACAAGTCGTCGCGTTGTGCTTGATAGCAGTCACCGTGACGCCCCTGTGCGCCGGCTTGGCGACGGCCGTGCCGGCTGCCGGCGAAACCGTGCCCTTCTTCGAGCGCTGGCGGCAATGGACGATTGTCGACGGCGTCGGCATCGTGTTCGTGGCTCCCGCCATCCTGGCCAGCGCCGGCTGGCTGCGGGGACGCCGGCGCTTCACGGCCCGTCGCGTCCTGGAGCTCTGCCTCCTGCTCGCGGGGACGATCGTCACGAGTTGGATCGCCGTCTCTGCGGATGTCGCTGCGCCCGAGTCGGCCTTGACGTCGCGATACCTGGTGTTCCCCTGGCTGGCCGTGGCTGCGCTGCGCGCCGGACCCGCAGGCGCAGCGCTCGTGGTGTTCGGCATGTCCGGCGCGGCGATAGCGGCTGCCATCGCTTCGACGCGAGTACTGTCGCAGGACGCGGTGGTGAGCGTCGTCCTCGGGCTGCAGCTGTTCATCAGCGTGGCGACCCTCACGACGCTCGGCATTTCCACGCTCGAAGCCCGCCGGCAACGCGCTCGACGCGCGCTTTTGCTGGCTAATCGCAAGCTCGAAGCCCGGACCGCGGCACTCGAGCGCGAAGTGCAGGGTCGCACCGAGAGCGAGGCGCGCGTCGCCGGGCTGAAGGATGACCTCGCCGACACGATCGACTCGATGCCGCTCGCGCTGATCGCCGTCGACCGTGACGACGTAGTGCGCCAGTGGAACCGCCGGGCCGACGAAGTGGTGGGGCTCGACGGCGGGCGGGCCCTGGGCATGCCGGCGCGCGAGGCGCTCGCGGCCTTCTGGCCCGCAATCGAGCTGACGCGCGGGAAGAAGCACGTCCCAGGCCAGATCGCCACGGAACGGCTGCAGCTCGAACGCGATGGAGGCGCGCGGACCTACGCCGTCACCTTCTATCCCTTGGCTCGCGGCTACCTTCAGGGCGGGGTCGTCATGATCGGCGACGTGACGGAACAGGAGCGCCTCCAGGACGTGATCCGGCAAACCGAAAAGATGATCTCACTCGGCGGTCTCGCGGCAGGCATGGCGCACGAAATCAATAACCCACTCGGCATCGTGGCGCAGGCCGCCCAGAACGTGCAGCGCCGAACCTCGGCCGAGCTGCCAGCGAATCGCGCCGCGGCCGAAGCAGCGGGGGTCTCTCTCGACGGTCTGCAACGCTACTTGGAGGCACGCGGAATCCACCAATTCATTACGGACATTCGTGTGGCCGCCGCACGCGCCGCGACGATTGTATCCAACATGCTCGAGTTCAGCCGGAAGAGCCCGTCGGCCAAGGGCGACATCCAGCTGAACGACGTGCTCGATCGCGCGCTGGTGCTCGCCGCCAGCGACTTCGACCTGCGCAAGCAGTACGACTTTCGCAGTGTCGAGATTGTCCGCGATTACGCGCCGGACCTCCCGCCGATCCACGGGATGGTGATCGAGCTGGAGCAGGTATTTCTCAACTTGATCAAGAACGCCGCCCAAGCCATGGCGACCGCGGGCAGCAGCGCGCCCCGACTCCAGCTCGGCACGCGGGCAGAAGTGGGATATGCCGTCGTGACCGTGGAAGACAACGGACCCGGGATGGATGAGAGCACCCGCCGGCGGGTGTTCGAACCGTTCTTCACCACCAAAGAGCCCGGCGTAGGCACGGGCCTTGGCCTCTCCGTCTCGTTCGCCATCGTGACCGGCAATCACAAGGGCACGATCTCCGTGCAGTCGGTGAAGGGCAGCGGCACGACGTTCACGTTGCGCCTGCCGTTCGCTGCGGAGGGCACGTCGTGACGGCACCGGAGCAACCGCTGGTACTGCTGGTCGAGGATGACACGGCCTTTCGGCGCAGCGTCACCGCCTACCTCGAAGACAGCGGCTTCGCAGTACTGGAAGCGGATGACGGCCTGGCAGCGCTCGAGCTCCTCGATCAGCACTCGCCGCACATCATCATCAGCGATCTGCGCATGCCGCGCATGAGCGGCCTCGAGCTCTTGGAGGTGCTGCAGCAACGGCCGAACTCGGCCCCGGTGATCATGATCAGCGGAACCGCGGACAAGGTGCTGCTCGCCGAGACGACACTGTCGGGGGCCGCGGCGTACCTGACGAAGCCCATCGCCGACTTGGCGACGCTGGAAACCATGGCACGCTCGCTGATCGGTGAGCTGTCACCATGAGCAGGAAGATTCTGCTGGTCGACGACGAAGCAGGGCTGCGCCGGAACTTTCGCGCGCTCATCGAAGACGCCGGCTATACGGTGCGCGAGGCCTCGAACGGTGCCGAGGGGCTCTCCGCCTACCTGAGCGAGCAGCCCGACCTGGTCATGACCGACATGCGCATGCAATCGGCCAAGGACGGGCTGCGGTTGGTGGCCGCGATTCGCGAGCACGACGACGCCGTGCCCATCATCGTGGTCTCTGGCTCGGGCACGCTGCACGACGCCATCGATGCCATTCGACTCGGCGCGTGGGATTACCTCGTCAAACCCGTCCAGCTGGGTGAGGAGCTGCTGATCGCGATCGAGAGAAACTTCGAGCGTGCGCGCCTGCTCCGCGAGAATCGCCTGTATCGCGAAAAGTTGGAGGAAATGGTCAGCGAGCGAACGGCGTCGCTGCTCGCTTCGCAAAGAGAGAATCAGGAGCTGCAAGCCCGCCTGATGCAGACCCAGAAGCTCGAGAGCCTCGGACGGCTGGCGGGGGGAATCGCGCACGATTTCAACAACCTGGTGACGATCATGCACGCCGGGACCAGCGAGCTGCGCGCGGCGCTCGCCGGGGCTCACGCGGACTCAATCGCCATGGTCGAAGACGCGCTCGAGCAAGCGGTCGACCTCATTCGGCAGATCTTCGTCTTCGCGGGACGCGGATCTCAGGCGGCGGTTTCTTGCAACTTGTCCGACTTGATCGGCGGGATGGAGAAGCTGCTGCGGTCCGCGGTCACCGCTTCGATCGATCTCCAGCTCACGCTCGGAACGGTACCGGCAATCGCCGGCGACCCCACGCAACTTCGACAAGTGGTCATGAACCTCGTGCTCAACGCGGCGCAAGCCATGTCCCACGGCGGGAAGATTTGGATTGGCGTGGATGCGCGGAGGCTTGGACCCGGTCCGAGCGATTTCGCGTTCCTCACCGGCCCCGTACGCTCAGGCGAATACGTCGTTCTGGTGGTCGAAGACAGCGGCTCGGGCATGGACCAGGAGACCGTTCGGCGCCTGGGGGACCCCTTCTTCACGACGAAAGCCGACGGCCACGGGCTCGGGCTCACGACCGTCATCGGCATCGTGCGCGGACTCGGCGGTGCGCTGGGGATCGACAGCGCCGTCGGCCGGGGCACGCGCGTCCTGGCCGCATTTCCGACCTCGCCCGTACCTCAAGAGGTGCCCTCACCCCCGCGATCGATTCTAGAGCGACCGCGAGGGCCGAACTCGGCGCATTGAAGCGAGACAATGGTGACCCGGTCCCAGCTACACCGTCGACTCCGTGTTCTGCTCGGAGCCGTACTCACGGCGGCCGCGTGCAACAGCTTGCTCGAAAACCGTCCCCGCGAGCTCCGGCCGGCCGTGGGGGGTGATGCCAGCGCGACGTCGGGCCCCGCTGGTGGGGAAGCAGGTGCTCCGGGAAGCGTCAGCACGACCGGCGACGCCGCTGGTGCCAGCGCGACCGGCGGCGCCGCAGGTGGCGGCGCAGCAGGCGCAGCAGGCGCCGAAGCGCCCTCGACCACCACGGGCAACGGCACCTCGGTATGCACGGAGGCTCAACCGGAGTGCTTGCCTGGTGAGTCCGAACCGGCCTTCAGAGAGTGCGCGTGCGGAGGCACCCAGACCCGCACGAAGACTTGTAATGACGCTTGCACCTGGGCCCTCGGCGCGTGGGGTCCCTGCGAAGGCATCGAGTGCGAACCGGGAGCAGAGAGCGCCCCGGAACCCTGCGCGTGCGACAGCGCTCGCAGCCGCACTCGATCGTGTACAGAGTCTTGCACCTGGGGACCACCCACCAGCTGCGAACTCGGATGCGGCAACGCACCTGCGAATCTACCTGCTACGGCGTCGTACATCGATATCTGGACCACCGCCGTCGGCCGTTCGGGAACGAGTGCGTGCTGCCCGGAGGTCGGCACGAGCAGCACGAGCTCCAATCCACAATTCGTCTGGTGCCGCAGCTGGGGAGGTCTCGTCAGCGACGACCGCGGCAACTACAACCACTGGTGGTTATGGACCGAGTTCGACGACCCCGCCGGAGTGACCGGGTGGATGCCGGCGTATTACATCGACGGGCAGGGTAATGACCAGGCCAACGGCATTCCCGATTGCCCCTGATGGCTGCTGAGGCGCTCAATCGCGATCACCGGTGATCGGCGATGAACTGCTGCAGCCAGGTCATCGCCGGCCGCTCGGTCCCGCTGGTGCTCACCAGCCAGGCGTTGGTGCGCCAGGTGGACCCTTGGAGGAATCCCCAATAGGTGATGCCGTGCACGTTCGGGTGGTTCCAGAGCGCCGGGATGATTTCCTGCATTTTTGCGAGCTGCTCTTCGTCGTTGGCCAGATCGATGTCGAGCTCGGTGATATAGATGGGCAGGCCGAACTCGGCGGTGAGCGCGTCGATGTACCCCAGGGCCACGTCGGTGCCCGCTCGATAGATGTCGTGCCCCTGCGCGCCGATGGCATCGATGGGGGCACCGGCGTCCATGATCTTACGCAGCGCCTCGACGAAGAAGTTGTGATCGTCTTCCCACTCGACGATGTTGAACTCGTTGATGATGAGGATGGCGTTCGGGCAGTACTCGTCGGCCCACTCGAAAGCCTGGATCACCCAGTCGTAGCCAGACTCGCCCGCGCCGCCCATGCCGCCGCGGTAGGGAGCCGAGTTGAAGAACGGTTCGTTGACGACGTCGATCTGCGCGACATCCGGGTAGCGTTCGCAAAACTCCTGGATCCAGATCGGAGCGTAGGTGGCGACGTTGCCTTCGTTGACCCAGCTCGGCTGCTCGAAATTCCAGAAGAAGTTGTGCTGCTTGAAGATCACGCCGTTTTCTTTGGCGTACTGGTAGGCCTCGTCCACGGGCTCCCACACCCAGTCGTCTGGCCCGTTCGGCTGCACGAAGCCCCACTTGCTGTTGGCCTCCATCGACATCTGCTCCCACTTCGCGGCGAAGTCGGCGGGAACGTCCTGGTTCTTGGGAGCGATGTTGCCGATGAACTTGTCGCTCACAGGCCCCGTAGTGCCTTCGCCGGTCGTCGTCGCACCTCCGCTCGAGGTGGCGTCGCCGGAGGTCGCGCCGCCCGCTGAGGTCACACCGGTGGTGCCCGTGGACGTGCTGTCACCCGCGGAAGTGACAGCGGAAGTCGCCGGCCCACCGCCGCTGCCGCTGGTTGCAGTCTGCCCCGCCGTCGTGGTGGTGTCGGCTCCAGTCGTCGCGCTGGCGCCGGCCGTGGTCGCGTCCGCATCGGCGGGTGACGTCGTCGCCTGCGCGACCCCGCCGGTCGTGGCGGCGGAGCTGTCACCGGTAACGTTCATGCCGCCCACTGTCGCTGGCGAGGCGTGCGAGTCTTCGGAAGCGCTGGAACACCCCAGCAGTGCCGTGAGGCCTAGCGTAGAACATGCTGAAAGCAGGTGGAACGATTTCATGAGGGCAACTCCAGCTGAGCTCGATCGGGCGGGATACCTTACGGCGCGGCCCCGGTTCTCCCAAAGGAGTTAGTCGCGCTTCGCTCCCGAAGCGTCAAGGACCAATTCCCTCCCTGCCACCTTGGCCCCGACAACTCGTGTTCGTCACGACGAACGCCGTCTCGAGAAATCGATTCCGAGCGTCAGCGTTGGCAACCTGCGGCTGCGAGCCAGCTCCGGCAAGCGATGCGCGCTGCTGCGCGACGGGGACCCCCGCCCCGCACGGCAGCTCAGCTCCTTCGACGCGGGCGTTGACAGCCGGTTCGCCAAACGCTTGGCGCTTCGCTTTCGCAGCGCCTGACCCATCGCCCTCCGCCTGGCTCGCGTCCGAAGGCGTCCGCCACGAAGCCACGAGTCCGCGCTCGGCGGTGACGCATGACTGCACTGCTGGCGTGACCTTCGGTGCGCGCACCTCGCGGCGCCGTGCGCGCACCTCACGGCGCTTGCGCGCACCAGGCGCACGCTGAACAAGCAAGCATTAACGGTCGCGCGTTAACGCTCGCACCTCGGCTGCGGTGCTGCGTTCAGCTGCTACTAGTGTCCTGTCTCCATAGTTCGTCCTATCGAGACTAGGAAAGCGTTGTTTATTTTCGTGACGAATCGAAGATTCACCACACTAGTGATCCACGCGCCGGTCTTGACGAGCAACCAACGGACTTGTTAAACACGCTCGTGGTTTGGGTGAGTGCGGCGAGTTTGGAAGCGTGGACTCGTGATCTGGAACCGCTCGTCCAACGCCGGCTCGAAGCCGCCTTCTTTCCTCGAGGCCCGGGACCAGGTTCGGAGTGTCAGGCCGAGCTTCGAGAGCTCACACTCCAGCGACTTTACGGGCTGCTGGCCGAGTTCGAAGCTGAGCTGGCTGGGTTTCAGTGCCTGCGCCAGCTGGGACACCATTTGCTCGATCACCCGGACGAAGCTGCGCAGCGTCTGGGCTGCATCTGGCTGACGCACTTTCCGGAGGTGGACACCATCGATCGCGTGGCGCGGGTCGCGCTGGACGACACGCGCTCCCTCGCGGTGCGCGATCAGGCGGCCTGGACCTTGTGTTTCCGTCAGCGTCAGACGCGGCCCCCCAGCCTGTACTTTTCGCCCGAAGCGGAGGCCACCGCGGACACCGCGCTGCGTGCGCTGCTCGATCGCGGCGGGCTCCAGGCGCTACCGCAGCTCGCGACGGGCTTGCGGCACGTGTGCGCCCCAGAAATCCTGGATTCTCTGGCGCGCGACATCGGCCGCGCCCGGGACGCGATCGAATGTTTCGCCACGCCGGCGCTGGCGCGGGCGGCCTTCGAGGCAGCGCTCGACCTGGACTCCGGGGCGGGCACGCGCGCGCTCGCGCTCGCCAGCTGCGTGCTCGGGGACGAGGTGGTACCCCAGCTGCGCTCTGCGCTCGAACGCGCCCCGACGCTCGCGCACCGCATCGAAGCTGCCCAGTGTCTCGTCAGCCTCGAGCCGAGCGCGCTCCACGAGGCCGAGCGCGCGGTGCGCGAGGGCAACCCGTTCCCCGCGATCTCGCTGCGGCTCGTGCAGTATCACGCAGCACACCCGGGGGCCTTTGCCACGGTGCGCGGTTTGGGGGTGGCGCGACGCACGGCGACGTTGGCGCCCGACACAGCGGGCGAAGCTTGTCAGCGCGCAGCAGAACCGCTGCTCGAATACGCGACCCTGGCCTACGCGGGGAACCACGGCCACGTGGAGTTCCTGGCGTATCTGGTCCACGGTGCGGGCGACCCCGCGCTCCTGCTGCGTTTGTTCGACCAGTTCAGAGAGGTGTTCAGCGCCGAAGGCCGGCTGCTGCCGGCTCCGTTCGCCCCGCTCGCCGCGGCGGGGCGCTTCTCGGAGCTGGAGCGGCTAGCGCGCTCCAGGGGGGAGTTCGCGAAGGCCGGTTGGGAGCTGGCACGCCACGCTCGACCGTTTCGCGCGCTCGCGCTGCTGCGCTCGATGCCGGAGCCGAACGCATCGGCGGCGGCGGCACGCGCGCTCGCGCTGTTCATTGCCGGGCGCCCCGATCTGGCGCAGCAGCTGCACCCGGCTCCGCATCAGTTGTTGGCACACGTCGTACCCAGCGCGCCAGGCGCGGAACCCGATCGTGTGGACCTGAGTCTGCTGTTTTCGGAGCCAGCGGCCTCTGCCGCTCACTGACTTGGACCTGACCCTCAGAAAGGCATCATGTTTCACTTCCCCTACCGCATCGCATTCCTCGCTCCCCGCTTGTCCGCCAGCCCCGACGCTGAGCCGGGCGTTCCTTGGGTCGCCCGCATCTTGGAGGCGGTGATCTACGAGCACGTACTCAGGCACCCCGCGCTGGGGCTGGAAGACTTCGGCGACACACCGCTCTTCGACGATGCAGGCGGACTACTCGGAATCGAGAGCGGCGAAGTGAACGAACGCCTGCGTACGCTCTTCGAGGACTACCGGCGCAGCGAGGTGCTGTGGCTCGAGTTCGGCTTGGATGGCAGCAGCGTCTCGCTGAACGCGCTGCGCTACGACGGAACGCGTCAGGCCTTCGCCTCGCCGAGCCAGGCGCCGCTCTCGGCTCGCATCGAAGAGTGCTTCCAGCAATACCTGTCGGCGCGCCACTTGCCAGCCTTCCCCGTAGCGCTTCCCGCCTTCGATCTGGGCGCGCTGTGGAATGCGGCCGTGGCCCTGGCGCAGGCGACTCGCACCGAGGACGGGGGCGTCAATTGCACCCCTCCCGCCCAGCTCACGGTGAGCTTCTACTTGGCGCTCTACAAATTGGTGAATCTGTACACATTCCAAGCAGCGCTCGCGATCGACCCAGCGTGCCCCTGGGCGCTGCACGACCAGTACATTTCCACATTGCACGGGGACGGTCCGAAGCCCGTCGACTTGGTGCGCAAGGCCCTCGCGCTCGCCCCCAATTTCGCCAAAGCGAACCTCTCGCTCGCCAAAGCCAGCGAGGACACCGAAGAGAAGGTGCATTCTGCAGCGTTCGGCGCCTACCTGATCCGCGCCAACCCCTTCAGCCTGATCGACTACTCGAATCAGCTGATCGACAGAGCTCGTTGGGAAGAGGCGATGCGTCTGGCCGAACGGGCCTGCGAACTGACGCCCACGGAGCTCGGCTGGCATCACCGCGCCATGACGGTCCGCTGGCGTGCGGGCCGCAGCGCCCTGGGGTTCCAAGATGCGCAGCGACACCGCGACTTTGCCCAGCACCTGGCGGACCAAGGCGCAATCAACCCGGGACATCCGGATCTTTTGTGGGTGCACCTGCATTATGCGGATGCCCTTTGGCGGATCGGCCGCTACAGCGAAGCCATCGCGCTGCGCGCGGAGCTCGTCGAGGGCCTCGAGAACTGGCCCGGGCAGAACGAGGTGCTGCGCAAGTGGCGACAGGAGCTCACGTCGTTCGGGTTCGCCTACACCACCGACGCCCACTACCGCGGAGATCTGGCGCGCGTCCGCGAAGGCATCGGCACCGACGAGATCGACGGCGCCATCGATCTCGGAATGTGGATCGATGCGGAGCTCGGACTCGGGCGGGAGGATAAAGCCGCGGCGATCCACGCCCTGTACTGGGAGCGGAAGCCGACCGCGAACCCCGTGGCCACCTGGCCCGCGTCGCGCGCGTTCGCGCTGCTGGGCGAGACGAGCATCGCGCTCCGCTGGATCAAAGAGAAACAACTCGGTTTTCCGCAAGAGCGCTGGGACGCCGAAGCCAGCCGCAACTTGCGGTTACTCGCCTGCCGCCCCGTGGACGAATGGGCCCAGGCCGTGCAACAGCAACACTCCTGGGGAGCCTTGCGCGTGGCGCGCCTGTTGGCGCGTGACGCTGCCGACTTCCATCCGGAGGCAGCGCGGCACCCGACCTTGGCGGAGCTGTGCGTGGGCACGGCGCAGCAAGCCGTACGCTTCAGCCCGGACCTGCTCACTCCGTTGAAGCAGCAGCTAGGGCACGTCGATCTCGCAGATATCGACGAGCTGTTTGCCGCGCACGACGGAGCGGATCTCGCGCTGGCCGATCGCTTGTCGACGCGCTGGTCCGCCTTGGTCGACGAGCGCCAGGTCAGCGGCGGCGATGCCGGTCTCCAGCGCCATCGAAGCCGCGTGCTGTGGCTCGTGGCGCAGGGCACCCTGCGTTACCTGTGCGCGACCACCCAACCCCCGAACGTGCTCGCGGGCGGCTACCGGCTGCTGCTCGATGGCGCCTTGGAGCTGGCCGCCGCGGCCGTCGGAGGTTCCTTGAACCCGGCCGAGATCCGGGCGTTCCTTGCCTGCATCGAGGCCGTTGCGGCGCAGGTGGACGAGTGGGTGCTCGACCACTGGCTGCTCAGGATCGAGCGCGCCCTGCGCATCGAGCAAACGCTCGCCGGGCGCCTCGCCGAGCTGACGCACGGCCTGCCCCGAGTCGCTGCCTTGCTGCGCGGTGACGAGCAGATTGGCCTGGAGTTTCGTGCCGCCTGGCTGCTCGAGAAACAAGGCAACCACGACGCCGAAGCTTTGCGCCTGTACGAACGCTGCCTGCGCGCGGTCGGGCGCAGCGCGGGGCCACCGCTGACTCGCGTCGCTGCGCGTTCACTGACAGGCGCCGCAGCGCTCGACGCGCACCTGCTCGCGCTGGTGGCGTGCAGCTATTCGGCTTTGCCGGCCGTCAACGCAGCGCGCTCGCTGTTGCAAGCGCGGCGCGGGCAAGAGGCCTTCGAGGTGCTCACGCGCCGACTGGCGGAAGGCGGGAAGGACTGGGTGGCGCAGCAGATCGCAGAGTTTGCGGGGCTCTGGACGGCGGCAGGCGCGCCGGTGCCGTTCGCCTTCGATGCCGCCGTGAACCAAGGTCACGCCGCCCTCGGTGCCGGCGACGCAGCGCTGGCCGCACGCTGCTATCATTGGGCCGCCTGCCTGGACGGCGGCAACAGCGACGTCTGGAAGTTCTTGGGTGTCGCGCGCGCCCGCCTGGGCGACTTCTACGGCGCGCTCGCCGCCTTCGGTTGCTCCGATTGGAGCAACGCGGGTGAAGCGGCAGGGCAAGCCTTGGCGGAGGTCGGGCAATGGCGGCTCGCGACGCTGGCCTACGAGGTGCAAAGCCCGTGGTTCCGCAGTCAAAGTCCCTGGTTGATGCTGGGAGTCACCGCCACGTACGCCGACCAACGCGAGGTCGCAGTCGGCGCCTACGAGAAAGCGTGCGAGTACGGGCCCATCGCCGATCCCGCTCATCTGAACACGTTCCTTGGTGTCCTCGAGGATCTTGGCCTCTTCGACCAGGCCGAGCGCCAGCTGGCACTGTTCGGGCAACAACATGGCGGCGACCCCAGCTGGCGCGCCCAGGTGCTCCACCACCAAGCCGTGATCGCGCTCGCGCGGCGGCAGCAACCACAGGCGGTGCAGTTCGCGACGCAGGCGCTGCAAGCCAATCAGCGCGCCGAGAACCAGGCTGTCTTCAGCGACACGCTGACGCGAGCCCAGCAGGGCAGACCCCACGAGCTGTACCCGCTGCGCAAAGACACGCGCGACGCGCCCTTCGTGCTGCTCGAGAAGTCGGACTTCTCCACCCTGCGCGGCGTCGACCCCGCGCAGGCCGACTGGCGGCAGCGGCGCGCCCTGCTGCGCGCCCGGCGCTATCGCACCGAGGCCGAGAACGGTATGGCGGTCACGCCGAGCGCCTGGGAGCTCGCGCAAGGCTTGCTCAGCGCCAGTCACGGAACGCTGGAAGCGGACGCCGCGCTGTGCCGCATCGAGTGCCTGCGCGTTCGCGAAGACTGGATGTTCCCCATCGAGCCGCCGCCGCCCCTGGGCGTGTCGCTGACGCGCGAGGAGTTCAAGCGCCGCATGAGCATGAGCGCGGAGCAGCCGATCGCCGCGAAAGTCGAGGCGTTTCAGCAGATCTACCAGCAGATCGACGACGGCGCTGCCGGCGATCCCGATCCAGAGTTGTTCCCCGGCACGCCACTGGCGCGCCTCTCGGACTACGTGCGCGCCACCAAGGCGTTGCAGAGCGGTGATCCGATGGGAGCGCTGAGCCGGCTCGGAATCGACATGATGTCGTTCGGGCAAATGGCAGGGCAGTGGGGCGTGGCGATGCAGACGGATCCCACGCTCGCCGCCAAGTACTCGAAGATGCTCACCGGCTGATTCAGTGAACCTGATTGGGGACAGGGCGCCGCACAGCGCGGCGCCCGCGAACCACGGCCAATCTCGTCGAGCACGTACAGCCGGTAGCCGCAGTTTACTCGTCGTTACCCAACTGCGCTGCTTGCCATAGCTCTTGGTACTTGGCCTGTACCCAAGGATTGAGCTTTTCGTTCAGCTCGAGGGGCAGCTGAGCTGCGCGAATCAGCTCGAGCACGTCGGCAAGATCCTTCAATCGATGAGGCGCCGACATGCCGGAGGCTAGCTTGAGCTCGAGGAGCACGGGCAAGGGCAACAGGCGGAGTCCCTCGGTGTGCTCGACCACAAGAGCCGGATCGGGAAACACGACGGGTTTTGGTAGGCCATCCCCCGGATACTCGCCAGCCAGCAATACGTCGATCGCCACTCCAGTCTCGGTATCGCGCATCCCTTTGCTGCCGGCAAACTTCTCCAGGTAACCGCGACCGAGGTGTTTGGCTTTGAAGAGTCGGAGACCGTCCGATGTCAGCAGCAAAGCCACATCGACAGTGACACGCTCGTAGCCATACTCCCCGAGGGCCAGCGCGCCCACCAGCGCGTACGGAATGTCATCGTCTGCGAGTAGCCGCGTAACTTTCTCGAGCGCTCTGTGAACATCAGCTTCCCGCATGAAGAACTCCGTGGCACGAGCAGCGGCAGCATACACCCTTTCGGTACGCAGTCCGTCGGCTGGTGCTGGCGGAATCGGGGAAGGGCTCGCCATGATCGCACTCCGAGCCTACCACGCCGCTAGTGCCAGCACCAAGCCGAGCGTTCCTCGTGCGTTTCGCAGTGTCATGACTTCGGCTGAAATGTCCTTGTGAAGTGGGGCTGCGTCAAGCGCCGACCGCGCCGAGCGCTGTAGGGATGAAAAGGGGGGCAGGCCATGAAGAACGGGGCGGTGAGTGGCTCGTGAGTGAGCTCGGAGACCAGCTCGAGAGCGTGCCCGGTCAGCACGCGCTCGCGGCGCAGCTCTTCGAAGTCGGCGTACGGCTCTTCAACGCGCGTGCGGAACCGTCCGCCAGGCCGCAATTGCACCGCTACTGCTAAGCGGCATCCGGCTTCGCACGAGTGTGCCGGAGGACTTCAGGAGCGCTGGTCAGGGCCCAGCGGGGTCACCCAGCCTTGCCGTCCACGCGTGGGCTGAGCAGCGCCGGCGCGTACACGAACAAATAGGAAGCGAAGGCCAGTGACCAGAGCAACGCCGAGAGCGCCAGCGTGACGAGCAGCACCGACGGCGCGAGCAGCGGGCCGAGCACGCGCACGACCACGGCAAGGGAGAGCGCGTGCGCCGCCCAGACCATGAGGCGTGGGACAGCGAGCATGCGGCCCGTGTGGCCCAGCGTGACGCGAGTCATCATCGAGAAGCAGAGGAGGCCGATACCACCGACCGTGATGGCGTGCAGGGCCACGCTCGGAGGCACGGCCGGCACGAGCGCGGACACGGCACGCAGGATCAAGCCAAGTCCGATCCAGGCGTTGCCGAGGTGGAGCGGCCAAAGCAGAGCGTTTCCACGTGTGTGCTGCGCGCCCCAGCGCCGCGCACGTAGCAGCGCCAGCGCTCCGACCAGCGCCGCCACAACCGCTTGAATCCACGCGGGTCCTTGCGCCAGATCGAGCAGCGTCAAGAGCACCATGCCCGCTACCGCCGCGCGATCGAGCGCGGGCTGCCCGGCGATGCTGGCCACCCGCGTGGCGTTGCGGGTGAACATCGGGACGACGCGGCCGGTCATGACGAGGATGGCGACGACAACCAGATCGAGGCCCAGCAGGTGGCCGGGGCCGACCGCGGCCAGGGGAAACCCTAGCCGGCTGGCATGACTGATCGTGCAGGCGACGAGGAACCCGAGCAGAAGGGCGATGAACCCCAGGTTGCGGGTGCTTCGGACAGCAAGGATGGGTCGCGCGCATGCGAGCGCAAGGCCAGCCCAGAAGGCCACGTCCAGGACCAGCGCCACGACGCCGCTCACCCCGGGGAGCCAAGGCACCAGCCTGGCTCCGAGCCAGGTGGCGAAGAGCGCGGCGAGCCAGGCGCCCTCGAGCGTCGGTCGATTCGTCCAGTTGCTGACCGCGGTGAGGAGAAAGCCCGCGATCACAGCCCCCGCGAACCCGAACACCATCTCGTGAGCGTGCCAGCCCAGAGTTAGGGTGGGTGTTATCCGGGGCACCCCCGACAAGACAGCGATCCAGGCGGGAATGCTGAGGACGGCGTGCGTCGCTGCCCCGAAGAAGAATGGCCGAAAGCCCTTCGCCAGCCAGGATACTCCGATGCGGGCCGGGGACTGCTGTCCCACGAGTGAGAGATCGCCATGCATGTCTTCAGCACCGCCCAAGCAAGTTGTGTTCCAGAGCAAAGGATCCAGGTCGGCGTGTGTGTCAGCGCGCAAGAGGTGCATGGAAGCGACACCTGACGCAATTCGCGCGCCTACCCTGCCCGGGCACGTGCGGTTCCCGTTGGCCGATCGCCCGCTGGCGGCGCACGTTTTGGACACGCCAGGTTCAAGTATCGCTTCTGGGTTGCCCGCCGACGGGGTCGAGCACGACGCCGCTGCCGGGGGACTCTCGGGCGACCGGCGCAGAGTCGCGACGCTGCGTCGGTCACTCGGTCACCGTGTGACCATGCGAGGTTGGCCGATCGCGGGGTCGGCGCAACGGGAGCAGAGCCTCCTCCTCCTGAGTTCTACGCCCCGCAGAAATTGTGGTCGCTCCGCGCCCTTCCGCGCGGCTCTTGAGTGCGGCGTTCATCAGCTCCCAGCCTTGGTGGTAGGGCTCGAAGCCGACGAACGGCACGAAGATCCCGGCGAAGTCCTCGTGTTGGATGAAGCGCACGCTGCGCGCGTCGATGCGCTCGATGCTGAAGGTGTGCGTGCCGTCGAATAGCCACGGGACCCACAAGCGTCCGCGCCAGACGAGCTTGCGACCCGGCTCGAGCCCGAGCAACTCGGGCGAGAACGACTGCCGATCTTTGCCGACGGGTTGCATCGTTATCGCGAGCGACTCACCGACGACGAGCTTCCCCTCCACGTTCACGAAGAAGGGGTTCCATTCGGGATACGCTTCGAGATCCGTCAGGACCTGCCACACACGCTCGGGCGGCGCGTGGATCACGACCTGACTCTGCAGCGACGACGAGCACCCCACGAGCGCGAGCAGCAGCCCCGCGAGGACAATCGGAACCAAGTTGCTTTTCCAGCGCACGAGCGCACCGTAGCAAAACCGAGGGGCCTGCGGAGCGCCCGGGTGGCCGCTCTCTATGGCAACGCGTCGTGGTCGGGCCCAACACCGAAGCGGCATCGATACCAGTGAAGCCCAGCGCGCGGTCGACTGCAATAGGCTCTGCAGTTTCTCGTCGAGGCGGACCGGGCGATCAATGGTCACATCGCTAACCTCGCTAGCTAACCGTGCTCTGCGAGAGCATGATGTTGGAGTGAAGCGTTCGCGACTCCAAGCCGTTTATCAGCGCCTCGCTGGCCTGCGCAGGCCGGTCCAGTGCGCACCACTACTCGGAGCAGATCGGTACTCCTCAGGTGGGGGGCGGCCTCGGAGTCGCTTGCTGGCGACTGCAGCGCTCGGTGTCGGACTTTCGGTCACCCTGCCAACGCACGCCGCGTCGCTTCAGCAGATCGATCAGAGCGTTTGGTGGCAAGGCGTTACCGACCTCCCGAGCTACGTCAACATGTTCCTCTATGTGCCTGACCAGCTCGCGTCGAGTCCCCCTGTCGTCGTCGCACCCCATCATTGCCAGGGGGATGGCCCCGGAACCTTTAGCGAGATGGCGAGCCTCGTCACGCTCGCCGACCAACGCGGATTCATCATGATCTTTCCCGAGGCTACGGGCCAGAACTGCTGGGATGCTGGCTCGGATCGTTCACTCAAGCATGACGGTAAGGGGGACACGCAGGCCATCGTGCAGATGGTGAGATACACCCTGGCCAGCGTCGGCGGTAATGCCGAGCGCGTCTACTCCGTCGGGGGGTCGTCGGGGGGCATCATGACGGAGGCGCTCCTCGGCGTGTATCCGGACGTCTTCATGGCCGGCGTGTCGCTGATGGGAGTTCCCTGCGGCTGCTGGGCAGAGGGATACAACGACGTCGTCGGCAAGCCGTCCGACGGTACGGGGCAGTGGAGCGGCCCGTGCTCTGGAGGTGACGTCCACAAGAGTGCCGAGGAGTGGGGCGATCTCGTGCGCACGTATTTTCCCGGCTACACCGGGCATCGGCCGCGCCTGCAGCATTGGCATGGCACGGCGGATACCGTCCTCGACTACGCCAACCTGGCAGAGGACATCAAACAATGGACGAATGTCCTTGGGCTGAGTGAAGAACCGACAGGCAGCGACACTCCTGAGAGCGGTACCACGCGGCAGTATTGGACGAACGCCTGCGGCTACACCATTTACGAGACGTTCTCACTTTCGGGCGTCGGCCACTCCGTACCGTTCAACGGCAACGCGGTGGCCGAGTACTTCGGGCTCGACGATCCCGAGGGTCCGGATCCGGAGGCGGCGGCTTGCCCCGGAACCGGCGGCGACACGGGCTCGGGCGGCGGTGGTGGTGGTGTCACCTCGGTGGAGAATGCTTCGGTGAGCAACGTCGGAGGGGCGGCGGGCACCACGGGGACGGACGCCGGAAGTACCGAGGGGGGAGGCGCGTCGAGCGCGGGAGGTCCCACGGCCAGCCAAACCGCGAGTTCGACGTCGGGCAGCAGTCCCGCCACGAGCAGCAGCAGCGCGAACGCGGCGACCATCACAACCGCGAGCGTTGGTGGCACCATGACAACCGCCGACGCGAACACCAACACCATGGGCCTCGGTGCCAGTGTCGGTCACGCTTCGGGGAGTCCTGGGGCGGCTCCGGTCGACGACGGCGGGGGTTGCTCGTGTGGCATCGTCGGCACCGTACGGCATTCGGGCCCCCACTCGTTCGCGCTGCTCGTTACCGCCCTCGGGCTGACGCTCGGGCGCAGGCGCTACGCCTGCTGAAGCCAGTTCGGCGCGCACCGCCGCGTTTGCTTGTCAGAGCCGGGCATCGGACGGAGTTTGATCCGGCTCGCGTCGGGCGATGATTCCTACGGCCAGGGGGTGCGGCCCCCCTTGACGGCTGGACACCCACCGGTGAACGGGCAAGATCTGGCGATGGTCGTCGAGGTTCCTGGGACTGGGGACAGGGCTGGTCAGGGAACGGGGCTGACGGTGCTCGAATGCCGGCGCTGCGGCTCGCCGCTTGCCGCTCGCGACGCGGACCGTGTGCGCTGCGAAGCGTGCGGTGAGGAACGCGAAATGCCGGCGCCTCACCGTGAGGCGGTGCGGCTCACGAAGCACGCCGACGCCGAGCTCGCACGCGCGGGGCGGCTATGGCGAGCTTTGGAGCGAGCCACGGTTTCCTCGACGCGTACCCTAGTCTTTACCCACTTCCCTGCGGCCGCCCTCACCCTGGGCCTGGCCTGGCTGGTCTGGTTCCGCTTCGACGGCGCGCCGCGCTCAACCGGGGCCGCCGCCGGGGTTCTGCTGATGTTTCTCGTGCTTCCGCTGTCGATGCGGATCGCGTTGCGTACTTCGATGTACGGGATTCCGCTGGGAGCTTTTGCAGCTCTCGAGCAAAGCTTGAAAAGCCGCGGGAGCGCCCACGAGTGCCGCTGGTGTGGCGCCCCATTGAGTGTGAATGCCCGGGCGGTCTTCGCGCGCTGCATTTACTGTGGAACGGACAGCCTGGTGCTGCTCGATTCCCGCCGCCGACGGGTCCACGTCGCCGAAATCGCCACTGCCAAGAAGCACGCGGCAGAAACCCTGCTGCTTGCGGAAGCGCGCTCGCAAGAGGCCGAATTGCTCAGCACTAGCGGAGTTTGGCTGGCGGGCATTGCGGGCGTGACCGGTTTCATCGGTTGTGCAACGGTCGACCCGCTCGGCAAGCTCGAAGCGGTGCTAGCTTCCATCTTTTTTACTACATGTTTTGCGACCGGTCTCTTGGCTTGGTTCACCGCCTCGTCGCCGCACATCATGCGCCAACTCGGCGGGACCCTCGAAGAGGCTTTGGCGACTCGACGCGGAGGGGGGCGCGGCGCGAAGTCTCGCGAAGCAGTCGAATTGTTGGTTTGGGGGATCGCCGTGGCCCTGATTCAGACGTTCGCTTGGGTGACGTTCCTCTACATCGACCAACCGCGCGCCGCAGGCTGGCTCGCTCTGACCAGCCTGGTCCCGATGCTGGGCTGGACGCTCCGAGCGCTTTCGCGCTGGAAGACGGGGATCGGATTCGTCATGAACGCTGAGCTCGTCGAAAAGGTTTCCGAAGTGCCTTCGCGGGATGTTCCCCGCGCCGCTGCTTCGGCCGAGCCGATCGAACGAACGCTCGATGTCGGCCGCCATCGCCTGTACTTCCTGAAAGCCGAACACGGCGGGGGTCTGGTCGTCGACGACGGCTGGTACGTGCCCGCCGGGCCTGCCCGAGCGGCCAGGACAGTCCTCGAAAGCAGCGATCACGAGTACTTGCTCGTCGGGACCGAGCCCTCGGCTGAAGCGCGAAGCCCGCGTGGACTCTGGATCATCGATGCTCGAAGTTATCGCTACCATCAGCTCACGACCGATAGCGTCCCCCTCGAAACGGTCGAGGTCCACGCAGACGGCCTGCGGCTTCCCAACGCGGAACGAGTCTTGCGCTACGACGAATTGAGCTTCATCCGGTGCTCGCGACGCTAAGCGATATCCGAATAGCGCTGCGAGAGTTCGCCGAAGCGTGCGCCCGGTACTTCTGGCTCGCTGCCAAGTATTCCAAGCTGCTCACAGGCTGATTCAGGGAACGCTGATTGGGGACAGGGCCCCGCACAGCGCTAAACCCGCGACGTTCACGTACACTTGCCGTTCGGCGATGGTCAGCTCGAGCTCGCTGGTGCGCGTGTTGGTTGCCGCGGCCAGTTCGTCGAGGAACTGCGGCTCGAGTCCCCACAGCTCCAGCGCCTCTTTGCGATGAACGTGGCCCTTCCCGAGCCGTTCGCTCAAGAGCTTCGGGTCGTTGTGGGTGACGACCACGACCCGGGGCGCCGCCTTGCTCGCTTTGTGCACGCGTTCGGCGGAGGGGGTGCCGATTTCGCACCAGACCAACAAACGCCCGTCGAGGGATGTTCGCGACAAGGCGGGTTCTTCGGGTGAAGAGAGCCCGCCCTTGGAGAACTGGAGCACGCTCTCGGCGTCTCCGTCCGACAGGTAGCAGTAGGCCACGACGCGCGCGAGCATGTAACGCTGAGTCTCCGAGGGATGCTGGGCGATGCGCAGATCGAGCGTCGTGTACAGGCCGGTATCGACGTTCGACAGCTGGATCTGAAAGCGTCGAGTCGTTGCCTGGATAGCCATGTTGCCGCCTTAGCGTGGCAGTGCGTCGAACGCTTCCATCACCCGGCGCCAGCCCTGGATACACGCTGCACGGCTCGCGTGCGCTTCGACCCACGCGCGTGGTCGGTAGCTCACGCTGCCCAGCGATCGCAGAAACTCGCCGGTTTGGGCGATCAGTGCCTCACGATCGCCGTAGGCGACGTGTGGCTCGATCAGGCGAACCTCAGTCGGTCGGTCCTCGTCGTTGAACAAGCCGACACGCGTGAAGAAGCACGGCAAGTTGTGTGCCATCGCCTCGTTGCAGACGACCGAGTTGCCCTCGTACTTGCTCAGGTGCATGAAGGCACAGGCTCGTCGCATACGGTCGGGAACGTCGCTCGGGCGGCAGTTGAGTGGTTCGAACTGCCAGTCCGGAAACGCCTGCGCGATGGTCTCCATGAGCTTTTTGCCCTTGTTCTCGGAGCGCCCGTCATGCAGCACGAGCCGCGAACCTTGGTTGTCCAGGCGGCCGTCGAAGCGCTCCAGATCGACCTGGTAGTAGATGACGTGTCCGCCGTTGCCGTGCATCTCACGAAAACGTCGCGAGACCCACTCGGAGTTCGAGACCCAAATCGTCCGATCGCGCCGGGCGGCGCGCCCCTGACGCCACGCGACGCGGTAGTCGTCCAAACGTTTGGTCACCCGCTTCTTGACCGCGGCCACGCCATGCTGAAAGCCAATCGCCGGCACGCCCTTGGGGATGTCGAGCACCCAATGGTTGTCGCAGATGATGGGCAGGCCCTCGCGGGCGACCCGCGCGAAATCGCGATTCTGCGGCGTCATATACTCGACTTGCTCGAAGACGAGCCGCAAGTTGCGTCCGAAGGTTTCTACGCCGCCGACGTGGTGCAGCGGGTCGTGCTTGGAGTAGTGCACGACCTTCCGGGCGATAGGCTCTACTGTCACCGTCATGGCCGATTGCTCCCACGGCGCGGGAGGCTACCCCGAGGGCTAAATGCGTAGCGGCTGGCGAGCATGGGCGCGGAACCTGCCACGATTACGCGAGTAGATCCACCGCGAATGCAAGGCCTCAGTAGCCGCTACCGGAGCCGGACCCTCCCCAGCAAAGCGCCGCTGCGGCAGTCCGCGCAACAGAGACTCACTTGCCGAAGAGTCGTTCTTCCAGCGTCGCGGTGGCCTTTTCTTTCAGATCGGTTGCCGAGGCGCCGAGCCCTATCTGGTGTACCCCGGCGGTGATACGCCATTGCTGCGCTGTCGCGTCGAAACGGGCGAGGAGCCGCGGGTCGGCCTTGATCCTCACGCTGCGCGCTTCGCCGGGTTTGAGCACGACGCGCTCGAAGCCGAGCAGTCGTGTGCGCTTCTCGCCGGCCGCTTGCGTCAGGTAGATTTGCGGGACGTCGGCGCCCTCGCGTCTACCGGTGTTGGTGACCGTGAACGTCGCCGTGACTGTTTCACCGCCCGAGACATCGAGGCCGCTGTAGGCGAAGCTGGTGCGCGCCGCTTTCCCCTCGTGTTTGCCATGGTGGCTCGCGGTGAGATTCACTTGAGCGGCATCCACCGCTTGAAAGCGCATCTGAAGCCCGACAACCACGAGCAAGTGCTGGCTCTGGCGAAGCACAAGACCATTCGGGAAATCGACGAGCTGTTGGCGCGCCTGGCGCCGCAGCCCGATGTCCCCACGCTGCTGCGCGCGCTCCCGAGTCTTCCCCCGAGTCCCCCGAATTCCTCGAGTCCCGCGCCGGCACCTGCACCATCTCCGCCTCGACGCGATCGGGACCCTACGCCCCTCGCTCCTGGTCGCTACAAGTTGCAAGTCACCATCAACCAGAGCACCCGCGACAAACTCCAAGAGCTCCAAGACTTGCTCGCTCACCAGATCCCAAACGGGGATCTGGCCGTGA
>JAICQQ010000053.1 GCA_025937785.1 Polyangiaceae bacterium
AGGGCGGAAGCCCATGAAGGGCGGGCGCCGATCAAGGGCGGGCGCCGATCAAGGGCGGGCGCCGATCAAGGGCGGGCGCCGATCAAGGGCGGGCGCCGATCAAGGGCGGGCGCCGATCAAGGGCGGGCGCCGATCAAGGGCGGGCGCCTCTCGCGCGATACCTGCTGCGAGGCGCCGAGGCGTGCAGAAGAACGCGAGCGGCGGAACGCAGCCGAGCGGGGTGGGAGCGCGGGTGGTTTTAGGCTCCCGTTGCCTTCTCTTAGGCTTCGCCTTCGGCGAGGCGCGCGGCGTCGAGCAACATTTCGCGGGTCTTCGGCTCGTCGCTCGAACGGTAGTAGCCGCGCACGAAGCGCGCTCGATCCAGCAGCACCAAGTGCGAACCGTGGGTAATGCCCAGGTGATCCTTGGATTCGTCGATGTTGCCTTCGAGACCGACCTTGAAGCCTTCGGTGACGGTGGTTTGAATCGTCGACGAATCGCCTGTCAGGAACACCCAGCGCGAAAAGTCGGCGCCGTAGCGCTGGCCGAAGGCGGTGAGCACCTGGGGCGTATCGAACTCGGGATCGACGCTGAAGCACAAGAACTTGGCGGGGATGTCCTTGTTCTTCACGGTGTTCTGCATTTGCACCAGGAGCTTCATGATGCGCGGGCACACCGTGGGGCAACGCGTGAACAAGAACGCGGTGATCCACACCGTGCCCTCGAGCGACGCCTGGGTGAACGGCTTGCCCGTTTGGTCGACGAGCGAGAAGTTCGACACCTGGGTAAGCTTGGGCAAAGGCTCGCCCTGAGCTTTGCAGCCCAGGAGCAAGCTCACGGATCCAGCGCTAGCCGCGGTCAGCAGCGAACGGCGATCGAATCGGCGCGTGGAGCTCATCGTGTGGCCTCGTATAGCGCGCGCAATGAGTCTGGCGAGGCCTGACGTTCACCGCGCGCGATGGCCCAGACCCAGTCGCGGGCGGCGCTATTCACCGGCACTGGAATACCGTGACGAGCGGCGCGTCGCACGACTTCGCCGTTGAGGAAGTCGATCGCCGGCGGACGCCCGCGCTCGATGGCCGCCAGCATCGACGATCGGAGGCGGCGGTAGCGCGCCCCCACCGCCAGAATCAGCGCGTGTTTTGCCACCAGACTCGACGACCCCGAAGCCACGCTTTCAGCGGGCGTCAGGGCCAGCCATTCCAGATCGACGGTGCCCGCGACCTTCTCGAGGTGCACTCGTTCGGCGCGCGCCACGGCCACGGCCTCGCTGATGATCTCGAGCGCTAGGCGTCGAGCGTGGCGCCGCTTCAGCGCGGGACCGAGCGGCGTACCACTGATGGTGCCGAGCGTGGACACGGCGCAATTGATGCCGAGCTTGCTCCAGCGCACCCCTGCCAAGTTGTCGGTGAGCTCGACCGGCCCCACCGCTTCGAGCAAGCGCGCGAGTCGCTCGAGCGGCGCGTCGCGCCCGCCGCCCAGTCGACCCAGCGTGAACCCACCTGAAGAAGTACGATCGTATCGGCCCGGACCAGACATCGACGCGCCCCAGGCCACCACTGCGCCGATCACGCGCTCGGCGCCGACGATCTCGGCGACCAGCTCTTCGCAGAGCCCATTCTGAAAACAGACCACTCGCGCGTTGTCCGCGAGCTGGCCAGCGACGCTCTCGACCGCCTCGCGTACCTGAGGCGGTTGAACCGCGAGCAGCACGTAGTCGAAGGGCGTGTTCACCTCGGCAGCTTCGAACAGCACGGCTCGGGCGGGCACGGCGGAGCCCAGCGCGTCACTCTCGACGCGAAAGCCGTCGCGGACCAGCGCTTCGCCGATCGCGCGATTGGTCGTGAGCACGCTCACGTCTTGACCGGTCGCCAGCAGATGCGAAGCCACGACACCACCGATCGCCCCGCACCCCACGACCAGTAGCCTTGCCGCCGAGCCCGAACTCACCGGCTCTCCAATGACGCTAGAATGCCGCCCATCGCGCGGCGGAGGTTAGCGCAGGAGCTTGCCTTTGCGAGCAGCCTCGTGTAGTCATGGCCCCTACACCGCTTGCGGTCTTAACTCTCCCGCGACGCGCGGCTTCCTTAAATCACTAAATCCAGCAGGATTTCCCAACAAGTTCAAAGGCGAAGAGGTACCGAAATGCGACGACTCAAGAAGCTCCTCGCGCGACTTCGCTGGCCCATGCCGGCCCTGGCCTAAGCGCAGCGCTTTTCCGAAAGCGCAGCGCCCTCGGCGGTCCAGGGGTCGCCGTGACCCGACCACAGTTCAGTCGATGCAGCTCTTGCTCATCAACCCAACACTGGTAGCGGGAGCGCACGAGACCAACCTTGCCACGCTGCGAGACGTGGTGGCGCCGTTTCGCGGTCGCCTCGGTCCCAGCGACCTCGCGCTTTTGCCCGAGCACCACTACTTCGGACCGTGGGAGGACTACGTCGCCGACATGCGCGAGCTCGCGCTCTGGCTGGGCTCGACCTTGGTGGCAGGCTCGATGCACCGCCAGGTCGAGAGCACCAGCATCAATACTGGCGCGGTGTTTTCGTCCGAGGGGGCGGTGGTCACGCTGTTCGAGAAAATCCGCCCGTATGCCAGCGAGCGCGAGCACGTTTCGCCCGGGAGCGGTAGCGGGCAATTCTCGGCCAGCGGGCGCCGCGTGCGCGTGATGATCTGCGCCGATTTCTGGTTCACCGATCTGTTGGTGAACCAGCCGCTTCCCGACCTGGTGCTGGTGCCGGCGTTGAGCGTGACGCGCAAGCCGACGCCGGAGTACTCGCGCGCGCTCTGGCGCCACACCGCGGTGGCCCGGGCTTACGAGTACGGAGTTTTCGTGGGCATCAGCGATTGGAGCGCAGACTCGGTACTACCGCGACAGCGCACGAGCGGCGTCTCTGGCTTCGCAGATCCGACCCCGACCGATCCCGAACAGCTCTTCCATCGCGTAGAAACGGCAGCGCTGATCGAGCTCGATTTCAGCCGTCTGGACGCGTTTCGCGCCGACCGGAGCGCACGCGGATTCTACTGGGGCGGTCCACCCGGCGAAGGGTCCGTGCGTTAGACAAGCCGCGCCAGACCCCCACGAGCGCGGGGCTGCAATCGCAGATTTCCCTGGTTTTTGGCCTCAAAGTTGCGCGAGGCGTCGACGCTGCTAGGAGAGCTCGCCGGAAACGACCGCCGTGATCGACGGTCGCGACCGGCCGGAAAGTTGGCACCTCGATCCGCTCGGCTGAAAATCTGGGCAACCGAGCATCCGAATTGGTTTCACAAAAGAGCAGGATCTTAGGCTAGAGAGCTGGAGCGGTTATGCAGGTGCGAAAATTGGGGCCCGATGGACCCACAGTGAGCTGTATCGGACTGGGGACAATGCTGCTTTCCATCTCCGGTCGGCCCCCGGAAGATCAGGGGATCCGGGTGATCCAGGCAGCCCTCGATCATGGCATCAGCCTGATCGATACGGCCGATTGCTACTGCTACGACCACAACGACTTCCATCACAACGAGAAGCTCGTGCTGAAGGCCCTGAAGGGGCGGCGCGAGCAGGTCACCATCATGACCAAAGTCGGGTGCCGCCGCCCGGGCGGCGCGTGGACCATCGACGCACGACCCGAGTATTTGACGGAGGCCACCCACAACTGCTTGAAGTCGCTCGGCGTCGATACCATCGATCTCTTGGCGTTGAACTCGCCCGACTCGCGCGTGCCCTTCGCCGACAGCGTGGGGGCGCTCGCGCGCCTGCGCGAACAAGGAAAGATCCGACACGTCGGCTTGTGCAACGCGCAGGTGAGCCACATCGAGGAAGCGCGCGCCATCGTACCCATCACCAGCGTGCAGAACCGCTGGCACCCCCAAGCTCGCGAAGTGGAAAAGAACGGGGTGCTCGACTACTGCAAACGCAACCAGATCACGTTCTTTGCTTACTCTCCCTTCGGCGGCACTCTGGGTGCGCCTACGCTCGGCACGCTCAAGCTTGCCGAACAAGCGCGCCGCCGCCGCGTGTCCCCCTATCGCTTGGTGCTGGCGTGGATGCTGGCGAAGAGCCCGGTGTGCATCCCCTTGCCCGGAGCGCGGCGCGTCGAGAGCATCGTCGACAGTGTGCTGGCCGCCGACATGGAGCTCGACAGCGAGGCCGTGAAGGCCGTCGAGGCGACGCTACCCCCGCGCTAGCGCTGAATCGAGCCAAGCGCAGAAACGAGCTGCTCGTGCCCAAGACCTCGGAAGCCCCCCGCGTCGTGATCGTGGGCGGCGGCTTCGCGGGGCTCGCGGTGTGCCGAGCGCTCGCCCGTCGCCCAGTAGCGATCACGCTGGTCGATCGCCAGAACCACCATCTGTTTCAGCCGCTCTTGTACCAGGTGGCGATGGCTGGCCTGTCACCAGCCGACATCGCGATCCCGATCCGCGCCGTGCTGCGACGCCAGCACAACGCTCGCGTGCTGATGGCCGAAGCGGTCGGGGTCGACTTCGAACGGCGGCAGCTCCGGCTGCACGACGGCGAAGCGCTCGGCTACGATTACCTGGTCGTGGCCGCGGGTGCCTCGACCAACTTCTTCGGCAAGGAACGCAGCTGGGGCGTCCACTCGCTGGGCATGAAGTCGCTGGAAGACGCGCTCGAGATGCGCCGGCGCGTGCTGCTGGCGTTCGAGGCCGCCGAACGGGAACCCGACGCCGACGCACGCCGGCGCCTGTTGACGTTCGTCGTGATCGGCGGCGGCCCCACCGGCGTCGAGGTGGCGGGCGCGCTCGGTGAGCTCAGCCACTTCGTGCTCGCGGACGATTTCCGCGCGATCCATGCGTCCGACGCGCGTATCGTGTTGATCGAGGCCGGACCCCGGCTCCTCGCCGGCGGGTTCGACGCGGAGCTGGCGGAACGGGCCCGCGACCAACTCGGCGAGCTGGGGGTCGAGGTGCGACTGAACACTCGGGTCGAGGACATTTCCGAGGGTCGCGTGCACCTGAAGGACGAAACCCTCGAGGCCAGCACCGTGCTCTGGACCGCCGGTGTTCAGGGTCGACGCCTGGCGACGCTGCTGGGCGCCCCGTTGGATCGGACGGGACGCATCGTCGTGGAACCGGACTGCAGCGTGCCAGGTCACCCCGAAGTCTTCGCGATCGGAGACATCGCCGCGTTCGTGCCGAGCGGGCAGGACCAACCGCTGCCGGGGCTCGCACCGGTGGCCATGCAGCAGGGTCGCTACGTCGCCCGCGCGATCGTCGACCGCATCGCCAAACGCAGCGTTGGACCCTTCCGTTACGTGGACAAGGGCATCATGGCGACTGTCGGCCGGTCTCGGGCCGTGGCGCAGACCGGAAAGCTCAAGCTGAGCGGGTTTGCCGCGTGGGTGATGTGGCTCGTCGTCCACATCTGGTTCTTGATCACCTTTCGAAACCGCCTGCTCGTCGTCTTCGGGTGGTTCTACAACTACGTGCTGTACGCCCGCGGCGCGCGGCTGATCACCGGCGAAGGCTCTTGGCGCTCGCTGAGCGAGTTAGCCGACGAAGCCGCTGGACGCGCGGGTGCGCCCGACGAAGTCGTCCACCGATAGCAGCGGACACGCGGCAACGACGCGCCCCGTGCGCTGCGTTGGCGCAGAGCAAACTCGGTTGCCGGGCGGCCGCGTCGCGAAGGCGAAAGAACCCGGCCGATTCCAAACCCGCCACGCTGGCACGACGCTTGCGAACGTGAGCGCGGATGACTCGCTCGGCAAGGGTCGCGCGTTTCGACGCGAGACGTGAGCCATTCGAGGCCGCCGAATCCCCTGACGGATGGGGCTAACCGAAAACTCATTTTTCCCCGAAGCCGTGGGGCTCGGAGAAAGGACTAGCGCGATGGTTTCGCTCGGACGTCGCATGGCGGTGGTCTGCGCCATGCTCGCCACTGCCGCAGGCGGCATCTCCAGTTGCCTGAATCGACCCGTCACCACGACGGAGCCGGAAACATCCAACATGTTCGTCGATCTGACGACACAGCGCCGGATCGACAAGATCGACCTGCTGTTCATGATCGATAACTCGGCGTCGATGTCGGACAAGCAAGAGATGTTGAAATTGGCGGTGCCACAATTGCTCGGACGCCTGATCCATCCCTGGTGCCGAAGCCCCAGCGGCGGCTCGGTGCCTCCCGCCGACGGGGTGTGTCCCGACGGCTTCGAACCCGAGTTCGATCCGGTCGACGACATCCACATCGGGGTCATTTCGTCTTCGCTGGGTTCGCCGCAGGCCGAGGCCTGCAGCGAGTGGGTGACCCACGGCGATGACGCCGGTCACCTCATCGGTCTCAAGCGCCAGCGAGCGGACGGCAGCGCGCTCGAGACCTATCAAGGCCTGGGTTTTCTGGCATGGGATCCCAAGGGTAAGAAGGTGGCGCAAGGCTTGCCGGCAGGCGAGACGGACGCGGCTAGACTGATCGCTCAGTTCCAAGAGCTCGTGGTCGCCACCGGAGAAACCGGCTGCGGCTACGAGGCGTCGCTCGAAGCTTGGTACCGCTTCTTGATCGATCCGGCGCCGCCGGCGCGCTGGGTCGTCGAAAACAACGTGGCCCGTCCCGACGGCGTCGACACCGCGCTGCTCGAAGAAAGGCGCCAGTTCTTGCGGCCCGACTCGCTGGTGGCCATCGTGATGCTCTCCGATGAGAACGACTGTTCGCTGGACTTCCGGGGGGACGGCTGGCGCATCGCCGCCGCCGACCAGGGGGACCTGCCGCGCGGGACGAGCGCCTGCGCCAGCGAGCCGAATAGTCCCTGCTGCCGCTCGTGCGGACCGGAGCCGAACGGCCCGCCCGCGGGCTGCGAGGCGGCCGCCAACGATCCCGCGTGCGCGGGCGGCGGCTCCCACAGCGATGCGACCGATCCGAGGAACTTGCGCTGTCACGAACAAAAGCGACGCTTCGGAGCCTCGAGGCTGTTCCCCGTCCAGCGCTACATCGACGCACTCAAGTTACCCACGGTGGTCGCCTACGACGGCAGCGAGCACCCGAACCCCCTGTTCACGGATCTGAACAGCGGCGCTCCGGCGAGCCGTACGCAAGATTTGGTGTTCCTCACCGGCATCGTGGGTGTCCCCTGGCAAGACATTGCCACGAGTGACTCGCTCGGTGCCGGCAATGAAAATGTGCTGCGCTATCAAGATGCCAAGAGCCTGGCGCAGAACCAGGTGTGGTCGTTGGTGCTGGGCGATACGACCCGCGGAGTGCCCGCCGCGGATCCGTTGATGCGTGAAAGCGTCGAGCCCCGTCAAGGAACGACGCCCGGCCTGGCTTCCCTCGCGCCACCCGAGTCGGCGCCCTTCGCCAATCCGGTGAACGGACACGAATACTACCCGCGCGGTTCGGCGGACCTGCAATACTCCTGCATCTTTCCGCTCGAAGCCCCGCTGCCGTGCGGCGACGACCAGAGCTGCGACTGCGACGACAGCGCTGCGACGCTGACCCCGCTCTGCCAAGAGCCGGACGGGAGCTACGGCGATACGCAGCTGTACGCCAAGGCCTACCCCGGGCTCCGACATCTCGAGGTGCTCCAGGGCGCGGGCGAAAGCGGCATCATGGCCTCGATCTGCCCGAAGCTCTTGCCGACCGCGGGCGACGCGACCACGCCCGATCCGAACGTGGGCTACAACCCCGCCGTGGACGCGCTGATCACGGTGGTCGGCAGCAAACTCGGTGGCAAGTGCGTGCCTCGGCAGCTCGCCCCTGACACGATGACGGGCCGCGTGCCCTGCGCCATGGTCGAGGTGCTGCCCGCGGACGCCCAGGGTCAGTGCGAACCGTGCGCGTCGGTAGCAGGCCGCCTCGATCCGACCCCCAAAGTCGTGCGCTCGGTGCACCGCGAACTTCGCAGCACCGGCCGCTGCACGACCCCCGACTGCGCGGGGACCTGCCTGTGCGAGATCGAACAGGCCGTGGGCGACGAGCTCCAGGCGTGCCAACAACGAGCTGACGCCAGTGCGCCGGGCTATTGCTACATCGACGCCGCCATCCCGCTCGGCAACCCGGCCCTGGTGCAGGACTGCCCCGCGCAGCGAGGTCTGCGCTTCGTGGGCAACGACACGCCGCGGAACGGTGCGCAAACGTTCATTGCGTGCGTGGGAGCGTCCTTCGCCGACGACGCTGCGCGGTAGGTCCGCCGGCGACCGCTCGGGGCTTGACCCCGCTCGGGGCTTCGGCTCCGATCGGGTCATGCCCGATGTGATCGAAGCTGCCTCGAGCGGCAGAGCCAAATGCAGAGCGTGTCAGCAAAAGATAGCCAAGGGCGAGCTGCGGTTCGGTGCGAAGGTCCCCAACCCGTTCGGCGACGGCGAAGCCACGCACTACTACCATCTGATCTGCGCCGCCGACCGGCGCCCCGAGTCCTTCCGCGAAACACTCGCCGCCACGGAGCTCGAGGTGCCGGACCGCACCGAGCTCGAGCGGGTGAGCCAACTCGGCATCGATCATCGCAGGCTGCCACGGGCCGCCCGGGCGGAGCGCGCTTCCTCGGGACGCGCCCAGTGCCGTCACTGCAAGGAGCCCATCGGCAAAGGCGACCTGCGCATCGCGCTCGAGTACATCGAAGACGGCATGGCGTCCGGGGGAGGCTTCATCCACCTGGGTTGTGCGCAGGAATACTTCGGGACCACCGAGCTCCGCGGCCGCCTCGAGCGCACGAGCCCCAAGCTCGAAGCGGCCGATTTCGAGGAGCTGGCCAAAGTCCTGACGTGACCCAGGTCGCGCCCGTCTCCAGCCGCTCGCGACGCCCCGCGCGCAGCGTCGTGGCTCCGCACTCCGAGAGCGCGCTGCTTCGCGTCGAGCTCTGGTCGCAAGAGCTCGAAAAGTTGGGGGTCGAGCTGCCAGCCTTCGTGGTGCACGATTTCGGATTGCTCCTGGCCATCCCGAGCGAACAGCTGGCGCTCGCACCGCCGCCGAGCAGCGTTGACGGGAACGACGAGGACGGCTACCGCGCGCTCGTGCACGAGTTCTCCCAATCGGAGGCGTGCGCGAACGCCAAGTCGCTCCGACCGGACGACTCGATGGTGGTGGCCCTGCTGGCGCGGCTGCTCGGCCGCCCCGCGCGCGAGTGCGCGCCTCATCGGTACCACCCCGAACGCTTCGCGAGCGAAGTCATCGGGCAACTGACGAAGCAGCGCCTGCTGCTGCTCACGCTCGCCGATTCGCTCGACATGGATGCCCTGAGGCTGGTGGGCATGCTCGGCGGCGACCTGGCGACCGGCACCCTCGGTCTCGTCGATCTGATCGCCTCCCTCGGCTCCCCCGAGACCAACGCCATGGTGCAGTTCTCGCTTCAGATTTTGCCGGGGGTGCTCGAAGCGAAGCGCAAGTCTGCGGCGAGCGCCCACGCCGCCTTCGGCTATGCAGGGCTGACACGCCGCGGCAGCGTCGACTCGCTGGTGCTCACCGAGCTCGCCTGGGACGAAGCCGAGCTGACGCGACGCCTGCTCGAGAACGAGGTGCTGTACTACTCGCGCGAGCAGGGTCAGCAAGAGACGCGGCGCCTGCACCACCTCTTGATCGACGCCTCGGCTTCGATGCGCGGCCAGCGCGCCACGTTCGCGCGCGGCATCGCGCTGGCCACTGCGAAGAAGCTGCTGCTCGCTGGCGACGACGTGACGCTCCGCTTCTTCGACTCCCGGTTGTACGAGGCCCACCGCTGCCAAGGGGGCAAAATACCGGTGTCGCACCTGCTGTCGTTCCGTGGCGAGCGCGGCCGCAATCCGCGGCGAGTCTTTCACGATCTCGCCAATCACCTCGAGGTGGTCGCACGTGGTGACGGGCGCGAGCAGGTGATCCAGGTGTTCACCCACGCGGGGCTTTACATCCCGCGAGCCCACGTCGAAAGGCTCCGGCGCCTGGCCTCGCTGCTCGGGGTGTTTCTACTGCCGTCGCGCGGAAAGCTCGAGCTCGGCTACATCGACCTGCTCCATCACCACTGGATCGTGGATGAGTCGGCGCTGCGGGGCGGCCAAGAGCAAGCCGATGCTGCCGAGCGCATCCTGAGCGAAGTGAACGAAGCCGCCACCGCGAGCCAACGAGAGCCACGACGATGATCGAGTGGTACGACGGCTTCAACACCTTCATCGACCTCGAAGAACACCTGAGCCGGGCGCGGCGCCTGCAGAAGCAACGCGACCCGAGCGCGGCGACCTGGGAGCTCATCAAGGGGCTGCACAACGTACACAGCGACGAAAGTTCGTGGCAGCGCGGCGCCCACGCCTTGTACGAGCTCTTCCTGGAGCAACGGCTGCCCCGCGAGGCGCTCACTGTCGCCTGGTACCTGAACGACGTGGATGCCATGAACGCGCTGCTCGATCATGTCGGCTTCGAAGACCGAGCGCGCACCTGGAGCGGGCAAGCCAACCTGGGCCTGATCCTGGCCGCCGACGAGCGCAAGCACCACGGTCGCGCCGCCGCCGCCTTCGAGTCTGCCGGCATGTTGGTGCACGCCGCCGTGAGCTACGAGAGCGCTCAACGAATGCACGAGGCGCGGGCGCTCTGGTCGCGCTTGGCGCACCGGCTCGAGACGGAGGTGGATGACGCCTACGCGGCCGGACTGTGCTCGTTCAACTTGGCCCGCACCGCCCAGACGCAAGGTGAAGCCGAGGCGGCGTTCGACGCCACCGTCAGCGCGGTGCACCACCTGGAGGAAGCTGCGGATCACTTCGAGTCGATCGGGCAGCGCGAACGGGCCTTCGATTGCTACCATGTGCTGATCGCCGTGGGCGGTTTGACTCGTACCTTCGAGCACGTGCTCGAGGGCAGCGTCAATGCGATCCGCATCTTGCGCGAAGACAACCTGAAGCACCACGCGCTCCGGCTCTACCAGCAGACCCTCGACCAGGCCGAAGCGGCCGCAGAATATGCTGCAGCCGCCACGCTAGCGCGAGAAATGACCGAGTACGCCCGAGCGCAAGGCCTCACCGCCGTAGCCGACCATGCCCTGTCGCGGCAAGCGCGCGCCTGGGCGAAGTTGGCAGCGCACCATTCGGAGCAGCGCGCCCCCACGGAGCTGATCCACGCGGCGCTCCACGCCAGCCTGCTCGCGCACGCCGAGCTGGGTCAGTACGCGAGCGTCGCCCACCAGTACGCGCGACTCGCGGAAACGTCGACCAACCCCAGAAAGCAGCAGATCTACCGGCGCGCCCACGAGCGCACCGCCGGCGCCAAAGACGTACCTGCTCCCCCCGCGGATCCGTACCTGGGGCAGCACCACCCACCTCCGGAAGTGTGGTTCGACGACCTGATCGAATGGGAAGCAGCAGGCTCCGCGAGCGCCCGCTGCGCCAGCATCATCCTCGATCCCGCGGGGGTGGACGACCGCACCACGCGACGTTCCGCGGTGCTGGGCAGGCTTGCAGCATTGGCCGCGGAGACCACGCCCCGCGAAGCCACCTATGCGCTCGAGGTGCTCGCGAACCACCTGGCTCCGATCGGGCTCTACGCCGTGCTGCCCGCACTGGAAAAACTCTACGAACACGCGGAGCCGGGCGTGCGTGTGGCCGCGGTACGCGCGCTCGGACGCCACAGCTACAAGCGCTCCTTCGTCACCCTCGAGCGCGCCGTGCTCGATGCCGACGGCGCCGTGCAGCAGGCCGCCGTCGAAGAGATCCGGCGCCAGCGCTTCGAGCATGCCTTCGACCCGCTCGCCCGCATTTACCGGCAATCGGAGCACCAGCCCGCCCGCCTCGCGGCGCTGCACGCGCTCGGACAAATCGACCTGCGCGAGGCCCACGAGCTTTTGTTCGGCGCGCTCGAACACGGCACGCTCGAAGAATCCACGGCAGCCACCCAGGCCCTCGCGGCCACCCGCAGCCGCCGTTTCTTGGAGACCGCGCGCGGCGCCCTGAAGTCCGCTTCACCCGAACTGCAGGAAGCCCTCAGGAACGTCGCGCGCCAACGCGGCGACGTATTATGAAGCGGGCGTTGTGAAGCGGCGTTGTGAAGCGGGCGTTTGTGAAGCGGGCGTTGTGAAGCGGGCGTTGTGAAGCGGGCGGGCGGGCCGCGGGCGTTGTGAAGCGGGCGGGCGGGCCGCGGGGTGCTGGCCTCACGAGCGGCGCGACCCGCTTGACACCCTCGCTGGGGTGCTTAAACAAAAAGGGTACGACAAACAGCTTCCCCGCCCAGGCGCTGTGTCTGTTGCCTGGCATCCCGCACCCTCCGCACGCGGGGCCCGCTCCTCCCAAGCGCCAAGCGACCACCGGTTGCCTGCGGCGGGACTGCTTTTCGTACCTCGAGTGTTGTCCAACCAAAAGTAAGGAAACCGCAGAACGAGACAGCGAACGAGACATCCACCTGATAGCAATCCCTATTCCCAATCCGCATACGCTTCACGCGTAGTTCCAGACGCGGCCCGCTCACTCCCAAGCGGGCCGCGTCGCCTATTTTGTAGCCCACCTGTTTTGTAGCCCACCTGTTTTGTAGCCCACCTGTTTGTGGCCCACCTGTTTGTGGCCCACCTGTTTGTGGCCCACCTGTTTGCCAGGCCGAGCCGCTACTGGCGCGCGCCCAGGCACAGCGCGCCAGGCACAGCGCGCCCACGCACAACGCGCCCACGCACAACGCGCCCACGCACAGCGCGCCCAGGCACAACGCGCCCACGCACAGCGCGCCCAGGCACAAAAAAGGCGATGCCGATCCAACCTCGGACCGGCGTCGCCTTTCGTCGGCCTACTTCATGCACCTTGCGCGCGAGCTGGCGCTCCAGATCCGCTGAGCGCGGCGGCGTGCCGCGCATCCGGCGGTGAAAGGTCGCGCGGCCGTCGCGCTAACCCTTCACCTGAATCTTGCGCGGTTGCGCCTTGGCTACCTTCGGCAGCTCGAGGTGCAGCACGCCGTCCTCGAGCCGCGCTTCGATCTTCGACTGGTCGACAGTCTGCGACAGCGTGAACTTGCGCTGGAAGGTCGCCGGCCGATACTCACGCAGCACTACTTCTTCGTGGGCCCCCTGAGCGGATTCCACACGCCCGGTGATGGTCAGCACCCCTTCGTTGAGGTCGATTTCGAGGCGGTCTGGCGCAACGCCGGGCATGTCCGCGAGCAGCGTGATCGATTGCGTGTTCTCGAAAATGTCCACGGCAGGGGCCACCAGCACGCCCGAATGCGTCGCTTCCGGGGTCGCTGTGGCAGAAACGTTGTGGGGTTCGTGCGCTTGCGAGGTCGATTCCGACATGGATTCCTCCTTTTTACTAGTTTTACTAGGCGGTCTTCACCGAGATCTGACGCGGCTTCACGCGTTCGGGTTTGGGCAACGTCACCGTCAGCACACCGTGAACGAAGCGCGCGTCGACGCGCTCGCCGTCGAAGTCACCGGGTAACGTCACGCTGCGGTTGAACTCACCGTCAGCGCGTTCCTTGCGGTGGTAGCTCACCCCCGCCTGCTCCGGCGCGACGCGCTTACCCGCGATACTCAGCGTGCGCTCCATGGCAGTGACTTCCAATTGATCGGACTTCACCCCCGGCAACTCGGCGCGAAGGTAGAAATTGTCCCGGTCCTGCGTCACGTTGATGGCGGGAAATACCCCCGTGGCCGAGGCCTCGTAGCCTCCCGGGTAGCTGTCGAGAAATCGGAACATTTCCCCGCGGATCCGTTCGAAATCTTGGAAAGGGTTCGAGGGGAATGGGTTGGACCACCGCGGCTCGGCGCGGCCTACACGTCGCACGATCATGGTTACGCCCTCCTTGTTGGCGTCGCTTTTCATTCGCGTTGAACCCGGCCCCAGACGCTCAGGGCGCCGGCCCGCCGGAGCGAATTCGGGGGCAAAGTAAGCAGCCCGTTGCGGTCGTCAAGACGTGCCCGAGCGGGACGGGGGCCGCCGGGGGAATAATCCAGCGCCCCGCCGCGTATCCTGCGAGGTGCGCGGATTTTTCGTCCCACCCGAAGCGCGGGATCAGGGCGCGGGGGCTGCGAGCGCTGCGACGGCTGCCGGGGCTGCAACAGCTGCCGGGGCCGCAACAGCTGCCGGGGCCGCAACAGCTGCTAGGGCTGCAACAGCTGCCGGGGCCGCAACAGCTGCCGGGGCTGCAACAGCTGCCGGGGCCGCAACAGCTACCGGGGCTGCAACAGCTACGGCTCCCGCTGGGAGCGAGCCCGCGGTGTGCACCCCCGAGCGGCTCACTCTGGTGAGCCTGCTGCTGGTCACGGTACCGGTGACGGCGGGTCTGTCGTTCTTGTTCGCGCCGGTCGTGCTACCCACCACCGCGCTGGTGGCCTACGCGTTCTGGCACCTGGGGCGCCCGATCACTCAGCTAGGCCCCATGATCGTGTACTGCTTCGCCGGAGGCGCGCTGGCAGGTGTCGTCAACGCCTGGCTCACCCTGCTGCTCTGGGGGCTGTTCGGCGCGAAGTGGCTCTTCGGAGACATCAGCGCTGGTGCTTCGAGCGTGGCGACGCTGCTCGGCGCTGGCGTGGGCCTCGCATACGGCACCGCCTACCTGCTGCCGATGCTGATCCAGATCTCGACGCGCTCACTCAGGCGCACCGAAGCCATCGATCGCTGCCTCGCGGGCTTCGGCCTCTGGGGCTTGCTCGTGCTGCTGGTCGGGATCCGCTTCGCGCAGGCATACCTCGGCGACGTGGACGAACCGGTGTTCGTCGTGGCCCTGGCCAGCGCCGGAGTGCATGCGTCGATGTTCGTCGCCGGCATCCTACGCTGGGCGCGCCGGCGATCGTGGCTGAGTCGCGTCGAGAAAGGCAAGGTGCCCGGCTGGCTGGTGTGCGAGCAGCAGCGGTTTCATGCTGCTCAGCTCGAAGGGCTGGAGGTCTTCTGCAAGCCCCTGCTCGAGCGCACGCGCCAGAACCACCTCAGGGTCCTCGCCCGCGGCCAGGCGACCGCGACCAGCGAAGCGTACCGCAAGCTACCGATCGCACCGAAGTACCTGATCGTGTGACTGCCGAGGCGACCGAGAAATGCTCGACGTGCGCCAGTTCCTGCTCCCGCCCGAAGCGCGCGCAGCGGCAGCAGCAGCGGCCGATACCAGGGCCGCCGCCGCGCCGTCGCCCGTGGCCGTCGAACCATCGGCGCATCACCGCCAAAGGCTCAGCCTGCAGAGTCTACTGCTCGCCACGCTGCCCGTAACGGCGGGGATGTCATTCGTCTTCAATCCGGTCCTCATCCCGACAACAGCGCTGATCGCTTACTCGTTCTGGAGCATCGGGCGCCGCATCACGCGGCTCGGCACCATGCTCGTATACTGCGTCGTCGCTGGCGTTCTCGCCGGCACGCTCAACACTTGGCTCAACCTCTCATTGTGGCGACTGATGGATGGGACGGAGCGTTTGCGCTTCAACCGTTTGCCGCGCTTCGACCACGACATCGTCAGCCAGGCAACTACGCTCGGCGCCCTGGTGGGCCTCACCTACGGCGTCGCCCATCTACTCCCGCTGCTGCACCAGATCTCGACGCGCTCACTCCGGCGCACCGAAGCCATCGATCGCTGCCTCCTCAGTTACGGTTGTTGGGGCATGCTGGCGATGCTGATGTGGCTTTCCAGCATCTATGCGTATGCAGGGCTTACTGGCACGCTGTTGGACGCGGCGTCGGCCAGGGCGGTCACCAGCCTCAGCGCCCACGCTTCGGTCTTCGCCGTCGGCGTCTTGCGCTGCGCGCGCCGGCGGGCGTGGCTCAGTCGCGTCGAACGCGGCAAAGTGCCCGGCTGGCTCATCTGCGAACAGCGACAGTTGCCCAGCGCCCAACTCGAAGGGCTCGAGGTCTTCGGCAAACCGCTGTTCGGGCGCGCTCCCTCCGCGGGGTTCCGGGTGCTCGCTCGCGGCACGACGCGCGACACGACTCGCGGCACGACTCGCGGCACGACTCGCGGCACGACTCGCGGCACGACTCGCGGCACGACTCGCGGCACGACGAACACAACGGGCGACGCGTACCGCGCCCAGCCCGTCGCCCCTATGTATCGGATCGTCTGACCGAAGCACCCTCGAGCACCGCTCGATACCCGGCCTGCGTATCCTCGGAGAGACGCGCCAAGCGCTGTGCGAGTGCGTCGATGCCCAAGCGCTCCGCCGTCGTCTGGTTCGCGCGCGCGATTTCGTCGTAAAGATCGCGCTTCGGTGTCGCCTCGAGCACCCGGCTCAGGTTCGCGAGATCCACGAAGCTCGTGCCACCCTTGCGCCCGCGATAGATGTTGTCCAGCGTTTCGAGCCGCACCCACTGCAGCGTCGGATCGGGTGCGTGGCGGAACAAAGAAATCATACCCGTCGGCGTGTCGCGACGATACCCGAGCCCCGGGTGCAGCGCGGCGCTCGCGAACACCGGTCGCTCTCGGCGTCGATTCAGTGCTTCCGTCACGTCATTGACGAAGCGAGCGAAGATTTGTGCCTCCACCTCGACCAGCGGAAAGATCACCTGCACCACCTCCAGCGCGCTCGAAGCCGCCTCGTCGAAGATACGTCCGATCGGCTCCGAGTCATGCGTATGTGCGAAGTGAACGGAGCGCGATGTCGCGCCCCGTTCACGCCCCACCCTCGCGTAAGGGCACAAGTTCTCTCGCTCCAATACATCGATCACGTAGCGATCGTTGGCCTCGAGCGCCAGCGCCTGGATGCGCTCCCGCTCAACGAGCGACAGACGCTCGCGCAGCACGAAAGGCAGGGCGATCAGGGGATCGGGCATCAAGCCTTCAGCGCGTGGTTGACCGCCTCGCCCACCTCCGGGTGGCGGAATTGGAAACCGTGCTGCAGCATCACCGCGGGTACCACCCACTGCCCCCCTAGAATCGGCTGGGCGCCTTCGCCGAACATTGCCTTCAGCGCGAAGCCCGGCACCTTCAGCCAGGCGGGACTGCCGAGCGCCCGCCCGATCGCACGCGAGAGCTCCGCGTTACTGGCGGGCTGCGGCGCGGTCACGTTCACCGGCCCCGCCAGCGCAGCGTCGTCCACACAGCGCAGGAAGATCTCGACGGCATCGTCGATGTGAATCCACGACACGACCTGCTTGCCGCTCCCGATCGGGCCGCCCACGAAGAACTTGAACGGCAGCGCCATCTGATCCAGCGCGCCACCGCCACGCGCCAGCACGATCCCGATGCGCGCACTGACCACGCGCACGCCAAAGCCCTCGGCACGCCGCGCTGCAGCCTCCCAATCGACACACAACTTTGCCAAGAAGTCATCGCCCGCGTCCGAAGTCTCGTCCAGCACCGTCGTCCCGCGATCGGCGCCGTAGTAACCGATGGCTGACCCGCACACGAACACCGAGGGCTTCTGCTTCGCCCGTTCGATGCCGTCGACCAAGCGCTCGGTCGAGGTCACGCGACTGCTGTAGAACTCCTGCTTCAGCGACTCCGTGTAGCGCCGGCCCACGAGGACTTCGCCAGCCAACTGAATCACGACATCCATGCCGTCGAGGGCCTCTTGCCAGGCACCGTTACTGAGCGGATCCCACTCACACAGTTCCACCTGCTCCGGCAGCCCGCGGGCCCCCTTTCTCACTTGGTTCTTCACGTTGCGCGTGAACACCAGCACCTGGTCACCGCGAGCCGCCAAGGCGCGCGCCAAGTGGGAGCCGACAAACCCCGTACCGCCTGCAATCGCGATTCGTTTCACTGGACGACTATCCTCGCACGCTGCGCCGCATCTTGCCCACTCGGCACCGGGGCACCTTGGCCACTCGGCCAGGAACTTGCGCTGGACGACCGGAAAGAATCCATCTACCAACAAACCCTATGAAAACATCCTCGCTCGGGTTGTTCAGCTTGGTCGCGCTGCTCGGCAGCCTTTCCGTCGGTTGTGCCTCGACTGCTCCGCCCTTCGACACCATGAAGAGCGCGAACATCACCGCCTTCCGCCTGCAGAACTTCGAGCCTCCCCCAACCGCCGCGCCCGCTGCAGGCCAGCCCGCGCAGCCTGGCGCGATCCCGGGCGTGCCGCCGGAGATCCAGGCGTGGGTCACCCAGGGTGCGCAAGCGCTCCAGCAGCTCCTCCCCCCGGGCTTGGCGCTCCCCGGCGCTCCCGCGGTCGCTGTCCCCCCACCCGCGCCCGAAGCCCCCCGATTCCACGGCTTCCGCATCCTCGGTCAAACCCAGGTGATGGACCCGGACCTCAAAGAAAAGCTCGGCGAGATCTTCGGCGACGAAGATAACTTCGACAACAACCACGCCGCTTGCGGTTACTCCGAAATGGGCATCTCGTTCTCGCCTCAACCCGGCGTCCAAAACGACATGCTGATCTCGTTCTCGTGCAACCAGGTGCTCGCCCGCACCTTCGCGTGGCCACACCCCGCTTCGGGCATGAAGCCGGACATGGTCAAAGAGTTGACCTCAGCCGTCCAAAAGATCTTCCCGCCCGGCACCTGACCCCCGGGGCCAGCGCCACGCCAAGGCCACTCCGCCGCAATCACGACCCACTGTGGGTCACCACTCAACTCCCCGCCCACGACCCACTGTGGGTCACGACCCAACCGCACGACCGCGCCCCGCGAACCAGGCGCACGCCCACGACCCACTGTGGGTCACGACCCAGCCGCACGCCCGCCCCCCGCGGCCCAGGCGCACGCCCACGACCCAACCCCGGGCCCCACGACCCACGACCCACCGTGGGTCACGGCCAACCGCACGGCCTACGACCCACTGTGGGTCACCACATTCCAGGGGGCGTGATCGTCCGCAGCCCCGGGCTGTTCGGCACGCGCTCGCTCACTGGCCGCGCAGCCTGTTGCTCCGCCTCGGTCGCTGCAGTGCCAGCAGATTTGCCTTCGGGCGTTTGCGGCTCGGTGGTGTGCGGTACTGCGACGACGCAGATGGCGGCTATCCCAACCGTCACTAGCGCCGCCGCGCATCCCCACACCAGGCGCCGGTGCGCCCGAGCCAATCTCGACGCGCCCAACCCCGGGTCACCCACGACCACGCTCGCCACCCCTTCGCAGGTCCGGTAGGCGCTCCCCCCGCTCGTCACTTCGCCCAGCATTCGGTCGCCCACGCCAATGTCCAACAGCCGCGTGCTCGACGACACGCGCCCCGCCGCCACCGGCTGCAGTGACGCCTCTTGCTGGCAAGCGCGGCGCGCCCGTTGCAGGTCCCAAGCGCTCGAGAACACACAGGTCGCGAGCGTCACCAGCGCCGCCCCCGCCGCACCCCACACCACCAGCGTGCCGGAACCATAGAACTCGCGCAGCCCGTACCAGTCCGGCAGCGCCAGCAGCGCCCCGACGCAGGCCGCGCCGCCCACGACGCACCAATGCACCCGCTCGGCAGCACGCGCCAGCAAGGATCCCGCGCGCGCCCGAGGCCGCAGTGCCAACAGCGTGAGCACCAAGACCGCGGGACCCACCAGCAGCGCCACGAAGCCCGCTTCCATCACCACAGCCCACGACCCCACCTGCGCTACGAGGAAACTCCACCCACCGCACAACGCGACCACGGCAACGAGCAAGCGCAAGGCCAGCGTACGGTCGAGCTCGCTCACCCAGCGCTCGCCCATCACGCCCAATCCAGCACAAACGAGCGGCAGTGAGACTAGCAGCACCACCGCCGCAAACGTCTGCCCGCTCTGCCAGAGCTGCAACCGATCGGCGAGCACCACCGCCGCAAACGCACCCACCACCATCAGCGGCAGACCCAGACGACCGCGCTCTGCAAACGAGTCCATGGCACCCTATTCTACGCCCCCCAGCCGCGCGTGCTTCCCATGCCGAGCGTGCAGCCCAGCGTGCTTCCCATCCCCCCAGCGCGCCCCCCCTAACCCCGCGCGCGACCTTGACAATCGGCGCCCAGCGCACACACTGTGGGGCACCAGCCTTGCTGGCGCAGCCACGCCCTCTACGGGCTCCGCTGCTACCCCCCGTTCCCCCTCTGGGGGCGATCGGTTTCGACGTGGGGACTGAAGTTCAACTTGCGTGCACTGGCTCCCGGTCCAGTACAAACCCGGGACGTCTAATTGCGAACGACAACGCACTCGTAATGGCTGCCTAAAAACCAGTCCGTTACCGTCCAACCGTGAGATCGTCTTGGTAGCGGAAGGGCGTCAGCACTAAGGCTGGCTCTGCCTGGAGGCCCCTGGCTAGGTAGAGTGAGATTTCCCAGAGGCTAGGTGCTCGCCGAATCTAGCAACCCCGTCGCTTGGGTAATGCGACTACGTACGTGAATGAGGGTTGATCGGATGCCTTGCGGACCCGGGTTCGATTCCCGGCGCCTCCACTTTTTCTCTTCAGATTCTGAAGACTTAGCTACAGCGTGTGCGATTGCTCGTGCGATTGGAGACTCCAAAACGCACGCCGGCAGCTCTGGAAACGGCACGCCGAACCCTTCACGCGCGGCCTCTGCGGTCCGGATGTAGCGTTGCGTCGTGGCGAAGTCGGTGTGCCCGGCCCGGTGCTGGATCTTCAAAGGGTCGTCGCCGCGGACGGCAAGCCAGGTGATGCCGCTGGCTCGAAGGTCGTGGAACCGAATCGGCCGAGTCGTCGGTGTCCGGTGGTGCAGCTCGTGGCGGTCCACCCCTGCCTTCAAGAGCCACGTCCGAAGCCCACGAGCCAAGTGCAGGTCGGAGGGCATCTCGGGCACCAGCGGCCCTTCGTCACCCTGCTCGGCCTTCATCGCTTCGATCAGCGGGATGATCGTGTCCTCGATCGTGACCGTGCGCTGGCGCCTGCCCTTCGTCGACTGCGTCTCTTTGGTGCGCCGTGACGTCGACTTCGTGATCCGCATCGAACGGTGGTCGGTGTCCAGGTCGCGGCACTGCAGCGCGCGAAGCTCGGCGTCCCTGGGGTACAGGTAGATCGCGAGCGCCACCACGCGACGCCACTCGAGCGGCACGTCCTCGCACGTCACGAACTGCAGGAACTCGCTCGGGTAGAGGAACTGCTCGCCCACATCGTCGCCGCGATCGGGACCGCGCACACCCTTCGCCGGGTTGTCCTTCCGGCATCGCAGGGTGTCCTGCTTCGACTCGCACGCATCGTCCGCCATCTTGGTCGCAGTCGCCCAGGCGTTGATCGCGGTCTTCCACGCCATCTCGCCCGCCTGCACCTTGGAATCGAGGTCGCGGCTCAGCTTCCGAAGGTCGTCCGACGTCCAGTCGCGCACGTGCTTGCTGCCGAGGCTCGGCAGGATCTGCAGCTGGTAGTGGTTGCGGTTGCGGTCGATGCTCTTGATGCCGCGTGCCTCGCGGTCGGCGATCCAACCCTCGAACCAGCGCGTCATGGGCGTGTCGGGCAGGTCGCGGCTGGCGTCCGCCTGCTTCGGCACGGCAGCGGCGTAGCGCTCGGCCCAGTGCGCGGCCTTCTCGCGCGCCATCGCTTCGCTCGTACCCTTCGGGAAAGGCGGGAGCCGTTTGCGGGTGCCGTCGGCGAGCAGGACTTGTGCCTGCCAGCGGCCGTCTCGGGTCTTCAGAAGGGTGCCTTTGCGGGGTCGTGCCATTCTCAACGCCCTTTCGTTCGCGCCCAAGAGCGCGTAGCGTGTTTCAGATGAAAGCCGAAGTTGTCAACCTCGAGGAACTGAATGCGCTGCTCACAACTGGCGCGATCGTCCAACACGTGGTGCCGGCCGCCGCTGATGCGTGGCTTGTGATCTTCGAGCCTCCCAGGCCGCCGCAACAGCGCGCACCCGAGCGCCCGTTGCCGACTGCGAGGTAAGTCATCCAGGAACAATCTTCAGTCCTCCTACCCGAAAAGCCCGCCGGGCCGAAGCCGGGCGGGCTGAACTGGGCGGGGCCCGAGCTACTCGAACGCTTCCGCTTCCCGCCGGGCGCGCCCGGCATCGAGCAACGCCGCTTCAGACTCCCGCCACGCCTGCCAGAGGGCAAGCAAAGCGGGTTGCTGGGCGACGGCGTGGAAGAGCTGGTCGCGAGCTGCGGACGCTGCCAGCTGACGGCGCTCCCATTCGATCTGGGTCAACTCAGGCATCGTCGCCTCCCTTCACGAGCTGGAGGTGCGGTGCCTTCGGCGGGGGGACTTCGTCCTCCAACCCACGACGCAACTTTTCGATGACGCGCAAGAACTCGGGGAGGTCCTCGCGACGAACGAACGACAGGGGGCCCTGCCAGCTGCCCCTGTGACACCTGAGGACCACGAGGTCGCCAGCGTCTGCCATTTCGATGAGGGTCCTAGGCATCGTCGTCCTGGCAGAGGGCCCGCCGGGCCTCAAGAGCGGTCAGATTCCAGGTCGGCGTGGCCGGCCATTCCAGCGTGGTCCCTTCGCCGTCGTGAACCACGAGCAGCAGGTAGCGCCCGTCCGCGCCGCTCTGCGAGCCGGGCGGGCCGCAGTAGTACAGATCACTCTTGGCGGTTGGGCTCGGGCACAGGTCGGTCGAGTCGATCCAAACGCAGTCCTCGGGGACGGGCGTTGTGTCGGGCCCTGCGTCGACCTGGCCGCCACAAGCGAGCGCCAAGAGGATCAGGCACGCGGCGAGTAGCAGGCGGGTCATGATTCGGCTCCGAGCTGAAGGTGAACCTCGGCGAACGGCTCGCACACCTCGGCTGCCCGCCGGCAGAGCCGCAAGGCAAGGGCGTACTCGCCACGGTCGAGCATGTCGGCGGCGCACTGCACGTAGCAGCCCGCCAAGTCAGCCTGCTGGAATCGCCGATCGCACTCGGCCTCGACCACCACGCGGGTGACGCGGCCCAGGCGTAGGAGCTCGGCGCCGGTCATGGCTGCACCGTCCTGTGCAGGTGGACGCGCCAGGTGTGGCAGTCTGCGGTCGTGCCCCAGTACTCCGTCGTGGCGCCCTCGTGGGTGTCAACGGAGTCGTCGCACCGGGAGTAGAGCGCGTTGCCCTCCGCGGTCCCGCCGTCCAGGTGGACGGTGCGGAGGTCACGGACAGAGTCCCTGATGGCCGCCTGAGCTCGGTCAGCGGGAGCCATCACTCGGCCTCCCGCATGGCGTCCAGGGCCTCTCGCACTGCCTCGGGGGTAGTCTGGCCCCAGTCGATACGAACCAGCGTCGGGACGTGGCCTCGGCAGGCCGCAATCACGCGGCCGCGCTTGGCTTGCTCCGACAGGGGCTTTCCCGTTTCGAGGTTCGTCACGGTGATTTGGTCGAACAGGTGGCGGACTCGTGTCCGCGGGTCTACGGTCGTGTGTGTCATTGGAGCGCAATCTCCTTTGGCCAGGGTCCCGGGCGTTCGTAGCGCCGCGGGGCCCACTGTTGGGGTTATGGGTTAGGGGTTGAGTCGTTGTGCTGCGAAGGGGTCACGCCCAAGTGCTGAGCGTAGAACCGGAGAGCTCGACGAATGACGTCTGAGCGCCGGAGCCTCTCGTGCTTCTGGAGGGCTACCAGCGTTTCGATCTCGTCGGGCTCCAACTTCGCACACACCGTCGTGTGCGTGTCTGCCATGGGTCACCAAGATAGGGGTGGCGTCGGATATGTCAAAGTAAAACTGTCGACTCACGCGTAAACGCGTGTTCTGACAAGCTTCTTAGTTGTCGGTTAGATGCTACCCCTGGTTTTACAAGGGTCGGAAGCTTCAGACGCGTGAATACAAACGACTTTCCATAGTCGGTCCATGGACCGGCGCGCGTCATCGCTCCACTCTGCCCGCCAACACGCGAAGGGCCCGCTCCTCTACCTGACGAACGCGCTCACGGCTCAGGCCGAAGACCTGGGCGACCCCGTCAAGGGTCCGCTCACCACGATCGGCCAAGTCGAGCGAACAGGACTCCTCGAGCTCCCAAGGCTCACGCCCCGGGAAGCTCTCCGTGACGCGGGAGCCCCGGACGTCGAGATACAGGTGATGCCGGCACGAAACCCACGGGCACGGCCGCGGGCCCGCGTAGCAGTCGCCACGCGTGCGCGGGCGGATGATCGGTAGTCCCCTCATTACCAATCAGCCTGTGGTGGTGCGCTGCTCAGGGGGGATCATCACTCAGCGTTGTCCCATTGGCCGCTGGCCTCGAGCCACACCCAGCAGATCGTCGGGATCACGTCGCCGGTGACGACCAACTCGAGCGCGCCGGTCGTGGCGTTAACTTGCAGCGTTCCGACGGCGGCACTGCCAGTGGCAAGGATGTTGGCGCGCCAGGCATCGCCATCGGTGGCCACCAAACGCAGGATCTCTTGGTCACCGCTTCCGACGCTGTTGTCGATGCCCTGCTTTTGGAGCTGGCTCGACCCGGCCGTCGTCGGAGCGGCTGGGATGCCCGTACTCGACTGAGCGTGCCACTTCACGAAGCGCCTGCGCCAATCGATCGAATCGTCGATCAAGTGCGTGCCGATCGCGAGCTGGTGGACTCGGAAGAACCGAGAAACTCCACCGACCATCGAGGGCGGAAGGTGGCTCTCGGGGCGACCCGAAGTGCTCCACGGATCGGTTTCCTCGGCATACCCCGTGGAGGTGTAGCAGCCGTTGGCCGGGGCGAGCGTGCGAGCGCCCGTGGCCTCACCAAGGTACGCAGTCGGGGCCACCTCGTAGATCATCTCTGGCTCGATAGGATCTGTGAGCGTGTGCGGATGCTGAAGCAGCACGAAGGCCAGCGGGAAGTAGTAGGTGGTGTCTGCGACGTCTGCGGGCAGCGCGGGGCGCGTCGGGGATCCGGCATGGGCTCCCTGGGTCACACCGATCGTGACGGTGTTCGTTTTGTAGGGCGTCACATTTTGCGAGCTCACAACGCCCGCTCCGCTCTTGACGAATCGGGGGGTCGGGTCGAGGTCGACGTCGAGGTCGACGCGCGCCCAGATCAGATCCCAGCGGTTGTTCGACGTGGCGGCGTGCTGGACGAGCGAGACGTTGGCTTCGGCGATAGTGCCATGGTGAATGGCGGAGCGGATGTCGCGCCAAGCGCCAAGGCTCCCAACGCTCGTGATCAGGCCCGGAACTCCAACGATGGCACGGAAGGGGCGCACGTGCGTACTCGCATCGCCCGCCCCGCTCGGGATGACGACCGCGCTCCCAGTGATGTAGCTCGTGGTGGAGCGGCCGCTTCGTGCCGAGGGCAGAACTACCTTCGCGACAGTGCCGCCAACAAAAGCTTCGGGTCGAAGCAGCTCGGCCAGGATGCGGTCGTCGGCCCTAGCCGCATTGTCGCTGATAGAGGCCAGGTCTTGGGTTTGGAGACCGAAGCCGCTGAAGGGTACAAGTCGTTTTTCCATTTTGGGGCGGTTACCTTTCCCCCGAATGCTCGGGGAGTGATCTGTTAGTGGCCTCGGTCACAACGGGAACCGAGCCATTCGGTGCGAACCGGTCGCTGAAGACGTCGCGAAAGAGCCGATGAAGCCCCTGCCTAAGGACGTCCTCACGTGAGCACCCGAGCCGAACACACAGAGCGTCCAGCAGCACGACCTCGTGGGGCGCGAGAGTCAGGTGAAGGCCTGGATCATCCGTCGTCGGTGGTGCGGGGGTCGCAAGCTCGGTGCTGGGGACACTCGGTGCGGGTGCCGGCGCCGTCGCCGCCGTCGCCATGGCCTGCTCGACGCGCCGGAGCCGCTCGGAGAGCACGTAAGACCACCCGCACACGTCCAAGAGCTCCTCCTGCACCTCTCGAAGCAGCGAACCAGGATGCCGCGAAAAGCTCCTGTCACCGTACGCAGCCCGTCCAGCCTGCAAGCGCTGCCTGACGGCTCGGAAGAATCGAGGCAAGGCGGACAACGGATCGCTCACCGCGTCACCCAGGGTCGACGCTCGGCCCGGCGATCCCGGTCGATCCGAACCTCGACTGCGCCGAATCGCCCCTCTCGCATGTGAACCTGTGCCGCCGCGCGACCGAGATCGTCGAGCCGAAGCACCACCGCGTCGGGCGGCAGCCTGACTGGCATCAACACCAGGCTCGGATCCCGCGTCGGCTGAATGACTCCGCTGTCGATGAACTGCTCTCGCAGTGAGTAGTCGCTCATGGTTCGAGCCTCGGAGCTGTCGTGCCGAAGGTCGTTAGCCAGCGAAGGTCGCGCCCGTGCTGGTCGACGGCGCGACGAATGTCAGCGATCTCCGCCTGCCGGGCGCGCAGTGCGACGAGCTCTTGATCCGCCGGATCGGGCGCGTCGGTAGCGGGCGGTGGTTCCGGAGCTGGCTCGGGTTCGGGCTTTGGTTTCGACTCGGGGTCGCGCCGCAGTAGACCGCCTCGGAGCTCGACGGGCTCGCTGCCGGGGATCGGTCGCCCCTGGAAGTCCAGCGAGTGAGAAAGCGTGCCCCGCTCTGCGTCGTGCAAGTAGAGCGCGCATGTGCGCCGGCCAGCGTGACCGAAAAGCGCATCAGCGAGCGGGGATGATCTAGGCTTTTCCACGGACGTGATCTCCTCCGAAGAAAAAGAACTCTCCAGCCGCCAGCACGAAGAGCGGCGCCGGCTGACCCGGGGTGTACATCGTGAGTCGCAGCCGGACCTCCTGGATCTCCGGACGCTCGCGAGCGTCGTCGGCCAACGCTTCGATCAACGATCTCGGGCTGGCCGCGAGCAGCATGGCGTCGCGGTCGACCGTGCCCCCGAGCTCAAAGTCGAGTGCCTCACTGAGCCAATGGTGCTCACGGTCGAGCACGACGAGCACGTGCGGGGCTGGCACCTCCTCGGCGGCCACCCTGCGGAAGAGAGCCACCGCGGAACTGCGCTCGCGAACGTAGGCGTGTGCACTATTCAGCGGCGTTTGCATCGTCGGCCTCCACGGGCAGGTAGCGATCTAGTAGGGCCTGAGCGAGCGGAACACGCTGCGCGAACGCGCTCGCCGAATCCGCGTCGGGGTCAGGTGCTGGCCTGAACCAGGCGAAAACATCAGCGCCAGCGGTAGAAGCGAAGGCCTCGGCGAGCAGCTCCAAGCGAAGCTCGACGTCATGCAGGTAGCCCCCACCAATGCGGGCCAAGGCGCGCTGAAGCTCGGGGTAGTCCTGACTGAAAGCGTCGTCGATCTCGGGGCGACCGTGCCAATCCCGAAGCGCGAGACCGAACGCGGTTCGGAACACGTCGTCGGTCACAGCGTCGACCCTGTCGAGGATGCCCGCGGCCTCGGCTTCGCCATTGGCCTGCGCGACCTGCTCGGCCTCCTGCTCGAGGAACGCAAAGGCGTCACGGACCCACTGCTCTTTCGCATCGGCGATCGCCAGGCCCCGCCCGATCAGTGCGGGGATCGCCTGGGAGCGCCGCTCCTCAATCTCGGAGTTCAACCGCTCGAACCCCGCTCGGGCGGTCGCACGCGCTGTTGCGCCAGCAGCCTCCCGAGCTGCAGCAAGGTCCCGCTCGGCGCGCTGGACGTGCTCCGTGGCCAGCCACTCCCGATCCCGGCACCGAACAAGTGTCTTGTCGTCTGCGCAGTTCTCCCGCGCTGAAGCGAGCGCTGCCGTGGCGAGCTCCCGCTCCCCCTGGGCCGTGACCAACGCCCTCTGTGCCTGCTCGACGGCCTCACTCACGGGGGGCCTCCGGTAGGGGGCGCACGCGTCGGTGGGGCTTGCCTGGCTTGCTCGGCGGGCGCATCGCGAGGTCGAGCCCACCGTCCAACTCCGGCGTGACGTCCTGCTCGCGGCCATCCTCCGAGCGCTGGACGACCCGAAGCGCGGGAGCGTGGCCACCGACGATCCGCCCGTTGCCGTCGAGCCGGTGAACCGCTGCGAGCCAGGCGCGGGGGACCTCGAGCTCGCCACCATTGGCGGGGACCGTGACGCGACAGCTCATGTGATGCCTTTGCCACCCCGCGGGGGGATGTTCGGGATCCTTGGGCTGTCCGAACCAAACGGTGAAGGTCTGAGGGTTGGGCGAGTCATTGCGAAGGACGACGTTCTCGTCATACCCAGTGTTCCAATCGCGCCGGTAGGACTCCGCGAACTCCTTTTTCCAGCGGGCGGGGGTGCCCGGGTAGTCGTGCCAATTTCGGGAATTAGTCATGTGTTATTGCTCCACTGTTTCCGCCGCGCGGAAGTACCGCCGGCGGCCAAACTCGTCGTACTCAACGCGCATGCCGAACATGCCCAAGCGCTCGTTCGTTCGGTAAGCCCGCTTGGCGAGCTCGAATTGTTCGGCCTCGCTGAGGGGCGGCCTCGCCGTCGCAATCGCCGCAATCGCCGAAGCCAGTGCCGGCCCGTAATCGCAGTGCCTACCGTTGCGCCGGGGGAGGTCGATCGACCAACCGCCACCCGACTTGGGCATTTTGCGGACCGAGCGCAGGTCGGCGAGGAAGACCGGGTCCGGATGAAGCTCTAACATCGAGCTCTCAATCAGCGTCGCTACGCTACCGAAAGCCTCGGTGCGGTTGTCGGCAGTCCAACGAAACTCCACGAGTCGAAGGCCGTGCTGCGAAGCCAGCGCGCCGAAGGCATCAGGAGCGTACTGATCGACGTGAGCAGCCTGCAGCCCGAACCGTCGGAGCTCCTGGGCAGCCTCGCCAAGGGTCCGGTCGGGTGGGCCTTCCCATTCGCGAGCAACCACGGTCTGATATCGGATGCGTGAATCCTGCCGGGCCGGCGGAAGCGCCACGATCACCAGCGTGATCCGCTGAAACCCCGGATCGATCGCGGCCGCATAGACAGTCCCGGCGACAGGGGACAAGTCGAACTGCGTCTGGCGCGCCATCCGCTGAATCGCTGCCGGGGTGATCAGGTTGAGGGCCCCGATCGATAGGGGCACGCAGTCGAACTCGCGCCGTGCATTGTCGGGGTCGCGGTCGCGCTCGTCGGCAACGATGGTGCGGATGCGCTCGTCGTCGCGGGCCACGAGTGTGGGCAGGATGCAGGCCAGGGCCGTGGTGGGGTTACCGTGGTTTTTTTGGACGAGATCCCACAGCAGGCCGGACTCGATCCAAGCCGTGGAGATGATCATGAGCTGGCCGCCCCGAAGGATGCGGACCACGATCGACCGGTAGACCTCGCTGTCGTTGACGGCGCCGGTGTCGGCGTCACGGAAGAACGAACTCTCGTCCATCAGGGCGCCGAACAGGGTGCGCCCGCGGGTCGCGCTGCCGCCTCGACTCGCCGGCAGGCACTCGATGGTGATGAGCCTACCGTCGTGGCGACGGAGGGTGATGCTGTCGGTGCTCCGCGAGACCACGAGGCGAGCCAGCTCAGGTGTCGAGTCGACGGCGCCGGTGACGTACCGGAGCGCCTGGCGACCCAGCCTCAAGTCGGGGGTGACGATGACGCCGAACGCCGTTTCGCCAAGCGCCAGGCCCCCGAGGTCGATGGTTAGGCCGGAGAACAGCAGGGACAGCGCACACAGCCACGTACCACCGACGCGGGCGCCCTTGATGCACGCGAACACATGCCGGGCGGCGTCGGGGATGCGGTCGACGTCACCGAACATGCGGCGAAACAGTTCGCGGTCACCCGCGCTCAGGTCCACCGGATCGACTCCGTCACGCCACACCCGCACCCAAACCTGCTGGGCTCGGGTCAGCACCTTGATCCGCAGAGTGCGGGTCAAGAACGACAGGAACGTGGGGGTACGCATTACCGGTCGGTCTCCTCGGGCAGCATCCAGCTCGGGGTAGCGGGGGGCGTGACGGCGCGGCGAGCAGCAGCCAACTTGGCCGTGTACTCGTGGGCGGCGGCGATGTTTTGTCGGCTATCGTTGGCCAGCGCCGAAGCCGTCCGGAAGTCTCCTCGGGCGAACAGCACCCGGCTGGCGACCATCTGCAGCGCGGCGCTCACCACCATGCTCGCCGGACCATTGGGGCAGGTGCCACCACCGACCAGCTGAGCCAGCTCTGCCGTCTCGACCCTGACGAAGTCGAGCGCCAACGGAAGCGAGCGCGCGAACTCAGCGTCGGAGGCCACCATGCCCGGCAGGAGCTCCGAGGCAAGCGTGGCCAACTCCGAGGCCCGCTCGCCCGCGAGCCGGTCGAGCTCTCGATTCAGGGACACTTGGAGGCCGCCCAGGCGGGCCAAGAGACGCGCCGACTCGCCGGAGGCAACCCGGGCGCCCTCGCCCCGCTCGACGTCTGCCAGGGCCGCTCTCGTGGCGGCAATGGCCCCTCTGAGCTGGTCTGCCCGAGCGGACGTCACTGGCCCGCGCACATCCGGCACGCCTGCCAGCGCTTCGTCGAGGGGCATGGTCTCGATCCGAGGCACGCCAGCGCCAGCACCGTGACCGTGTCGCAAGCTCATCGGCGGGGCTCCGCGGAGCAGGGCCGCGTGCGAATCACCGGGTGCGTTACCCGTCGCCCTGAGAGCGGATCAGGCGGGAAAGACGCCCTGCGCGAGCGCTGCGTGCGATTCGGGGCGGGCACGTCGACCCCATCGGGTGCGGGTCTCACCTGGAATCGCGGGGTTACCTCTGCAGGGCTCGGCATTGCTGACAAGTTGCCAGCAGGGGCTCCACGGAATCACGTCACGTGAAATGTCGTGCGGTTTCCGGGAGGGGGCTCGGGCGGCTCGGGCGATGGCAATTCGCCCCCTTCACTTCCCCCCAAAGTCCTCAACCACGTCCCCCTGCTCGCCGCGCAGATCCAAGCAGCGGCGCCCGAACGCATCGCCGAACATGTCCGCCCCGAAGAGCCGCGCCATACGCTCGCCTGCCGTCACGATCGTTGGCAGCCCAGCATCGTAGCGAGCGGCCATCACCTCCCGGGTCAAGTCGTGCCGTGTGGGCCAAGTGATGTCGTCGATTACCACCAGCCGACCAGTCTTGGCCTTGCGGACTTCGGAAGCCTCGCCCTGTCCGAGCGGGTGACCGCGCTGAGCGACCAGCAGGTCTTGAGCAGCGATCCAACCACCGCGAAAGCGGGACTCGCTGTCGGGCCAGCGGTCATCCTGGTAGCTCGCTGGGGACCATCCCTCGCGCTTGAGCTCCTGACGGGCTTCCACGCGCTTTGCTCGGCGTAGGACGCAGAATGCCGCGATCGACTTGCCGATGCCTGTGGGGCCCAGCAGGACGGCGCTACGGCCATCGTAGGTCTCCACCCACTGCCGGACCTGGGGACCGCGCTCGGCGAGAATGGCGAGAATCTGCTCATCGGTCAGTGCAGCAAAACCCGGCGGGCCCACATCTGACACCCGACGGTCGAGCTCGGCCTCGATGACGTCGTGCTGCAGGCGCTCCCACCAGTTCGGTTGTTTGATCGCGGCGTGGAATTTCGCGGAGCGCCAGCGGGCGTGCTCGAGGTAGTTTCGGAGGGTCGATGGGTGGATGCCGACCTCACGGGCGCAGCATTCCAGGGTGGTTTCTTTTCGGGCTTCGTTGCTCATCGGATTCTCCGTCCGTACTTGGCGCCAACATCGACGCCGGAGTGTTGGGGCGCTTGGGCGCCGTTGGCTTTGCGGGGGCTTGGTTGGTCGCCCTGCAGCTTGTTCAGATCGGCGACGATCTCCCAGGGTTGGCAGCGGTTCGTGCGGCGCCAGTCGTCGGCAAAATTCCTGGTGATGACCCGCTTCGCCGCGTCGAGGTCGCCCAGCTCCGAGAGCAGATCCTTGAGGGCGCGCATTGCCCGTGGCCACTGCTTGCCCAGCTTCGGAGGGACGCGTTTCGCCCGCTCGTATTCGGCGGAGTAGTGATCTCGGAGCTGGGTTACCCGTGGGTCGGGTGGATCTGTCCCTTCGATGCTCTTCGAGGTCTCACTTCCAGATCTTTGTTTCTCAGGCTTTGGAGGGGGGGTCTGATCTGGAGTCTCTTTGATGAGTGATTGCTGCGCGGAGCTGTGCGACGCGGGATCTGGTTCCTTCATCTGGTTCCTTCCTGGTTCCTTACGTGTGCCCGTTTGAGACAGATCGGAGCCTCGATTGAGACAGATTGGGTGCTCCGTTTGAGACAGATCCGATCGCGGCGCACGGCCATCTGTATCGATTGGAGCTACAGTTGCTGTAGCCTCGTTTGAGACAGTTCGGCGCTTCCGTGAGGGCGTGACTGTGCCGAACGGAGCCACAGTCAGAAGGGCAGCCATCGTGCCGCTGAGGTCGTAGACATTGGTGGCCCGGTTTCGCCGACTCACTCCGACGATGCCCAGGCGTTCGAGCTCGGAGATCGCGTTCGTGACCGTGTTGGGCCGGGCCGTTGCGAGCCGCGCAAGGCGCCGAAGCCCCACGACAGGGGACGGATTCTTCGCGCTGTGGTGGCGGACGATCGCGCTGAGCGTGAGCTTGCAGGCCCCCGACAGCTCGGTCTCCAGAATCGCATCACGAATCTTCAGCTGGTCCCACTCGCCGTTTTCCAAGAAAACACGCAGCCGCTCGACTGCCTCAGTCATCCGCACCATCCTCGCGTCGCCACTCGATCTCGAGCTGGATCCGACGGTGCATGTCCGCGTCATCCGGATCGCAGGTGCACCGCTGCCACTCGCGACCGCACATCAGGCAGACCCCGAGCGGGAGCGGATCATCAGGATCATCGGGCTCCCACGGCGTCACCGGGCACCCCCTAGGGCGGCCAGCTCGCGCTCCGCCTGCACCTCCCACGCGTCCAGGTCGACCACCGATGCGGCGCGCCTGCGCGGCGCTGGCTCGCTCGGGGCGGCCTCGATCGCGGCGTCGATGTCCGAGCGGCGGACGAGATACGCCCCACGCGGGCCCCGATGACTCCGCAGTCGACCCGATCGGCACCAGGATCTCAGTGTGTGTGGAGACAGCTGGGTCGCTCTGGCGGCTGCCTCGAGACTCACCGCTGGATCGTCGACGGGCCGCTCCGTCTGGTCCACCGCGGCCTCGAGCGAGGCGACCAGCGCCCGTGCAGCCGCGAGCGCGGCCACCAACTGACGTCGGGATGTGCTATCCTGCATGCGGATCTCCTCCAGCGAGCGCCGCTCACCTCCCCAGGTCGAGCGGCGTTCGCATTTTCGGCATCAGGCCGCTGTTTCCCCAGGGCTTTCGGCCGATTTGAGGCCGAGCCGCACCATGGCAGCGTCGATGCGCTGGGCGCACACGCCTGCGACGGGCTGCCCCGTCAGTCGGCGGACGACGGTCCTAGGATCGGCGCTCGCCTCGACAGCGATCCGCCGCACGGTTGCAGAGTCATGCTCCGGTGTCCTGATTGCCATGCCGGCATCATGGCGACCGGCGCACCACAGATCACGTCACTCGAAATGTCGTGCGGTTCAGCGTTTGCGCTTGTTCGCGTTTGACGCCCCGCCCCTCGACCCCGACCCGGACCAGCTCTCAAACGGTTTCGGGTCACAGAGATCGTTTAGTCCCAGCCGTGGCGGCTTTCTTCTCGTCGGATTGTTTGGATCGCCAGGGTCGCCCATCAGGATGCCGGCGGCACTGATCTTCGTGGGCGTCCCCTTGGGGGTTCGTCGCGTCGGCTTGTTTTGGTCCCAGCGCTCCAACAACGCGACCACGTCCTCCAGCCGCTCGAACAGCCCGTTAAACCCACCCACGTGGAGGCATAGCGATGTAGCGAGACTGATCGCTACCTGATCGGCTGGGTAGACACCATCCCTGAGCAGCTTGGCTTTTTCTTCCACTAGACGGACCGCGACCGCCTGACGGTCCCCGGTCCCCTTGGCTTTCACCACACCCGCGATCCGCTCCAAAGCCGCACGAGCTGGCGCCCCCTCTAGGCCCCCGCCCAGTTGGGCCGCCACCCAATGCACCAGCCAATAAGCTAGCATTGGTGGGCGAGGTAGTTCGAGCTTCGGCAGGTCTCCGCGTTCGTGAGCTGCAGCCCACGTCACCAGGCATTCCCGGTGGGCCTTGAGCAGGATCTCTCCCCACTCTGCCATCAAGGCCGCTACCGCGGCGTCGTCTTCGGGGTTATCCTTCGTCTCGGTCACTCGCTTGACCCACACCCCAGGGCGCTTGCCGGCGCTGCTGGGGTTCCTTTCTTGCCTTCAGTAGGTTTGCTTGCGCTTCAAACGCTGCCCATCGCGAAGGGCGTTCCCGTCGGCGTTGTCGTACACAAGTGCGGCCGTGCAGGCCAACACGAGTTTCATGCTGCCGGTCAACTTGCCCTCTAGAGCCCAAATCCACATGTAGCGCGTCGATTCAGTTCCGCAGTCGCCAGTAGCCTGTTCTTGGTACGGCTCCGTCCGTCCGTACTTCGCTTCGAGCACGTCAACCATCCGTGCTCGATTTCCCCGAAGCATCAACGTCAGCTCGCAGAGCCTGCTTGCGCAAAACAAGCCGCCAACGGCCTCTATTTGCAGCGGCGAGTGTACAGTTAGCTTGTCACACGCGAACCCCAAAATCCCCTCCTCCTTGTCTTCGCCGTAAGTTCCCCCTCGGCGCTTACATTCCGCCCTTGCCTGCTTTGGGGTAAGCCCGAAATCAAAGCCACCCGCACCAGTAGGGAACGTTGGTCGTTGAGGCTCGAATGCGCCACGGCCCTCTGCGCTCGCGTAGAAGACGATTGATTGGTACTCTGCCTCGTCTTCCAGCGCCCACACGGATATCTCGCGTTCCTCACTACTCCACGTGGCCGAGAGGCCGTTGCGCTCCGACGCGGGCCCCAGGCGTTGCGAGAACGTCGTTATCCAAGCGCTAGCTCCTCGCTCTGCATCCGTCATTGAATCGTGGGCCTGCTTGTGCGTCAGCACGCAGAGACGTGCGCCCTCCGAGATACCCACCCCACCGCAGTAGGTGGCCGTGAGGTTTGGCTGTCCTGGTAGGTCGCACATGATCCAGCCTTGGCCCGAAACTACCCAGCGTCGCACCGTACCGCCTTGGTCAGGGCAGTATCGCAACAGTGTCGACGGTGGGCTGCCGAGGGCGACGCCTTGTTCGGCGGCGAGCGGGATTGGTGGGGGAGCTTGCTCGGGATGTGGTGGTGCTGCTTGCGGCTCCGCGCTCGAGCGAGCGGATGCAATTGGAGCGGCCGGAGGTGATGCCGGTACTGCCTGAGCGGAAGTTGTCGGCATCTGCCGAGGGCTGGCTGCGGGGCTTGGGCCCCGGCAGCCCACAGCTGTCAAAGCCGTGATACTGACGATCGTGCACACCGAAAGAGGGATGGTGCCCATGATCAGCGAACGGTATCAAACGCCCTTGTGGTTGGCGACAGCGCGTCAGTCACCGGCGCTTTGCCCGTTCTTCGCTGAGGTCGGTGACTGTAGGCGTCCCAGGCTCCGGCTCGGCCAAAAGCCGCCCCAAGGCTTCGTGGGCAACCCGAGCGGCGTGGAGGTCACCCGCCACGGTGGCCGCGCCCAGAGCGGCTGTCAGGGCCTGCACGAGGGTGGTTCTGGGGGACGCAGGCGCGGGCTCGGGAGCATTCGCACGCGCCTCATTTCGTATCGCACGCCCGCTCAAGGTCGCGGAGTTAGCCTCGTCGGCGCCGATGGTTTCGGCGTGCTTACCTTGAGCGATCGGCGGTTTCTCTCGGGGATTGTCAGCAGTTTCCGCATTCGATTCCCGGCGCCTCCACCTATGTGAGGGAAGCGTTTCCCTCACCACTTTCGCGCCGCTCATATTCACTTTGGCGCGCCTTCGGCGCGGCCAGGCGCCTCCTGCTCTGAGCTTGAGCAGCCCCATTCGCGTGCTTGTGACACGCGTTTGAGCAAACAATTCGCTTGCTTGCGCGTTGCTCACTAGCCACGGGGCTTGTGGAGTTCCATCGCGCTGCGCCTTCGGCGCGGCCAGGCGCCGCCACCTATGGGAGGGAGTCGTCTCCCTCCCCACTCTCGCGCCGCTCATATTCTTTTTGGCGCGCCTGCGGCGTGACCAGCGCCTCCACAAGGCTTTCTGAGCAATCTCACATGTCTGCGGGTGCTTACTAGCCTTGTGGCCTGTGAGTTGCCCCGTGCTGCAGCTTCGGCGCTCGCGCTCGCGCGGGGGGGTGGGGGTGGGGTTGGGGGTTAGGGTCCGGTTCCATGTCCTAATGGGCGACGGCGAAACGGTACCGTCGAGAAACCCGCGAGACGTGGGCGGCCTCGGTGGCTTGGGGGAAAGGTCGGAACTTTACCCGTTGAGCTCGGGGAGCGTGTCGCGCGGCGAGGGAGGTTTCGAGCTTTTTCGGTAGCGCTCGAGGGGGGGCACGAGTTCGGACGGCGTGCCGCGCTTCGACCCGGCAGCTACGCGTTGCTCCAGCGCCTCCGTGGCCTTGACGAGTGGCTTGTTGGCTCCAGACGCGCGCAGTCGCTCCAGTGTCGGCACCCCGCTCGCCAGTGCGTAGCGAAGCCACGCGTAGAGAGCCGAGAGGGTTGCACCATCGTTGCCGGACTTGGCGGCGCCGATGAGAATCGCGAAGGCGACTTTCTCGCCCGCGGTCTGCTGAACTCGTGCGCGCCTGGCCCGCACGGCGCGCAGATGCCGGCGTAGCCGGAGCGTCACGAACACCGCAGCCACCAGGAGCAGCAGGCTTCCGCTTAGCTTGGCGGCCGCCTGTGGGCCACCGACACAGCCAGCTCCTAAATGCGGATTGACGCGGGCGCGGAACGACACTGCGTCCGCGACAGCTTCGTCGTAGCGACCCGTGGAGGGATCGAGCCAGAAAACCGAAATGCGCGGAAGTGTGAAAAAGCCCCACTCGTTGGCAACATAGGTGACGCTGTCGACTCGCTCTGCACGATACCGACCGCGCTCGGCGTTCGTCGTGCTGGTCGCCTCCCCGGGGTAGCGCGCGAGGCCGGCGACATCCGGCGCTTCGATGGCAGGCAGCATGATGGCGTCCGTCTCGACGGCGGTCACCTTCACGCGGACGGTGAACGAATCCCCAACGCGCAGCGCGCCGAGATCAGCGTCGATGCTCCTCTCGACCTGCACATCTTTGGCGACGACGGGCACGCGCCCCGCCGTGCCGCTCGGGATATCGGCCTTGAGTTCGACGGGTTTCGTCGAGACCACTTGCATCGCTCCGTTCCCGTCAGCGACCGTGATGCCCACGCCTGGGATCGTGAGCTGGCCAGCCTGCTCTGGAAATACCAGATAGCGCCGCTTCTGAACCAGGAACGGCACGCCCGCGATTTCACGGACTTCAGGTGGCGGGGCGGACTTCGAAAGCACGCAGACGGCACCCCGCACGCGGACCTCGGGAAAGAAGGGCGCGGGCTTGTTCGTCGCCCGGTCGTCGCGCAGAATCGAGACCTCGACCTGGCTCATCTGACCCACGTAAGCGGGGTTTGGACCAACGAGAGCGGCTTCGGCGCGCGGCTCGGCGAGCTGGACGTCCTCGGCTGTCTCCCGAAGTGCGGCGTGGGGGGCCGCGGGGAGTGCGGCGGGGAGTGCGGCGGGGAGTGCGGCGGGAAGTGCGGCGGGGGGTGCGGCGTGTTCGTCAGCGAACGCAGCTCTCGGCAGCAGCAGCAGCGCGACCAGGATCCAGCGGCAACGAGTCACGGTCTCTTCTTTCGAGCGGCCTGAATGGAGAACTTAGCTCTCAAGAAATCGGCGGGCGACGTCGCCACTCGTTTCATCCAGCGTTCGCTTTCGGCTTGCGAGAGCGAGGTCTTCTCGTCCACCTGTTGCTGATCGGTGTCGAGAGCTTTGTCGTGGGGCCCCTGGAGCTGGTCCTTGCGAAGCTGACCGGCGGTTGGGTCCGCGGGCTCCTGCGAGGGCTTTTTGAGATCATCGAAGTCCGTCGTTTGTTGCAAACCGTCGAGCACGTCTTGCAGGTAGTCTCGATTCTTCCGCGCGGCGCGATGCGTGGGGCGACGCTTCAACACATGGTCATAGACGGCGATGGCGCTGGCGATCTCGCGCGCCTGCGCGTGCGCATTCGCCAGATTGAACGAGGCGTCGATCGCATCGACACGGCCGAATTGTTCCTGGGCGCGTTTCCAATCATGGGCTGTATAGTAGGCGACCCCCTTCCACATCGGGTCCTCGAATCGCTCCGCAGCGGCCTTGTATTCTTTGGCCTCGAACAGACGGCGCCCCTGTTGATCGCGCGTCAGCCAGGGATCGAGCCACCATGCATCCTCGGAGCCGGAGCAACCCGAGAGCGTCAGAGCCAACAGCGCCGTGGTCACACGACCGAGCACCCAACCCCGGCGAAACCACCACAACACCCCCAGTGCAAACACGAACGCCAGCCCGTAGCCTGAATCCTCCCAGAGCGAGGCATCGTCGAAGTCGGCGCTGGCGGTCCGCGCCCGTTTCAACAGTGTGTCGATGCGACGCAGATCCGTGCCACCCAGGCTCAAGTCGACTACGTCTGCGCCCGCGCGCTCCAAGCGCTCGAACCCGGCGCGGTCGAGCCCAGGCAGCCCTTCGCCTGGCCGTCCCTCCTCGGTGCCCACGGCCCAGCCCACCAGCGACACCCGATCGGGAGCCAACGCCGCCAACGCCGCCAACGCGTCGGCGCCCTCCGGCGGGATGGAGTCAGCGGCCACCAAGACCACGGTGGGTCCGTGCTCGGCTTGCCCTAGCGCGTTGGCCAAGGGAGCCAGCGCTGCAAAATGCTCGCCATCCTGGGGCATGAGCTTCGGATCCAAGACGTCGACATAAGGGATCAGAGCGTCGACGTCGTCGGTGGGGGGCATTACTACGTGCGCGCTCCCACTAACGGCTAGGATCCCAGTGCGCGCGCCGCGTCTGAGCTCGATCAAGTCGCGCAGCTTGAGCCTGAGACGCCCCACGCGCGAGGGGCCAATGTCGCGACCCGCCATCGAGCTCGAAAGATCGACGACGACCAGTAAGGTCGTGTCGTCGGGGCCCTCCGGCGTATCGCTAAGGCGGTAGGCAGGACCCGCCATCGCGACCGCGAGCACGAGCCCAAATGGGGCCAGCAAGACCGCGGGGGTGACCCACCGCGACGACGACTGGCGGGTGACGAGGTGGCTGAGCAGATGCGGAGCAATCGTCGACTTCCATGGGTCGGTCGCCTTGCTGCGCATCAAGCTCACTATCGCCAGCGCGAGCGGCGGAAGCGCAACGAGCAGCCACCAAGGCCTGAGAAAGTGGAAGGTCGACAGCGCGTCCATCACAGCGCACCCTTTCGTTGCTGAAGCAGCGCCGGTAGCGCAACCGCCAGCGAGAAGCAGCTCGGCAGCGTGTCCATCACAGCGCACCCTTTCGTTGCTGAAGCAGCGCCGGTAGCGCAACCGCCAGCGAGAAGCAGCTCGACAGCGTGTCCATCACAGCGCACCCTTTCGTTGCTGAAGCAGCGCCGGTAGCGCAACCGCCAGCGAGAAGCAGCTCGGCAGCGCGTCCATCACAGCACACCCTTTCGTTGCTGAAGCAGCGCCGGTAGCGCAAGCGCTAGCGAGAAGCAGCACAAGATCACCGCGGCCGCGCCGAGCGGGTAGTAGAAGATGGTTCGCGTCGGCGTGTAGGTGTGCGACTCGTACTCGATGACTTCCAACCGATCGAGCTCTGCGTAGATGCGCGCTAGCTCCTTGCGATCGTTGGCGTGGAAGTAGCGTCCACGGGTGCGCGCTGCGATCTGCTTCAGCACGTCTTCATTGAGTCTCTCTTCACCCGCCAGGGTGGGATCCCCGACCCCTATCACGTGGATCGTGATGCCGTGTCGTGCGGCGATGTGCGAGGCGGTCAGCGGTGGGACTTCGCTTCCGGTATCGTTCCCGTCCGTGAGCAGCACGAGCACGCGGTTAGAAGCTCGCGAGCGTTCGAACGTGCGGATCGCCAGGCCGATGGCGTCGCCGAGCACCGTACTGTCGCCGGCCATGTGCGTCTCGGTCTCGGCGAGCAGTCGGTTCACGAGCGACAAGTCCACGGTGAACGGCACCTGCATGTAAGGTGCGGCGCCGAAAACCATCAAGCCCACGCGGTCGCCGGCGCGCTTGGCGACGAAGTCGCGCACTACTTCTTTGACGACCGCGAGGCGTGTGGCCTCGGCGCCTGCGTGATTCTCGAGGTCGCGCGTGTCCATGGAGCCGGACAAGTCGACAGCGAGCAAGAGGTCGCGTGCGGAACGCTTGATGGACACCGGTTCGGAGCGCAGCGTGGGGTTCGCGAGCGCAAACACGGTGAACAGCCATGTGAGCCCCAGCAGCACGAAGCGCACGTGGGCCCTGCGCCGCACGATGGCGCCGTGTTGCGGGGAGGTGCCCGTGAGCTCCGCGAGGCGCGCGAAGAACGGCACCCGGAGCGCCTCGACCGTCTCGGTGCGCGGTGGCACGAAGCGCCACACCACGACAGGCAGCGGCAATGCGATGAGAGCCCACGGGAACGCGAGCTCAAACATGGTGGCCTCGCAGCCAGCGCTCGGCCCCCGCGAACAAGGCTCGGTCTCGAGCTTGCGGCACTTCGTCGGGGTTTCTCAGCACGAGCAAAAGCAGGGTCTGCTTGGCCTCGTCATTCAGAGCCCCCGGTGCGCTCCGCTCGAGGAACGCGAGCCACGCATCTCCGCTCAGGCCAGCGACTTGGTGCCGAGAAGAGGCTGCGAGCGCGGCCCGCTTCAAGAGGCCGGGCAGTCGAGCAACCGCCTGCGCGCGGTCAGGGCCTCCGGCGGCGCTGCGAAGCTCGCCGAGCTCTACCAAAGCGGCGCGCCGATAGGTATTGCGACGATACCGACGCAGCGCTCGGTAGATACACGCCGTGACCGCCACCGCGAGCAGCCCGAAGAGTAAGTACCATCCCCAAGTCCGGGGTGTGAACGCGACCGGCTCGGGAACTACGATCTCCACATAGTCTCGGTGGCCGATCGTACCGAAACCGGGCGGCAGAAAATCAGGGCGCGGCGGGATCTCGTCCATGTTGCCCCCTAGATCCGCCGCGCCGGTGTGCGGCCGCCCATGAGCCGCTTGAGTTGCGGCACGACGTCTTCGTCGGTGCAAAGCGGCAATAGCGGGACATCGTAGCGCAGCGCAAAGTTAGAAGCTCGTGCCTGCCGTGCGGCGACATCTTCGGCAAACCGGGCGCGCGTTGCTGCGCTGCTGGTATCGACCTGTACTTGCAGCACGCCGTCACCCAGCACCGCTTCGCCCACGTCCGGCAGCGCTGCTTCGAGCGGATCGTGAACCCACAACACCAGCATGTCGTTGCGGCGTCGGAGTCGCGTTGCCAGCTGGCGAGTCTCCTCGGAAACCGAGCCGGCCAGATCGCTCACCACGACGACGAGGTGGTCATGCGTCGAGATCTCGAGCACGTGCCCGAGTGCACGGTTCAGGCCATCCAAGTCGGGGGCCACCGGAGTATCGCCCCCGAGCGAGTGATTGTAGTCGCGAATGACACCGAAGATGCGCTGCAGCTGGCGCCGGCTGCGCTGCGGAACCAGCGCGCTGAACCCCGTGTCGCCGAACACGATCGCGCCAATTCGATCGTCGGCCTCGACCACTCGATGGGCCACCACCGCCGCCGCGCGCGCTGCCGTCACCGACTTCATGTCCTTTACCGAGCCGAAGAACATGCTGGCGCGCTGATCCACGACCAACAGGACGGGTCGCTCTTTCTCTTCGCGGTACACGCGCACGAAGGGTGAGCGCATGCGCGCGGTGACCCTCCAGTCCATGCTGCGGATGTCATCCCCCGCCTGGTAGGCGCGCAACTCCTCGAAGTCGATGCCGCGCCCGCGCAAACGCGAGGCACGGCGTCCTCGGAGCACTGAAAACGCTGGTTGGCGTGAGTGAAACGTGATGCCCTGGGTCTTGGCCCCGAGCCCTGC
>JAICQQ010000062.1 GCA_025937785.1 Polyangiaceae bacterium
CTCTCGGTAGACTCCGATGCGACGAGCACTTGGGAGGCCCTGCTGCAACAGGTCCCCGACATCGTGGCGAAGGTAGTTCACGCCTTGGGCGAGCGGGTGACGCACAAGCTCGCCCAAGGCGGCGAAGCCGACCCTGCCACGGCTCTTCCTGCCGACACTAACGCGAAGTTACCCTCCGACGGCTGAGCTCTTGCGCGATGCGGTCAGCACGTGCTCGAGGGCACGCCGGAAGCGCAGGATGCCCTCGGCGATGGCGTCGGCCTGCACCGTGAGCGTCGGGCGAAAGCGCACTGACCGCGGCCCGCACGGCAACACGATCATGCCGTCGTCGAAGCAGGCGCGCAGGATCCGGTTGCGGAACTCCGTCGTCGGCAGGTCGACGGCGCACATCAGGCCGGAACCCCGCGCGTTGCCGACGAGATCGGGGTAGTCGCCTTCGAGCGTCTGCAGCCCCTGCAGCAACTCGAGCCCGCGCGACGCGGCGTTCTCGAGCAGACGCTCGTTGACGATGATCTCCAGGATCTTGGTGCAGCGCACCATGTCGACCAGGGAAGCCCCCCAGGTACTGTTGATGCGGCTCGACTGCGCGAATACGTTGTTCGGTACTTCGTCGATGCGCCGGTTCACCAGGATGCCGCCTACCTGCATCTTCTTGGCGAAGCAGATGATGTCCGGCGCGACGCTCTGGTGCTCGTAGGCCCACCAGCGGCCGGTCAAGCCGAGCCCGGTCTGCACCTCGTCGTAGATGAGCAGCGCCTCGTGTTCATCCGCGAGCCGGCGCAGCTCGGCGAAGAACTCCGGCCGAAAGTGGTTGTCGCCTCCCTCGCCCTGGATCGGCTCCACCAAGATCGCGGCAATGTCATGGCGCCGTTCTTCGAAGGCTCGTTCGGCTGCTGCGAGCGCGGCCTGCTCCAGCTCGACGACCGCGTCGAGATGGTCCTGGAGCGGGAAACGGATCGCCGGCGACGGTATCCTCGGCCAATCGAACTTGGGGAAGTGGTCAGTCTTGACCGGATCGGTGTTCGTGACGCTCAAGGTGTAGCCCGAGCGCCCGTGGAACGCGCGTTCGAGGTGCAAGATTTGGCTTCCCGGCGCGGTTCTGCCCGCAGCGCGGTTCTTCTTTGCCTTCCAGTCGAAAGCCGCCTTCATGCCGTTCTCGACGGCGAGCGCCCCGCCGTCGATGAAGAAATAGTGGGGGAACTCCGGGGGCGCCGCCGTCTTCTCGAGCGTGTCCACGAATTCGGCCATGTAGACGGTGTAGTAGTCTGCGTTCGACACCTTGGTGGTGGCGACGCGAGCCAGGCGCTCCTGGATGTCGTCGTCGAGCATCGACGGATGGTTGAACCCGATCGGGTTCGACGCGAAGAAGCTGAAAAAATCGAGGTAGTCTTTGCCCGTGATGCGGTCCTTCACCCAGGACCTTCGACTGTGTTCGAGATCGACGACGATGGGGTATCCATCCACCAACAAGTGCCGTCGGAGCGTCTCGTGCACGCGATCGGGGGAGATTTCCGTGTGTCGCATGAGCAATCCGGGGGGCAGGGTAGGGGCCAGCCCACTTTAGTGTGGCCCAACTAGCGCCCCGCAGCCAGTCGCCGTCGTAGCCGCCGTGGCGATATGCAGGCGTGAATACCTTTTGCGACACGCACGACGGGCTGTCGCCTATACTGCGCGCTCGATGACTCTGGGTTCGACGATCACGGCAAAAGGTGTTCTGGGAGCTATCGGCGGTTACCTGAAAGACAACCCCGAAGAACTGCTGCGCGTAGCAAAAAACGCGGTCGGATTGCGCATCGGCGTGCCCATTTCGGCCCTGCGCTGGCTGGCTCGGCGGACCAACGGCAAGCAGGGTCCGCGCGACGTCGAGATCGAAGCGGTGCCCCCCGGGGTTCGAGTCGCGGCGAGTCTCGAACTGATGCAGACTCCCTTGCGCGCTAGCGCCACGCTCTACGTGAGCCAGGTCGTGCTCAACCCGACGGAGCTGCGCGTCGAGCTCCGCCTGCGCGACGTGTCTTTGAAGGTGCTCGACGAGCGGGCCCAGACCCCCGTGGCAGCGCTGCTCCGCTCCGGCGCGCTCGATCTCAGCAAGCCCGGCAACCTGGCCGCCTACATGCCCAAGCGCCCGGCGTTCTTGGTCGAGGCGGCGGACGACCGCGTCGTGCTCGACTTGATGAAGCACAAGAAGCTGACGGCAGAGAAAGCCAAACGCATCGTTCAGCTCATCACGCCGCTGGTTGTGGTGAAGGCCATCGAGACCGATGATGCCCACCTCGACGTCGCCTTCGCCGCGTTCCCACGCGGGGTCGGTGAAGCCTGGAACGGTCTCCGGCGCCTGCTGTAGCTGCGGGCGCCTCGAAAGGTTCAGGGCGAGGTCAGGTGGGGTTCGCCGCGGGGCGCTGGCCGTCTTGGGGACGGTCGTCGGGCTTCGGCTCCGGCAGTCCGCGCCACCAGGCTCGCAGCCGTTCCATCGAGAACGGTCGTGAGTAGGTGTACAGGCTGCAAAGCGCCAGGATCAGAAACAGGTAAGCCTGCACCGTGAAGCGATCGTCGACGTAGTAAAAGCCGGTACTGTCCCACAACAAGAGCGCGCTCGCAGCGCTGCCTGCCAGCAACGTCGGTCCCAGCGGAGGTCTCGCACGGATCAGGATCGGGACGATCATGAAGAGCGAGTAGTAGTAGCAGGTCAGATCGACGAGCGACATCACCAGCACCACGCTGAGGGCGGGCCCGACCCAGAGCAGCTTGGTCCGCCTGAGCGCCCAGGCGATCCAGAGCATCAAGGCGACCGTGATCCCGCGGCGCACCAGCGACAGGTCGCCCTTGCGCTCGAGGCGCCCGGCTTTCCAGACCTGAAACGGATCGTCCAGGTTCTCGTTGCGGGTGAAGCGCATGCGACCATCCCAGGTGTGGGTCAAGATCGTGTCGATGCCCATGTGGTTGGTCAGCGGCGTGTGCTGATGCACCGCGATGGTGTGTTCGACGAACGCCTTGTACGAGTCAGGTCCGGCGGCGACCATGCTCGCGGGCACCAACACCCCCAGTGCGATCGCGGCTCCGGCAATCAGGCGCTGGTGATCGGGATGGAACAATCCGAGCAAACCCTTGTTCGGTCGTTCGCGTGATCGGCGCTTCGGTTTTCCGTCACGGTACGGGGTGCGCGTGCGCTCGGTGCCGGCAAGCGCGGGGGCGCGACGCGCTCGAATGCGCTTGATGACGTAGAACAAGATGATCACGCCGTAGCCGAAGAACAAGACTGCCGGGAACACGCGCAAGAGCGACGACCACATGAGCGCGCCGCCGGCGAGCACGAACTTTCGCTTCCTCGCACAACACACGGAGGCGACCAGGAAGAAGATCCAGTCCATGCGCAGGAACGCACCCCCCGTCCAATAGAAGTCCGCAGCGCGGTTCGTCCCCCAGAAGATGGTGGCGACCATCATCGTTCGCCACCCGAAGGCCCAGTTGATGAGCAGCACGGCGCCGAGTTGGAGCAAGATGTCGAGGCTCGCGAGGACCTTGAAATAGCCGTCGCTAGCCGGCCCAAAGCTGCCGAACAGCTTGCCGGTCATGGTCCAGACCGGCGGCGGATTGTAGCCGTGGTCCTTCTGCATGTTCTCCCAGTAGGTACCGGGAGCGTTCTTCTGGAACCAGTCGATGTCTTTTCGGAACGCCTCCCAGCGCGCGGGCGTGAAGTGCTTCTTGCACAGCTCGGGCTTGTCGAGGACGTAGGTGTCCTGCGTTTTCTTGATCAGGTTGACGCTGAGGTCGCGGATCTGACGGCGCTCGATGCTGCTGCGCCGGCCGTTGTCGATCTCGGCGACAGCCGTGCATTCGTAGAGGCGCTTGTAGCCGACCTCTTTGAAATACTTCGACCCCAGGTAGTAATGGTAGAACTCGTGCCGGTGGTAGTATTGGATGTACCGCACGTTGGGGTTGAAGAAGTCGAAGTAGGTGAGAAAGGCGATCGCCGTCATCGCGATCGCGAGCCGCTTGCGAAACCTCAGCGGCATCCGCACCTGCATCTTGCGCGCGCGGAGCTCGTACATCAGGAAGATGGCTCCGAGCACCGAGAGCGTGATGCGGACGAAGACCATGGTCTGCCGCCAGCGCTCCTTCTCGAAGACCTCGGCGTCCCATTTCTCGAAGAGCGGATTCAAGAGGCCCGCCCCCACGGACCATCCATCCCCCAAGCTTCCCAAGCTGCTGGCGCTCACGAGTGCGCTCAGCGTGTTCAATCCCCCCGTTACTAGGTCCATCCCGGTCATACAGTCGCGGCAGAGGCTAGTGGCCTCGCGCCGAACTTCCAAGCGGATCGGACACAAAAGCCAAGCCGGGTGGGGTGTTTGTGCCCACCCGGCTCGGGTGTGTTGTGGGCCCCATGGTTCCCAGGCGCGATGCCAGAGGCTCGAGCAGGGGCGGGTTAGGTCACCATCGGGTGGTGTACCGGCCGGCCACTGCGAGGCGGGTCCACGCGGTCAACAGGGGCGCTCAGGTACTAGCGCCGACCGCGACACGGACTAACTCCAGATGACCTCCGGGATAGGGGTACAACTACTCTGCATGTCCGCATCACCTCCTCCGGCGCTAGCCGGCACCCTTACGCAAAGCATCGCAACACGCGCGAGTTCGTGCTTGTTGACGGACACCATTGCGGATTTGGGCGTTTCCGTTGACAAGGGCCGCCACAAAAGACGACCAGGCTCTGCACAGGTCGCCGAAGTTCTCTCCGACTGGCTATTTCCAGGAGCACTAGGCTCCAGCCTGTGCGTTGGTTCAGAAGTACCACGAGCCCCAGCTTCGCGCCATCGAACGCAGCGACAAAACGTCGGCAGGTGCTGAATCGAGCTTAGTTTTCGTCTGTGTTGCTACCGACGAGGTCGTACTTCATCTCGCACGGAAGTACGCTGAAGCCGCCTTCGACCCCGATGAGCGGTGAGCAATCCGAGTCCGACGTCGGAATGTAGGCAAAAGTAAGGCGTCCCGAGAACGAGGTCACCGCTTCTTTTTTGTAGTCCAACTGCCCGCTCGCGCGGTCCTGACGGTTCAGCGTGCAGCCGAGGAGCCCCGGCTCCGGCTCGAGCACTTCGACCTGGACGCGCGTATCGAACTCGAAGGACTCGCCGTCGCTGGCGATCCTGCCCGGGATGACCTCTCGGCCGTTGAGCCAGAAGAGCTGGTCGAAGTCCTTCGACAGCTGCACCTCGAACTCCCAAAGGTCCGTGGAACCGAGCGCGCCGGTCCCGCAAGTGCTTCTATCGAGCTCGGCGATCACCTCGAACGTGCCCAGCGGTTCGCCCGGCACCTTCGCGTCGCCTTCGCCGAAATCACAGCTCACACAAGCCAAGGCCACGAGTGCCGTCCAACGTCGCATGCGAGTCGGCTACCAGCGGCGTCGCCGCCGGGCCAAGTTTCGTTCAGCGTCCAGTCGCCAGCGCCTACGGCGCGGGGAACTCGATGAAGTTGCCCGACAGCATCAAGAGCGACAGCGCCTCCCACGAGGCTTGGTAGTAGATGGTGCCGGCGTCGAGCCCGCCGCCGGCCACGGCGAGGTAAGCCTCGTCGAGGAACGACTGGAACTCGTCGGATCCCATCGCTGCGACGGCAGCGGGCCCCACGAACGAGGCGGCCTGCGATCCGTTCACGGAGTGTTCGGGGTGGGGAGTGCCGTCGAGATCGTAGCCATCGATGATGTTGGCGACGCCGACCCCCGCGTAGAAGCTCGCGATCTTTTGCATGTAGCTGAGCGCGCGAGGCTCACCATAGTAGCAGTAGTCCTGGCCTACGCGGAACGGTGTGCGCGTCGAGTCGTTTTGGAAGTGCGTGGGCGCGCCCTCGAAAGCTACGACCGGCACACCCTGCGAATCACACCACGCCGGCACCAAACCGTTGTCGGCGTTGCCGTTCGCTTCGTTCAAGCTGCGCTCGATGATGGCGTAGCTCGTCTCGATCACCTGGTTCCAGCCCTCGACGTTGCCCGTGACTTCGCCGAAGACACGGTAGTAGGCAGGCGCGTAGTACGAAATATTGGTGATGTCAGCACCGCCCCAAGTGTCGCCAGGCAGCGGCATGCCATTCCTAGTGTGGTCGATCTCGTGATCCCACATGGCTTCGATCAGCGCCACCGCGTCGTCGTGGTAGCTAGCGATCCGCGGGCTCTCGCTCCATTGGCGCGACGCCATCACCAACGCCCAGGCCATGTCCTCGTCGCCGTCGAGCGCCGCTCCGGTGCCGATCACGCCGCCGTTGGGATCGATCTCCCAGTGCATCAAGCCGTTCTCGTTGAGGTACTGTTTCGTATACAGCCACAGGTTGTCGAACAGCTCCTGGTCGCCGAAGTACACGGCGAGCAGCATCCCGTAGCCCTGACCTTCGGACACGGTCGAGCCGATCACGCTGCCAGAATCGGGCTTCCGCACGCGCAAATACTCGCCAGCTCCCTCGCTCGAGACGACCTTTTCCTTCCAGGACTCGTAGGCAGCGCGGACGGCCGCGTTGTCGTAGTTCGGGTAGTTGCAGAACTCGCCCTCGACGTTCTGGGGGAAGGGGAACGCGCCGGAGCCGGTGGCCCCGCCGCCGCCGGTGGTCGTGGTGCCCTCTGTGCCTGTGACGCTCGCCTGGCCCGCCGTGGTGACACTGTCGGTGCCGGAGCTGGTCGCCGCACCGCCAGTGCCCGTGCTGGTCGCCGCCGTCGACCCGTTGCTGGTCGCGGCGGCGCTCGTCACCGAGCTGCTCGCGGCCGTCGTCGTTGCCGCAGCGCCGGTAGCGCCCGCCCCGGTGGTCACGCTGGCCGTGACGGCTTGCGTCGTGGTCTGAGTCGAGGCGTCGGAGGCAGGCTCGCCGCAGCTGGCGAGCCCAAGAGCAAGCCATGAGACACTCGCTACGGAAAACTCGAGGCGGCGCATCGGCTTAGTCTTGTCGACAGGCGCCGGGTGCGTCCAACGAAAGCGGAGGAGATCCGGCGCTGCACTATTGTGCTGTCGACGGCACGCTCCAGCTTCCCTCGCACTTTGTCCTACCTTCACCGGGCCGTTTGTCGCGCCGCTCCGATTGTGCGGCAGCGGCACATTCACGAGCTTCGAAGGGTCGGTGACCGATGGGAAGGCTCTGCCGAGACAGGGTCCGGGCGCTTGTTTGCGCGTGTTTGGTGCATGGCGAACTGAAAGGCGCGCTTCGACCAGCTTTACTCGGAGACGCGCTCCGATACACTGGCGGCGCTCCCACCGCTCCCACCGCTCCCACCGCTGCCGCGATGACGCCTCACGACTCCCAGCTCTTCTGGCGCACGCTCGGGGCCTGTTTCCTGGTGCTGGGGCTGGTTTTGGGCGTCGTGGTGGCGACCGACGAAGCCTACAGCACGGCGCCCATGCGGGTGGCCCGCCTGTGTGCGTTCGCTCCGCTGATCGCGGGCGTCGCCTTCGTCGTCACGCTCCAGCGGGCCGAGCGTCGCGGTGAGCTGCGTGCGCTCGCTGGCCTCGGGGCTTCGCCGTGGGGCGCGGCCTGGGGCGGCTTGTGCGCGGCGTGGTTGTTCGGCGGCGTGGCGTCGCTGCTCGTGCTCACCCCGCTCGCGGACGTGACGGCGCTCTTCCCCGAGCCGCCCCTGACTTCGGGCTGGACGGTCGGAAACAACGGCTTCTTCGAACCCAAGCGCGGCATCGAAGTCGTGGCGGACGGCAGCCTGCGCTTCCTGGAACCGGGAGCCGGACGCGCCGCCTTCAGCAAGCCCGGTGGCTGGCAGGCCATGTCGACGGTGCTCCCCCAAGCCCTCGTGCTGCCGGCCTGGCTTGCAGCGCCGCTCCGTCCGCGCACGCGGGCCTGGGGCTTCGGGCTGACCCTCGCGTTCACCCTGCTCGCGCTGCACGCAGCCGCGCTCGGGCGCTTGTCGACGATCCTGCTACCGCTCGTGGCGGCCCCCATCGGCGCCCAACTCGCGGTCGCGCTCGAGCGCAGCCGCAACCAGGTCACGGTCTTCGCAGCGATGCTCGGCCGCCCTCGCAGCCAACGCTACCCCTGAGGCCAGCCAGACACGCCAACCCCATTCTACGCGGGCCCGCTGCGCAGGCCCCGTCGTAGCTCGCGTTCGTCGCCTTGCGACTACTCTTGCGCGGAACCTTCGGACGCCTCGCCCTGATCGGGCTGCTGGCGGTCCAGAGCTTCCTGCACGCCGATGCGCAGACGGGCGCGGCGCTTGTTGCGCTTGCCTTTACGGGGTTTTACCAGTGCCTCGTGACGGAGGCGCACGTTCCAAATGGCGCGATTCGACATGGTTTTTGTTTCGGGAGGCGCAGTTACTAGCGAACCTGGGGCCTTGACGCAAGTCCTACCCTCGCGAATCCGTGAAACGGGCGGTAGTCGCGGATCAGGTGCGGAGTTTCTTGGGAAAATGCCAGCAATATCCCACAATAGTCGGCATGGAGCTCAGACCCGGTGGCTCGCTGATTTCGCCCAGGGGGCGGGTGTACCTGCTCGGCGAGCGGCTGGGGGACGGGTCCTTCGGTGACGTCTTCGACGCCGTAGGCCCCTTCGACCAGCGCTGCGCCGTGAAGGTCTTTCGACCTCGCTTGCATCAAGCTGCAGTGCGCGAGCAATGGCTGAAGGAGGCGAGCCGCCTGTACCAGCTCCGCCACCCGCACATCGTCTACGTGTACGACTACTTCGAAGTCGCGGGCCTGTTCTTTCTGGTGATGGAACGTTGCGATCACACGCTCGAGGTGATGCTCAGCGCGCCGTTCACCGATCGCCTGGTGATCGAAATCATGCGGCAGCTGTTGTTCGCGGCGCAGTACCTCTCCGACAACGAGGTGCTCCACAACGACATCCACGCCGGCAACGTGCTCGTGGTGCAGGGGCAGAACTTGATCGCCAAGCTCAGCGATCTGGGCATCGCGCAGGATCTGTCCGGACGACCTTCGGTGCGGCCCGAGATGGTGCAACACCGCATCATGGCGCCCGAGCTCGTTCGTGGCGGCTACTCCACCAAGCAGAGCGACCTGTACCAACTGGGGCTGCTCATGTACCACATGCACACTGCGGAATCGGCGATCGACACCAGCGGCGGCTACGACGCGATGATCGAGCAGATCCACGAGGGCGTCCCGCGCGCGCGCGCCGAAGCCCTCCGCACCCCGCTCGGCGAAATCATCGCGGTCATGCTGCGCCGCCACGAGCAGTACCGCTTCGCTTCGCCGGCTCAGGTGTGGGAGGAGCTCCGCCGGCTCCAGTCGTGGACCGAAGAACACGAGCCCGAGGTGCTGAGCCGCAATACGGCGCCGCTACCGCCGGTCGCTACCGACGACCCGGACGCCGCTCCCGACACCATCCGCGACATCAACCGCGGCGACCGCCGAACCATCCCGGTACCCCCGCCGCTCGGCCCTGGCGGCACCAAGCTCCAGTGATCCCGCGCTAGCGTCCGCCCAGATCTTCGAGGGTCAGAGGCGCCCGCCCCTGGATCAGGATGTCCCAGAAGTCGAACGCCATCGCCACGATGTGATCGAGCTGCCAGGTCCCCGAATCGATCTCGCCCTTCTTCCGCGCCACCCGGCGCATGTTCTCGCCGGGCAAACAGTAGGCCGCCATCTCGGAGCTCTGCAGCAGGTGCAGCACGCCCATCGAGAAGCCTGCCCCCGCGTACACGATCGCAGCGGGCATGCGCAGCGTCGCGAGATCTTGCAGCGCGTAGGGGATCTTTTCGTCGGCTGTGCCGCTGGTGTCTTGGTACTTGCACTCGAGCGCGAGCGCCCGCCCGCTATCGCGATGCAGCAGCAGCAAATCGAGCCGGCGTTGCTTGCCGATCATCGAGGTGCCCGCGCTCACCTCGTCGTACACCTCTACGCCTCGCGGCCCGTACTCGGCCACCACGTAGCGGGCAATCAAGCGCTTGTAGGCGTGCCCGTTCAGCGCTGCTGACCGTTCGATGGGCCGCTCGATGGGCCGCTCGGTGGCTGGCTCAATGGGCCGCTCGGTGGCTGGCTCAATGGGCCGCTCGGTAGACTCTTCCACCGCGCGTTCGGCAGGGGTGTCGGGGAGGGGGATCAGCATGACGTCCTGCCGCGAGGCTTCGCGCCCAGCTTCACTCCGTTGCTCCGGCGCCGCCCGCCGCCGCTGCCAGACGCGTGTTCGCGATGGTGACCGCCTGCTCGCAGATGTCGGTCCCCAGAAAACCGCGCCCCTGCTCGACCGCAGCCACGCCGACCGATCCCGAACCAGCAAACGGATCGATGACCAACTCGCCGCGCTCGCTGCTCTGTTTCACGAGCACGCTCGACACGGCTACCGGCTTTTCGGCAGGATAGCCCTTGTGCACGCGAGGATGCTGGATGATGTCCGCCACCCCCAAGTCGTTCAGCCGGCGCTTGCCCTTCTCGAAGAACAGGATGAACTCGTAGCGCGACCGGTAATGGTACCCCATGCCGATGCGCTGCTTGTCCCAGACCAGCGGCTTCCAAAAGCGAAAACCCGCGGCCTCGGCTAGAGGCTTCGCCACGAACATCGTCTCTTGGTCACAGAACAGGTAGAAATGCCGATCTTTGGCGAGCACACGGTACGCTTCCTCGAAGAACTCGGGAAAGCGAGTGTTCGGGAAGATCTGAAACCAGTCGTTGCTCGAGGACTTGCTGTGCTTCAGCCGGGTGGTGGTCCCGCGCGCTCGATGCTTCTCGAGCGACTCGTACGCCGGATCGGTGACGATGAGATCGACGCTGCCCGTGTCGAGGGACCGCAGCCAGGTGACCGCGTCTTGCTGCACGACGGTGTTCATCGGCTGCGCCGGCTTCGACGAGGGCAACGCATAGCTGAAGGCCCCTTGTAATCCAAAGCGAGGCAACCCAAAGCGAGCAGTCGCCCGTGGGTCGACGGGATGGCGATCGGCGCGGTCACTCACGGACTCGACTACTATCACTGCTCGCCCGATCAGTCCATGGGCCAAACGTGCGGCAGGGCCGCAGTGGGACATTGTTTGTCCGGATCCTCTGGATGTGCCCTCCAAACTGCCAGGGGCGGGGGGCTGCAAAGACGACCGCGGCGAGCGCCTCTGACCGGCATGGCTGGAACCCGACGAACGGAGACTATTCGACGGGTATCCAGTGCGGGCTCGCCTCGTCCCGCAGCATCGCTCCCTTCAGACCACCCTGCTGCAGCCCTCCCAACCGGCGAGCACGAGTAGGGCAGTGCGCGCCAACTCCACGACTTGGGCGTCGTCATTGGGCCCGAACGACTCGCCGTTCACGCTGACGTACCAACGCATGCATCCTCCCTTGGCTGAAACTCCGGATGAAAGCACACCCGGAAACCCGAGCATCAAACGGGCTCGTGCGTTCAGGCCTCAGGAAAGCGCCGCACCGGGCACAGTCAGGGCGAGGCGCGCCGCCAGCCCGCGGAGTGCGAACGCCAGCACCCGATCTGCAAGCTCGCGATCGAGCAGCCTCGGCTCATCGGGTGGCCACGGCCTGTGGCTGGCTCGTGGTTGGGCGGGCTCGTTCGGATTGGGAATCGAGCCGATTTGAAGTGTACTTGCGGTCGGGGTGGTGGGATTTGAACTCACAACGTCCTGCACCCAAAGCAGGCCCTCTACCAGATTGAGGTACACCCCGAGGGGAGGCGGACTATAGCAGCGGCGTTCGGCGCGTCGAGACCCTTCTTTCAGTCGGGGATGGGGGTGAGCTCGACGTCGAGTTGGAGGGTGCCGCCTTCGGCTTCGACCCGCTGGTCGTAGGGAAAGTAGCCGTCCTTCTCGATGCTGATGCGGTGCTCGCCGGCTTCGACGCGGATGCCGTGAGCGGCGACGTAGGAGAGCGGGCCGATGTACTGCTCGTCGACGATGACCGAGGCGTTGGCGGGGGTTTTGGGAGCGCGCTTGAAGTGGACGGCATAAGTTGCCGGCGGTCCGCAAGCGGTCGCTAGGAGGACGAATCCGGTGAACAGCCGCTTCATTCCCATTCGATGGTGGCGGGGGGCTTGGAGCTGATGTCGTAGGTGACGCGGTTGATGCCCTTCACCTCGTTGATGATGCGCGTCGAGAGCTTGGCGAGCAAGTCGTGGGGGAGGCGGGCCCAGTCGGCGGTCATGCCGTCGGTGGAGCCCACCGCGCGCACGACGCAGGTTTCTTCGTAGGTGCGGTCGTCGCCCATGACGCCGACGCTGCGCACGGGGAGCAGGACCGCGAAGGCTTGCCAGACGGCGTCGTAGAGGCCGGCGGCGCGGATCTCTTCGTCGACGATGCGATCGGCTTTGCGCAGGACGGAGAGCCGCTCTTCGCTGAGCTCGCCGAGGCAGCGGATGGCGAGCCCGGGGCCGGGGAACGGGTGGCGGTAGATGACGTCGTGAGGCATGCCGAGCGCGTCGCCGACGCTGCGCACTTCGTCCTTGAAGAGCTCGCGCAGCGGTTCGATGAGCTTCAGCTTCATGCGCTCGGGGAGACCGCCGACGTTGTGGTGGCTCTTGATCACGGCGCTGGGGCCCTTGACGCTGACGCTTTCGATGACGTCCGGGTAGAGGGTGCCTTGGACCAGGTACTTGGCGTTCTCGACCTGAGCGGCGTGTTCTTCGAAGACCTCGATGAAGACGCGGCCGATGGTCTTGCGCTTCTGCTCGGGGTCGCTGATGCCGTGCAGGGCTTGCATGAACTTGGCGCGGGCATCGACCGGGACCAGGTTGAGGTGGAAGCTCTGGCGCATGGTGTGGGTGACGCTTTCGAACTCGCCCTCGCGCAGCACGCCGTTGTCGACGAAGATGCACACCAGCCGATCGCCGAGGGCCTTGTGGCAGAGGACAGCGGCCACCGATGAGTCGACGCCGCCGCTGAGGCCGCAGATGACTCTTTCGTTGGGGGCGACGCTGGCGGAGATCTGCGCGATGGCGTCGTCGATGAACGAACCTGGGGTCCAGTTGGGCTCGCACCCGGCGACGTCGAACAGGAAGGCGCGGATCAGGTCCGAGCCGCGTGGCGTGTGCACGACCTCGGGGTGGAACTGGATGCCGTAGAACTTGCGCTCGGGATCGGCGATGGCGGCGAGCGGAGCGTTACCGCTCGAGCCGATGCGGCGAAAGCCCTGGGGCAGCGCCACCAGGCGATCGCCGTGGCTCATCCACACCTGGATCTCTTCACCGGTTTGAAAGGGGGTGAGGATGCCGACGGGTTCGTCGATTTTCAGGGTGGCGGGGCCGTACTCGCGGTGGTCGCTCTTCTGGACCTCGCCGCCGAGCTGGAAGGCCATCAGCTGTTCGCCGTAGCAGATGCCGAGCACGGGCACGCCCAGCTCGAACACGCGCGGATCGCTGCGCGGGGCCTTGTCGCCGTACACGCTGTCGGGACCGCCGCTGAGCACGATCGCGCGCGGGGCTAGCTCGCGCATTTTGTCGACGGAGGTCGAGAAGGGGAGGATCTCGCAGTACACGTGGCTCTCGCGGATCCGGCGGGCGATGAGCTGCGTATACTGAGCGCCGTAGTCGAGGATGATGACGGTTTGGCGGGTCGACATTGGGCGTCGAGCTAGCACGCCTCGGGGGTGCAGGAAACTCCCGAATTCAGGGGCTTGTCTTCTCGGTCACGACCAGATGGTTCTGACCGGCGAGCGAGCGCTGAAAGGCGCGTAATCGTTGTAACGTCAGCTTCGAGTCCGCGTCGGGCAGTCCCCACAGCTCGACGCTGCGTCCGCGCGGACTCAGCCGCGCGATGAGGGCTTCGGCGTCCAGACGTTTTTGTGCAAGCGTGACGTCGGCGGCGGATGCGGCGCCTTGAGCTAGGCGTTCGAAGAGCGCCCGCACCTGCGCGACGGCTTCGGGCGTCTTGCCGTCGAGCGCGCGCACCTCGACGATCAGGGCGTGGTGGGCGACGCCACCGAGTAGGTGGGTTTGGGAGCTCGTGACCAGGCCTGGCCGAGCGAGGGCTTGGTCGAGCCAGCCGCCCTTGCGGTTCAACAGGTACTGGGTGGCGCGCGCGGCCACGCCATCGGGTTGGGTGTTCACGGCCACGAAGCTTCGGGCTTCACCGCCGCCGTCTTCCACCTCGATTTGACCGAGCGCGGGCGTGGGTTGGGTGGGCTTGGCGCATTCTACCGGCGCTCCGCGCAGCGGACCCAGCCAGCGCTCGAGCTCGTCGAGCGCGAGCTCCCCCTGCTGCTGGTTGCCGTTGGCGATCACGACCGCACGCAGCGGCTCGCTGAGCAGCAGCTGGCGGCGCTGCTCGAGGTTGCTGCGCGTGGCGTCGTGCAACGACTGGAAGGTGCCGCGCGGCGAGAGCCACGACGGGTGCTCGGGCGACAGCGCGCTCACGGTGTGCCACCAGGCTGCTTCTGGTTCTTTGCCGATCGCCTGGAGCAGCTGTTGGCGCGCCAGCGCCGTGTCTTCGAACGTGATCGGCGTGACCGACAGCGCTTCGGCCAAAGCGCGCCCGACCCGCCGCGCGAGCGCCGAGGGCGGCTCTTTCAGGCTGCGGCGTGGCGCGTGCGCCAAGAGCCCGACGGCGTGCGGGGCGATCCAGGGCTCGATCGTCACGTCGTCGCTGAGCGTGGCTTGATTGGCGAGGGCTTGCACCGTGAGCGCCCCATGACCGGCGGTGGCCGTGGTCTCGTTCAGGGTGCCGCAGCGGCTGCCGAGCAAGATCCAGAGCTCGCCTTGTCCGGGCTCGACCGCGAGCCCGCGCTCGAGCTTGGGGCCGGTGCCCTGGGCATACTGAGCCAGCAGGCGCTCGAGCTGGGGCACGGCCTTGGCGGTCAGGTTCGGGCGCGTGTGCACATGCAGCACGCGCCGCGGAGTGCCGGTGGATTGCCGTCCGATGAGGGCACGCCACGCGGCCAGCGCCGCGGCTCGCCGCGGGTCGGGGGCGATCAGTACCTGCTGATCGAGCACGAAGGGGGCTACGTTGGCGCGCGCCAGCGCGCGCTCGGCCTCGCGCTGGGCCAGGAAGGCAACGCGAGCGACTTCGTCGACGGTGCTCGGGGTGCCGTTGTCGAGCTCCAAGTCGAGACGCAAGCAGGCGCCGCGCACTCGCGCCGTGGCGATGCTGCGCGCGAGGGTCCATGCGGGGTTCAGCGCCGCGAGTTGGCGCTTGAGGCGAGAGTCCGGGGCGGCCAGCTCGGTGGCGGCTTGGATGGACCGGCTGGCGTCGGGCAGGCGCAGTGCGAGGGAGACCCGCGGCCGTGTCTGTGCCTCGGTGCTGATGAAGCTCTGGTCCCGATCGGGCCAGGGGTCCTCGGCCCGATCGCCGCGCGTCCAGGCCGGGGCGCGCGCGTGCGCGGCTGCGGTCTGTTCCAATAACTCGTGAGGGCCCAGGGCAGCCAGGCTCACGTGCCCGGAGTCGACGAGTTCGCGCCGCCAGCGCTCGAGCGTCGCGCGGCCGTCGGGCTGTGCCAGATCGATGAGGGCCTCGCCGTGCGCCAGCACCAGCTCGCCCGAGCAGGCTGCGCTGGCCGCTTGCGCGGGCGACGCAGCGACGTTGCCGGCCAAGCTCCCGAGCTCGGCGCGGACCTGGGTGAGTGCCGGCTCGTTGTCAGCGACGGGCGTGTCGAGCGCGGCGCGCGCCGCCGCCATGAAGCGCAGGGCGTCCGTCGCATCGCTCACCAGCGACGACAGCTGGAAGCCGAGCGAGTGCGCCTGGCGATCGAGCGTCGGGTAGCCGCGTTGGGCGAGCCGCTCTCGAAAGAGCACGCTCAGCGCCACCGACGCCTGCGCGCCCCGGTCGTGCGCCACCGCGAGCGCGAGGGCGGGTTTGGGATCGCCGTGACGCTCGACCAAGGTCAGGCTCGGGCGCTCGTCCACGTCTCTCACTTCGATGCGGTCCGAGAGGATGGCCGCGTCGGCAGGCTGGGCGCCGGCGCCGCTCGCAGCGGGCCCACAGCCGGTCGTGCCTAGGACGCCGAGCAGGAGCAGCGCTAGGGCGGTGTTCGGTCGGAAGGGCACGGACCCGCTGTCTTACACAGGGCCGCGTGCCTTCGACAACCGGAAACCGCTCTGATTACGCCGCCCTCTGCTCGCAATCGTTCAACAGCGCTTCAAGCTTGGCGGTGATCTTGTGCTTCTTCGAGTAAACCGTCTTGACGCTGATGCCCATGCGCTCGGCGACGGCTTCGGGGGCCAGGCCGTCCGCGAAGTAGAGGCGAAAGAACAGTTTGTCCTTGTCGCTCAGCGAATCCATCAGCCGCGTCACATGGGCGGCGCGTTCACGGTTCAACGACTGCTCGAAGGGGCTCGGTTCTTCTCCGCTCAGGGTCTCGGCTTCGACCAGCGATCCGTACAACGGAGCTCTCCGGACGCTGCGCAGGTGATCGTAGGCGGCGTGCACCGCGAGCATTCCGAGCCAGCTGCCGAGCTTGGTGCCGCGGCTGGCCTCGAAGCTCCGCAGCTTCTTCTTGTCGTTGGCCAGCAACTGCACGCACAAGGTCGCGTACACTTCGCGCACGTCGTCACCCGAAGTCACACCCGAAAAACGCGCCATGACCCGAGAGATGCAGCTGTAGACCAAGCGGGCGTAGCGGGTATTGAACGTGCGCCAAGCGTTGGGGTCGTCGCTGAGCAGACCGCGCAGCAGCACCGCGTCGGCATCGAGGGATTCGGCGGAAGCGGTGACCGTGCGTGGGGAAGAAGACGTGTGGGTGGTTTGGGTAAACATGGGACCGAGGCTCCTGATGCGGCGTCTCGTGCGCCGCGTGTCGACCCCTTTTGCAGCCCACATGCCAAGAGCATTAAGCAATGATTTCAAATGCTTAAATGCGTAACACCCCCGTCACACCGCAACCGTCGGCTGTATCGCTGTGACGCCCCGTACTCACTTTCAGATACGACGGGGCGCGCCGCTTCCTCCCTTCCGCCCGGTGGCCGCTCCTGGCCACGAGCCCGGGCGGGCTTGCCTCGGAGGGACCGTCCCACTACCTTTGAGAGGAGTGCCGGCTCGCATCAAAGCGTTGTGGCTGCTTGCGTGGGCGCTGCTGTGGACACTCGTGCAGCGGCTGCTGCGTCCGAGTCGCGGGCTCGCCGCATTCCGCGAGAACTACGACGGCGACGGCTTGCCGCCGGTGACCCCCGAGGAACGGGATGCCATGGCGAGCTTCGGGCGCTGCATCGCGTGCGGGCTCTGCGATCAGGGGGAGGCCGAACGCATCGCGCGCTCCGGCGGCGCCTATCGTGGCCTGATGCCGTTGATGGTCGCTGCCTCACGCAGCATGCCTGACTACCGCGCGGCCGCGTACAGCTTCAGCTTCGTTCCGGCCGAGGTGCTCGAAGCGAAAGAGGCGATCTGTCCAACGCGCATGCCGATGCTGGCGGTCGCCCGCTTCGTGCGCGCCAAGGCGGACGAGGTGGGTGGCCCGTTACCACTGCCTGCGCGTGTCACTTCGCTGCCGCCGCGGGCGCCGCTCGGCGAAGTCGACGTCGTGCCCCCCGTGACTCGAGAGTCGGCCGTGGGCATCCGCCCCGGCTGACCCCTACTTGACCAGAGTAAGCTTGGGCGCGGCGCCGAACGCAGCGACGTGGCCGCTCTCCTCGGCGAGGTAGACGTCCGAGCGCTCGTCGACTCGGAGCAGATCGGGGATCAGGTCGCTGGGGACCGTGCCGATCAGCTCGCCGTCCCGCGGGCGTACCACGTGCACTTGGTGCTGCGGGACGAACAGCGCCCCGTTGCGCAGCACTGGCTCGAGCCTGCGCGGCTGTTCGGATTCGACGTGCCTGGAGAAGACGTGGTTATAGCGCAAGCGGCCGGTTTCGCTTTCGATGCAGACCAGCGTGCCCGAAGCGCTGTTGGCGATGACCGTGTTATCGACGGTGAGCCAGGCCGTCGTGCTGGCGACGAGCCCCGGCGCTTGCTCCCAGAGCACCTCGCCAGTTTCACGACACAGGGCAGTGAGCCCCAGCCCGCGCTTGTCGCGCACTACCACTAGCACCTGGTGCTGAGTGACCAGCGGCGGCTGCTGAAAGACCGGGCGGTCCTCGAGCTCGCGGCTCCAGCGCAACCTGCCCGTCCAAAGATCGATGTGGTGGAGCTTGGCGGGACCGATCGGGCCACCGCACAGGGCGAAGGCGCCGTCGTGGTCGATCGACAAGTCGCCGGTGAAGCGCAGCCGATCGCGCTGGCGCCAGACGACCTCGCCGCTGGCGACGTCGAGGGCGGACAGGGCCGAGTTGCCCCCCGCGAGCAGCAGCAGCTTGCCCGCCCGCTTCATGCGGTATTGGGAGCTTTGCGGTCCGGAGTGGCGCCAGCGCGTCTCGCCGCTCTCGAGATCGATGGCGGTGACGCTCCGCTCGCCTTCAGCGACCACGATCAGGCGAGGCAGGCCAGGTGCGTTCACCAGGGCGCCGCTGACGCCGCCGCCCGAGCGCGGGGCGACGTGGGTGCTGAACTTGGGCTCGCCAGTCTCCAGATCGTGCAGGCGCACGCGGCCGTCTGGGAACAGCCGCACCACTCCCGAGGGCGTGGCCACGCTCGTGGCGGGTGGCGTGGCGGTGCGCCAGTACACGTTGCCAGTGGCGCGGTCGATGCAAGCCAGCTCCCGCTGCGACCCGACGATGATGCGGTTTCCGCACAAAAACGTGCCGCGCAGATCGATGCCGGGCACGGTCGCGACCCAGCGCGGCATGAAACGCATGCGCGCGCCGTGAGCCCAGACGCCGTCGACGCTTGCTTCCGAGCGAGGCAGGCCGAAGCTACGATAGGTCTCCGGTTCGGGGTTCGTGCGGGCGTCGTCGAGTTCGGCGTCACGCAGGCGTTCGGCAAGGCGTTGCGCGGCCGCCTCGAGGGCGGTCAGGCGCAAGTTGCGCTGTTGGCTGGGGTCGGTGCTGGTGAAGGCCCGCGTCAGCTCGAGCGCGAGGCCGACGCTGGCTCTCACGAAGTCGGTGGCCGCCAGATCGGCGAAGCTGAAGGTTTTGCTATCAGAGGTGTTGGCCCGTGCGTTCAGCGTCAGGGTGAGCGGCCCATCGCCTGCACCGCGCCGCACACCGAGGCGCACGCCGTCGATCTCGACACGCCGGAACAGTGCGCGTTCGGTCTGCCAAGCATCCATCACGTCCTCGGCGAGCGCCACCAAGCGTTCGGTCAGGAGGAAAGGCTGCACCGAGGCCAGCGCCACCTTGCGCGCCTTCGCGGTGACCTTGAAGCGGCCCTCCAGCAAGAGCGAGTGCAGATCGGCTTGCTCGAGACGGGCGCTCTTGTCGTGTTCTTCCAGGGGCTGCGGGCGCTGCCGGAACTCGGCTTCGATGGCAAAACCGAAACCGCGGCTGCGCTTGGGAGCCACTTTGGAGGGGCGCTTCGCCACCGGAAGACCCAGGTAGCTCGGCCAGGGATGCCTGAGCGCCGAGGCAGCAGCATCGAACGAAGGTTCATCAGTCCCCGAGCCGGAAGCGCTCGCCTCGGCCAGCGCCTCGAGCAAGGCCCGTCTGAGATCGATGGTCTTGACGCGACGTTCGAACACCGCGACCTCGGGGCAGGCGCCGCCGCGAAAGACCGTGAGCAGGGTATCCTCGCCATCGGTCTCCACACCCAGCCGCCAGGGCAGGGCGTCGGCGTGCAGGTCGAGGGTGGCGCGGTGCCGGCGGCCACGACCCAGGGCGGCCACGACGTGGCTCAGCTCGCAAAGCAACGCCAGGGCCGGACCCTGGCCGCTGCGGGCGGTGATGTTGACGCCGTCGACCACCAAATCGAGCAGGGTCTGAATCGGCGTGTACGGGTTCGCGGTGGAGGCTTGACGGGGACGGACAACTACGTGAATGGCTGACATTCGTGAACGGCATCGTAAGAAGCCCGCGCAACAACCCGAACTTTTTCGTGCCGATCGCCGAGGAGTGGACAGCAGCGCGCGAGGACGCTAGGCCCCCAGAGAGGGCGCTGAACACGGATGAGGCTCGACGGCTGACCGGGAAATCCAGCATCCGGCGCCGATTGGGGCTGGTGCGGGCGTGCTGAGCCGACCGGGCTGGCGAGCGCCGGCGCTGTTTGCGCTGGGAGCCCTGCCGGCGAGCCTCGCGCTCTGGGGCTTCAGCGTCGACGATGCTTGGATCAGCGTGCGCCTGGCCGAGAACTTGGCGGACGGCTACGGCTACCGCTTCAATAGGCAGGGAGCGGTGACCGACGCCGTGACCCCGCTGGGGTGGGCGCCGCTCCTGTCGCTGGTCGCGGGAGCGGACGCCGGGCAGACCCTGCTGCGTGCGCGCGCTCTCGGAGGGCTCGCGTGGCTAGCGAGTGCGGCGATCTTGGGGGCTATCCTGAGCGACGTCGGCCGCACCGCTCGGGGTCTGGCGCTCGGAACGCTCGCCCTCTGCGTGCCGCTCGCCGCCTGGGCGGTGTCGGGTATGGAAACACCCTGGGTCACGTTGCTCGCGGTGCTGGCGCTGGTTCGTTCGCGCTGGGCGCCCGCGGCAGCGGGTCTGGCGGCCGCATGGCGGCCCGAGCTCGTGCCCTGGGCGCTCGCGCTCGCGGTTGGCGGTACGCTCGCGGAGGATGGGGAAGGTGGCAGCAAGGCGCGTGCGCGCCGGATCGCAGCGGCGCTTGCGCTCAGCCTCGTCCCGGCGGCGCTGGTGTGCGCCCTACGCTGGGCCGTGTTCGGGACCCCGGTACCGCTGGCGGCGGTCGCGAAACCCTCTGATTTTTCGGCGGGGCTCGGTTACGCGCTCGGCGCGTTGCTGCTGTCCGGGCCACCTTGGCTGTTGCTGGGCTTCGGGGCCTACCGCCGGCTCTCGCCCCGGGCGCGGGCATGGGCCGGTGCATTCGCGGTGCACTGGGTGGCCGTGGTGCTGGCGGGCGGTGACTGGATGAGCTTTTTCCGGCTGTTCGTGCCGGTGCTGCCGAGCGTGATCGCGGTCGGCGCGCGCTTGCAGCAGCAGTCGACGGGCGCTGCCGCCCTGGCGCGTGCCGTGCCCGTGCTGGTCGCTTCGGGCGCCCTGTGGTTCTACAAGGTGCCGGATGCGCGGGCCGTCACGGCTGCGCGGGCGGAGCTGATCGCTCGCGCGCGGCCGCTGCTCGCCTCGAGCTCGGTGGTCGCCGCCGTGGACATTGGTTGGCTCGGAGCGGCGACGGACGCCACCATCGTCGATCTGGCAGGCGTGACCGACCCGAGCATCGCGCCGCTGCCGGGCGGGCACACCACCAAGCGTGTGCCGTCGAGCCTGGTGGTTCAGCGTGAGGTCGACACGCTGGTGCTGCTGCTGGCAGACGCCGAGCAGCTCGAGACGCCGTGGTACACGAGCCGGTTCTACTACGGTGCCGACGCGATGCTGGCGCGCGCCGTGCCCGATCTCGGCTTCGCACCGGCAGGCTTGGTCCCGCTGCCGCGCACGCAGAAGCAGTACGCGGTACTGAAGCTACCGCGTCGCTGAGGCAAGGAATCAGCGGCTCTGGCTGTCGCCGGTGTGGCCATCGCTCGCGTCCTTGAGGGCCATCAGAGCGTCGCGGAGTGATCGCCAATCGCCATGGCGGTCCCGCGGATGAAAGGCGGTCGCTTTGGTCACGAGCTGGCGCCACGCCTCGGGCAGCTCTTGCAGCGAGCGTTGCACGCCGCTTTCGGCTCGGCCCGATTGATACTGCGCGGCCGTTCGCTCGGAGGACAGCGGCGGGGGCGAGCCGGTGAGGCACTCGTAGATGACGCCGCCGAGCGCAAAGATGTCGCTGCGGTGATCGATCTCGATGCCCTGTTCTTGCTCCGGTGACATGTAGCCCGGCGTGCCCAACGGGGCGCCCGTGTTCGTGAGCCGGGTCTCGGCCCACTCGACTTGAGCGACGCCGAAATCGAGCAGCTTGACGCGCTCGTGCGGGGGCTCGATCGACAGCGACAGGCGCACTGGGCTCTCTGCCAGGTCATCGCGGAGCTCGTCCTTTGCCAGAAAGATGTTGCTCGGCTTCAGATCGCGGTGCACGACGCCGGCCGCGTGCACCGCGCCGAGCGCGTCGCACACCTGCAGCGCGATCGGCAACAGCTCGTGCGGGCGGAGCGGTCCGTCGCGGCGCAAACGCCTGGCGAGCGATTCGCCGTACAGTCGCTCCATCACGAGGTAGCTGGTGCCGTCGGGCAGCACGCCATCTTCGTAGACCTCGACGACGTTGGGGTGCCAGGCCAGGCCGAGGGCTGCCGCCTCGCGGCGCAGGCGGTCGGCCGCGACCGTATCGTGCGCGACTGCCGTGCGCAGCAGCTTGATGGCCACGATGGTACCGTCGGCGATGCGCTCCGCCTCCCAGATGGAGCCGCTGGCTCCCGCGCCGAGCTTCTCGCCGAGCCGATACTGGCCTACAACCACCGAGCCGCTCGCGAAATGGTGACTACCGGCCTGGCGGTTGTCGCGCAGGCTGGCCGAGCGCTCGAGCGCTTGGATCCGGATCAGTTGCGCGGCGACCGTCGCACCTCGCTGGCGCTGCTGATTCAGCCAGTGGCCGACCCCGGCTCCGATGCCGGCCCCGGCCACCGACCAGATCGCCAGCTCTGGGAAAGGCCAGGCGGTGAGCCACCCGGCGCCCAGCGCCGCCAGAGCTCCCGCGCCCACCGTCGCGGGCAACACCGCGGGCGTACCGCGGGACCAGGTCACCTGGAAATCCATGGTTCCCCGCTTGGCGTTCGGCAGCTCGGTGACTTTGCCCGGACCGAAACCGAACAACATCGGAATGCTCATGAGCTCTGCGGTGCGCGCCAGCCCGAACAGCCCGTCCTTGTCGAGCTCGGAGGCTTGCGGTCCCAGCACGCGCCCCGTCCACGCATCGCGCGTGGCGGTCAAGGTGCTCCAGCGCTCCGTCGGCCCCGCGTCGCCGCCGTAGTTTCCGAGCTGGGCGAACGCGGTTTCGGGCGAGTCGGCGCCGCGCAGCACACGCGTCCACACGCCCAGGTTTTCGGGGTGGATCACCGAAGCCTTGATGCTCAAGATCTCTTGACGGCCGAAGCGCGAGGCGAACGCTACCAGCGCGCGGTGCCACAGCTCGACCGGGACGAGCCGTGTCTCGTCTTCGAGGTAGTCACGGTCGACCCGCAGCTTGATCAGGAAGGCGTCGGCCTCGGAGCGACCGTGTCGGCTTTGGGTGTGCAGCAGCAGCGCCTTGATGCGCGACGCAGTCGTCTTCCCCTTGCTCGCCCGATGCTGCACCCGAGGAGCGTAAGGGGTGGCTGGAGCGCGTCAAGCGCGAAGTCGCGCCCCGCATTCGATGCCGGCCCAACCCCAGCGTCGGTCAGGGCATTGGGCGGAGGCTTCCGTGGGGTGGACGGCGCGCCCACAGCGACTTCAGAACACTGCTGAGCTAGGCTTCAGATTACGACGGTGAGACTTTCCGAGCGTTTGCAGCATTGGGCAGCCCGGGCCGAATTATTGGCCCGTGGGGGCGAGCCCTTGCGCCGGGAAGCGCTCGAGGCGCTCGAACGGGGGCGGCCCTGGGAAGCGCGCGCCCTCGCCCTGCGCCTGCTCGACGAAGTGGCGGAGTCGCCGCTCGCGCTCGCGGTGTGGGCAGACGCGGCCGACGCGATGTTGCTAGAAAACGAAGCGCGCGAGGCGCTCGGTCGCTTGGCTCGGTTGCTGCCGTATCGGGCGGACGTATGGCTGCGCCTGGCGCAGGCCGAAACGCGCGCGGGCCTCGAAGCGGCGGAGACCTACCAGCGAGCCGTGCTTGCCGCCGAGCCGAGGGAGGCCGCTTTGGCTGCGTTGGCCCCGTTGATCGAGCGCGCTCTGGACGCTCGGGACACCTCGCTCGCGCTGACGCTTGCCCGCAGCGTCCCCGGGGAGCTGCCCATCCCGCGGGGGCTGGCGCTGCGGCTGTCAGAACTCGCGCTGGCGCTCGGCGACACGCCTCGAGCGCTCGCCCGGCTGCAGGGGGTCTCTCCTGATTTGCTCGATGCGCGCGGCTGGATCACGTGGGGCCGGCTCGCGTTGTTCGAGCAGCGCGACCTGGTGCGAGCGCGCCTGGCTTTCGGACGCGCGTTGCTGCTCGGCGACGCCCGGGTGCAGCGCCAGCTGGCCGAGCTGCTCAGGGACGCTGCTGGACAGAGCCTTTTGATGGACCTACTCCCGCTCGTCAAAGCGCTCGACCTCGGCGAGCTGCCGGAGTGGCAGGTCTCGATCGCGCTCGCGCAAGGACACCCCGAGCGCGCGTTGCCCAGCCTCGAACGCCGCGCTCTCAGCGAGCGGACGCCGGAATCGTGGCAGATCTGGCTCGATCTGGCGCTGTCGGCTCGAGACTCGGAGAGCTTGAAGCGCGCGGTCGCCAGCCGCCCAGAAGCTGCGCTGGGAGCAGCGCTGCAGCTCAGGCTCGCCACTGCCGAGCGCTTGCTGAGTGCGCTCGAGACCCACGATCGCACGCGTCTCGATCGGCTCGAAAACATCGGCGCCGCTGGGGAAGCGTGGGCGAACGAACTGCGGCAGCAGGTCTACGCCGAATGGCTGGCGCGGGGCACCGAGCAGGGGTGGCGGTTGCTCTGCGACGAACTGGAGCAGTTGGCCACGGCGCAGCTGAATCTCGCCCTGCTGAACGAAGCCGCAGAGCTGCGCGCAGATCTCGAACGCCCGCTGCGGCTGGCGGTCATCGGCGAGTTCAACGCCGGCAAGTCGAGCTTGATCAACGCGCTGCTCGGTCAACCCGTCGCGCCAGTAGGAGTGTTGCCCACCACCGCCACCATCAACCGCCTGCGTTGGGCCCCGGACCGCTTCGTCCGCGTGGACTTCCAAGACCCCAGTCGCGCGCCCCGGGTGCTCGAGTTCGGGGCGCTGAAGGCGTTCCTAGACGACGAGCCGGCTTCGGCGATCAGCAGCGTGAGCATTTTCAGCCCGCTCGAGGCCCTGCGCCAAGTCGAGGTGATCGACACACCGGGCTTCAATGCTGGTGAAGCCGAGCACGAGCAAACGGCGCTGCGCGCGGCGCGCCGGGCGCATGTGCTGTTATGGCTGCTGGATGCGAGCGCGCCGCTCAAGCGGAGCGACGCCGAGCAATTCGCCGCGCTCTGTCCGAGCCCCGGAGAGGCTCCGCTGCCGACGCTGGTCGTCGTCAACAAGTGCGACCGGGTGGGTGCGAGTGAAAGGGCAGAAATCATGCAGCACGTCGCCGAAGGCCTGGCGGCGCTCGGCGTGCAACCGCTGACGCCGCCGCTGGCTTTTTCGGCGCGGCTCGCAGGGCAGGCCGACACCCAGGCCGGCGCGGCTTCGGGGTTGGCGGCTTTGCGGGCATTGTTCGATGGTGTGCTCGCTCGCAGCGTGGAGCTGAAGGGCCGCGTGCTCGTCGAGCGCGCGCGGCGCATCGCCCGCGAGCTCCGGTCGGGCGACGATGACGTCGGTTCGCGTCAGGCCGAAGCTGCCCGAGCGGCTGTTCGCCTCGTGCGCGGGCGCGATGCCTTCGAAGCCGAGTGGGCGCTCGCGATCGGCGCCGCTCTCGAAGCGCTGAATCGCGAGCTCGCCGGGGTGATCGGCGGCGACGCCGATCTGCGGGGCTATGCCGCCGAGCGCGCGGCCAGCGCCCTCGGTCCCGTATTTTTCGACTTGGTTTCCAGAACCCTTGCTTCCAACAACGAGGCCGACCCTGATCTGATTGCCACACTCGGCCCGCGGCTCATGCCATTGCTCGAGGCGCTGGCCCGCGGCATCAGCCTCGCCGTTCGCGACCTGGACCCCGAGAGCGGGGCCGCGGCAGCACGGCTCCTACACCTCGAAACGGTAAGATTTCTGCAGGAACACGCCTTTCGTGAGGACGGCGGTTCTAGTACCACTGCAGCCGCGCAGCGCGAGCGGCTCGCGGCTCTCGAAGCCGCGTTAGGAAGAACTCGACCGACACGCTGGGAGTCGGTGGTAGAAGCGCCGGACCTAAACCCGTCGCCGCGCGAGCGACGCTCGACGCCAGCGTGAATGCCGAACAGGCTTGAAGCGTCGAAACCTGCTAGAGTACCCGTGAGCGAGCGATGACGTTTTCCCCCCTTCGACGCACCTTCCAGCTGTTGGGCCTTGCCGGGCTGGCGGTGGTGTCGTTGCTTGGGGTCAGCCACGTTCCCGAGGCACGCGCCGATCTCGCCACCATCTCTGGGCAATCGCTGGATGTGAAGGCGGACAAGCTCGATGTGGACATCAATCGCGGGCGCGCCACGCTCGAGGGTGACGTGCACGCCACGCTCGGCGAGCTGACGGTCGTATGTCCCAGGGTCGAGCTCGCCTACGACGAAGCGCCGCAAGTGAAGTGGGCGCGCGGTACGGGCGGCGTCGAAGCGCGTGTGCAAGGCGTCGTGGCGCGGGCTGCGGTGGTCGAAGTGGACGTCGCCAAGCGCAAGGTCGATCTTTCGGGGGGCGTTCGGCTCACCCGGGGTCAGGGCTGGGTCGAAGCAGAGCGCGCGTCGATCGACATCTCGACTTATCGTGTCTCGCTGCACGAGGTGAAAGGCTCGATCCCGGTCAAGCCCCCAGCTCGCGACTGAGGACGGGCGTTCGGTCCGGTAGCAAGGCCGATAACAGAGGCCGATGACAGAGACCGATGACGATACTCTAGCCGAGGGCGGGCGACCTTCCTCCGCGCTCTTCCCAGAGGGTGAGCCGCTGCTTCGATGTGTCGGCGTTACTGCGCAGCTCGGCGGCAATCAGATCTTGCGCGGTATCGATCTGGCGGTCGCGCCTGGCAGCGTGCTCGGGGTGTTGGGGCCGAGTGGCGCGGGGAAGAGCACGCTGTTTCGCTGCCTCGTCGGCGAACTCAAGCCTCAGCGCGGCAGGGTGCTGCTGCAGGGCCGCGACGTCACGCAGCTTCCGCTTTGGGTGCGCGCGCGCCTGGGCGTCGGCTATGTTCCACAAACGCCCAGCGTCTTGCTCGACCTGACGGTCGAACGGAATGTCCAGACGTTCGCCAAGCTGGTCGACGCGAGCCGCACGGATCAGCAGCGTTTGCTCGAAAATCTCGAGCTCGCGCAACGCTTGCATGTCTTGGCGGGTGAGCTTTCAGGTGGCGAGCGGCGCCGCCTCGAGCTGCTGCGGGCTCTGATTTCCCAACCCAAGGTGCTGATCTGCGACGAACCGCTCACGGGGCTCGATCCGCCGATGGTGGCTCGCGTCGGGTCGCTCTTCACCGAGCTCGCCGGGCGTGGCAGCTCGATCGTCTTCGCTGACCACCGCATTGCGGAGGTGCTGCCATTCTGCGAGGAGGCGGTGTTGCTCGTCGACGGGCGGATCCTGCTCAGCAGCAGGGCAGCCGATTTCGTCGGTCACCCCGCCGTCCAGCAGCGCTACCTCGCGTAGCTCCCTCGTAGATTGTCAAGCATTAAGTGCCCTGGCTTTGGCCCAGCGGGAGCAACGGGGACCCCGAAAGGTCGCTTCGAGAGAGAATCGGGGTCTCCGGCGGTCTTTCTTTACGGCCTGATTCTTGCTCGACGCATGATAAGCTGTCAGACAAGTCCAAGGGGAAGTCCGCGCTCGTACATGGAACTCAAACAACACCTCCGCCTCACGCAGCAGTTGGTCATGACCCCGCAGCTGCAGCAGGCCATTCGGCTGCTCCAGCTCTCCCGGCTCGAGCTCATCGATGAGGTTCGAAAAGAACTAGATAACAATCCGGTACTGTCCGATGAGGAGTCCGGGGACATGCGTTCGCGGGGCGGTGGCGAGCCTGCCGACGTTCCTCCAGCCGAGGTTCGTCAACAGAACACCCACGACCAGCCGGTCTATGACGCTTCCCAGCAGAACGAAGATCGTAGCGCGACCGAACAAGCGACGCGGGAGGTGGATTGGGAAAAGTTTCTGGAGAATCGTACGCTTCAGCAACCGGCGTCGACCAGCCGCTCCGGCTTCGAAGAGCTGCCGCCCATCGAGCAGAATCTGACGAAACCAAGCAGTCTGCACGATCACCTGCTGTGGCAGCTGCAGATGAGCGACTTCACCGATGTCGAGCGCAAGTTTGCAGAGCTCATCATCGGTAACCTCGACGACAAGGGCTACCTGGACCTCGAGGGCATCGAGCGCCCCGACGGTTCTCGAACTCCCGATCTGACCATCGATGACCTTGCGGAGGAGGCGGGCTTGCACCCCGATGATGCTCCGCTCGTCTTGGAGATGATCCAGAACTTCGATCCGATCGGCGTGGCGGCGCGCGATTTGCGAGAATGCCTGCTGATTCAGGCAAAGGCGCTCGGGTACGAGGATGACGACAACGAGGTCATCATCATCACCCACCATATCAAGCACCTCGAGAAGCACAACTATCAGGCGATCGCTCGTGAGATGAAGATCCCGATCGAGGACGTGTACGAGGCCGCCAAAGAGATTCAGAACTTCGAGAGCCGCCCGGCACGCAATTTCTCCGATCAGGATGAGCGCTCGATCGGCATCACGCCGGACGTCTACGTGATCAAGGACGGCGAGGAACTCAGGGTGCTCGACAACGACCGCGGCATTCAGCGCCTCTTCATCAACGAGACGCTGACGAAGCGGTTGATGCAAGATCCGAGCGCGAAAGAGTTCATCGGTGAAAAGCTGCGGAACGCGCAGTGGTTGATCCGGGCCATCGAACAGCGGCGCAAGACGATCATCCGTGTCGCCGAGTGCATCGTCGACAAGCAACGACCCTTCTTCGAGAAAGGAGTGGCGCACCTGAAACCCATGATTCTCCGCGATGTGGCAGAGTCGGTAGGGATGCACGAATCGACCATTTCTCGGGTCACGACGAACAAGTACATGCACACCCCTCAGGGGTTGTTCGAGCTCAAGTATTTCTTCAACTCGAGCATCCGTCGCGTCGCGAACGAGGACATTGCCAGCGAGAGCGTCAAGCAAGCCATCAAGAAGATCATCGAGAACGAGGACAAGGCTTCACCCATGAGCGATCAAGCCATCGTGGAGCGATTGGCCAAGGAAGAAGGCATCAAGATCGCTCGGCGCACGGTGGCTAAGTACCGAGAAATGCTCGGGATCCTCGCGTCTTCCAAACGCAAACGCCTGTTTTGATTTCGCCCAACGAAAGTGGCTAGCGAGCCGACTCCGGGCGTACTGCTGGGGCGAGTTTCGAACGCTTTCGTGGAGCGGTCGTGTCAAGGAGTAGTTTATGAACGTCAGAATCACGTTTCGTCACATGGACTCTAGCGAAGCCGTAAAGACGCACGCCAAACAGAAACTCACCAAGCTGCAGAAATTCTTGCGTGAGCCCATGACGGCTAAGGTGACGCTCTCGCTCGACAAGCTGGCTCACGTAGCCGAGACACACATCGCCAGTGGTGGTTCACGCCACGAAGCCAAAGAAACGAGCGACGACATGTACACGTCGATCGACAAGGTCATGGCGAAGCTCGAGCGCCAAATCCGCGGCGACAAGGGGGTCAAGCAGGCCAAGAAAAAGCGTTCCGGCAAGACGTTGCGAGGTGGCAAAGCACCGGCGGTAGTGCCGGTAGCGATGCCGGTAGCGCCGATCGCAAAGAAAGCTGCGAAGAAGAAAGCGACCGCGTCCCCGAGCAAGGCGTCGAAGAAGAAAAAGACTCAATCCCGCTAGCCCGCGCCCGCCCGAATGCTTCGGAAGAACTTATGCGACTCTGCGAGATACTGACCAGTGACCGAATCATGGTGGACCGGAATCACAGCGTCGTGCACGACAAGGCGGCTGCTCTCGATGCGCTCGGACGCCTACTCGCACCTGCGGTGGGGCTCTCCGCCGAGGAGGTGACCGAGCGCCTGCAAGAGCGCGAAAAACTGCAGAGCACGGGTATCGGCGAAGGTATCGCCATTCCGCACACGTCGTTCGACTCCGTGGAGCGTCACATGGCGGCGCTGTTGGTCTGCACGCCGGGTATCGAGTTCGATGCGATCGACGGTGCCAAGGTCACCATCGTCTTCGGGGTGGTCGGCCCGAAGCGTTCGACGGGTGAACACCTGAAGACACTCGCGCGGATTTCCAAGTTGCTCAAGAGCTCCGCGACGCGCGAGCGCATCATGAAATCGGCTGACGCCGGGGCGGCCTTTGCGCTGATCGAAGAGGAAGACCGCGTGCTCGGGTAACGAGTCGATCCCATGGCCAATCACGATCCGCCAGCCTCGGCCTTGCCCACCATGAGCGTGCGACAGCTCCTGGAGGAACCGAGGCTTGGTCTGGAGATCCGGCTCTTGGCGGGCGGGCGCGGCCTCGAACGCCGTATCACGCACCCGCGCATCCAGAAGTCGGGGTTGGCCATGGTCGGTCACCTGCACGGCATCGTACCGACGCGGATTCAGGTGCTCGGCGAGACCGAGATGAGCTACGCGGAGTCGCTCGACGAGGCCGGACAACACAAAGCAGCCGAGCACCTGTTCGGAATGGACCTCGCGTGTGTGGTGGTGAGCCGGGGGGTTCCACCGCCAGCGCCGTTCATCGATATGGCCGAGGCGACCTCTACGCCCTTGCTCTTGTGCGAAGAGCGCTCGTCGACGGCAATCACGCAGCTGCACACGCTGATGGACGAACACCTCGCTCCCCGCGATCGCTTGCATGGAGTGCTGGTCGACGTGTTCGAAGTGGGCGTGCTGCTGCTGGGGCAAAGCGGTATCGGCAAAAGCGAGTGCGCCCTGGAGCTGGTGATGCGCGGCCACCGCCTGGTCGCCGACGACGTCATCGAATGCGACTATCGTCCGCCAGGTATGGTGTTCGGACAGCCGGCGGCGCTGCTCAGGCACCACATCGAAGTGCGCGGTCTGGGTATCCTGAATATCAAGGATCTGTACGGAGTCACCGCGATTCGTGAGCGCAAGCGGCTCGATTTGATCGTGCGGCTCGAACTGTGGAAGCCGGATGGTTCGTACGATCGTATCGGGCTCGAAGATCACTTCCGCGACGTGCTCGGCGTGCCGATTCGTGAGGTGGTGTTGCCGGTGCAACCTGGCAGGAACATGAGCTCGATCATCGAGATCGCGGCGAGAAACGAGCTTCTGCGCCAGGCGGGTCATCACCCCGCGCGTGATCTCGTGCGGCAGATCGAGGCGGGCCTGCTGCAGACCGACGAAACCGGCAGCCGCATTCAGCGCCCGCCGAGCCGGCAGTTCCGCGCGGTGCGGCTGAACGAGAGCGCCGCCCCGCCACCCGTGAAGCTTCCGCCCAAGAGGGGGCGCTGATGTCCGAGGGGCGCACGATCTTGGTGGTGGTCACGGGGCTCTCGGGCGCCGGCAAGTCGACGGCCGTGCATGCGCTGGAGGACGTCGGCTTCTTCTGTATCGACAACCTGCCGACTCCCGGTGTGCGCGCTTCGCTCGATGCGCTCCGTCAGGAAGGCGTGGCGCGCATCGCCCTCGGCATGGACGTCCGCGTGCGCAGCTTCCTCGACGGCACGACGCGAGTGCTCGAAGAGCTCGAACGCGCCTACGCGCCGGACTTGCGGGTGCTGTTCCTCGACGCAGCCGATCAGGCGTTGCTGCGCCGCTTCAGCAGCACGCGCCGGCCCCATCCGCTGAGCACGAACCCGATCCCCGGCCACGAACGGGCCGCGCGCGCGGTGCTCGAAGGGATCCACAGCGAGCGCGAGCTGTTGAGCGCTCTCAGGGCCCGCGCCTCCGTGGTCATCGATACGACGGAGCTCAGCGTTCACGACCTGCGCGCCCAGGTGTTGGCGCTGTTCGGGCCCGGCGTCGAAGGGCTGCCGCGTATGCGCTGCCGCGTGCTGAGTTTCGGTTTCCAGTATGGCCCACCGCAGGACGCCGACCTGGTGTTCGACGTACGTTTCTTGAAGAATCCGTTCTTCGTGCCAGAGCTGAAGCCGTTCTCGGGTCGCGACGCGAACGTGCGGGACTACGTGCTCGGGCAAGCGGATGCTCAGTCGTTTTTGGACCACGCGGGGAACCTGGTGGGCTTCTGCGTTCCGCGCTTCGAACGCGAGGGCAAGGCTTACCTGACGGTGGCGCTTGGATGTACGGGGGGCCGACATCGCTCGGTTGCGTTGGCCGAGCGCTTGGCAAGCAGGATGGAAGGCGAGTTGGGTATGGCGATAGACGTGGTGCATCGAGACATGGAACGAAACCTTGGTAGAGGACGGGAAGCGCCCGAGCCGAATGCCGTGGGCAAAGCGGAACTCGCGGGCGCCTCCGAGATTTGGGCGGCCACCGGGGGTAAGGAAGCATGACATCGGAAGGCACCTTCGAGGTCGTGAACAAGCTCGGGCTGCACGCGCGTGCTGCGTCGCGTCTGGTCCAGCTGGCTTCGAAGTTTCCTTGCGAGATCGTGCTCAGGCGCGAGCAACAGGAAGCCAACGCGAAGAGCGTGATGGGTGTGTTGTTGCTCTGCGGCTCGAAAGGCACGAAGCTAACGGTCGTCGCCAATGGCGACCGCGCCTCGGAGGCTGTGGATTCTATCGGAGAGCTGATCAAGGATCGGTTCGGAGAGGAGGAGTAGACGGTTGGGGGACGACGGCAAACACGAGAGCTCGGGGTCTGAACCCCCGATCACGCGTGACCTGCGTGGCCTGCCCGGTTCAGCGGGGTTTGCCATCGGCAGCGCGATCTTCGTCGATCAAGGTCGCTCGGGCGTGGTCCGCCGTCGTATCCAGAAGCATTCCGCGGATGACGAGATGGCGCGCTTCGACCGCGCCGTGAAGGAAGCCGCGTTATCGCTGCGCGAGGTCGCCGAGCGAGCCCGGCCGCGCATCGCGGAGGTCTCGATCCTCGAGGCCTATATCCTGATGGTGCAGGACGAAACCCTGCGCGAAGACGTCGAGCGACGGGTGCGCATCGACCTGCAGTGTGTCGAGTGGGCGCTGCGCTCGTCCGTGCTCGACATGGGTGAGCAACTGCGCGGCAGCAATGATCCGTACCTCGCCGAACGCAGCCACGATTTCGAGTTCGTGGGCGACCGCATTCTGGGTGCCCTCGCGGGGCGAACGCGCCCCAGTGGGATCCCACTGGGCCACGAACCCGGTATCATCGTGGCGCGCGACTTGTCGCCAGCCGAAACGGCGACGCTGACCAAGGAGCGTGTGCTCGGCATCGTCACCGAAATCGGGACACGTACCAGTCACACCGCCATCCTGGCGCGCGCCCTCGAGATTCCCGCCGTGGTCGGTGTGAAGAACTTGCGGCAGCTGGTGGCGCACGGCGATCGCCTGATCATCGACGGCGTCCACGGCAAGATCACGGTCCTGCCCAGCGACGCGCAGCTGACGGACGCCACCGAACGCTCCAAACGTTATTACGCGATGGCCACCGGTCTGCGGGCAGCGCGTGACCGCCCGGCTACCACCAAATGCGGAGTGCCGGTGACGCTGAAGGGCAACATCGAACTCTCGCTCGAGGCGAGCATTGCCCTCGATCACGGCGCTCGCGGCATCGGCCTGTACCGGACGGAGTTCTTGTACGTCGATCGGCACGAGCTCCCTTCAGAAGAAGAGCAGTACGCCACCTACCGCCAGGTCGTCGAAACGGTCGCGCCGTTGCCCGTGACGCTGCGCACCTTCGACATCGGGGGCGACAAGTTCGCGTCGGTGTTTCAGGTGCCTCCGGACATGAACCCTGCGCTCGGGCTGCGCGCCGTACGCCTCGGGCTGGAGCGGCCCCACGTGTTCAAGGTGCAACTTCGCGCCATGGTCCGCGCTTCTGCTCACGGCAGCGTCCGCATCATGGTGCCCATGGTCGCGAGCCTCAACGAGCTGCGCGCCGTGCGCAAGCTCCTGAACGAGGCCATCGCGGAGGTCGATGCGTCCGGTCTTCCGCGCGCAGAGTACCTGCCGCTCGGCGCCATGATCGAGGTGCCGGCCGCTGCTATCCTTGCGGAGGAGTTTGCGCGTGAAGCCGAGTTCTTGAGCATCGGCACGAACGATTTGGTCCAGTACACGATGGCGGTCGATCGTTCGAGCCGCGATCTCACACACCTGGCGAGCTTCTTCGATCCGGCGATCTTGCGGCTGATCAAGAACGTGATCCAAGCCGGCAGCTTCCGGCAGCGGCCGGTGATCGTCTGTGGCGCGATGGCGAGCGATCCGCTGGCAGCGATCTTGCTCGTGGGAATGGGGCTGCGCGAGCTCAGCATGGAAGCCAACGCGATCCCCGAAGTCAAAGAAGCCCTCTCGCGCGTCACACTTGAAGAAGCCAAAGACGCTGCAGCAACCGCGTTCGAAGCCAGCACCGCCAACGAGGTGCAAGATGGCGTGGTGGCACGCTTCGCGCCGCTCATCGCCGATCTGCTCGATCCCGACGAGCTCCCGAACTCGATGTTGCGCGGGTTCTGACGCAGGACTTTCGAAGTCTGCTCGCTCGAACGAAGAACAAAAGCGGTTGCGAATGACGGCCGCAAGGCCGAATTGACATTGCAAAAAGCTGCTGACACCGCTCCAGGCGCCGCTCACTCCACGCGAGTGTTTCAGGAAACGCGCGAAACTGCAGGGGTTTGTGTGACGCGCGCGATAACTAGCCGGACGCACACTGGTCGCGCGGCCGTGCGGCTTGTCGAAACCCGCCAGGCTTTGTGACAGTCGTGTTTGACCAGCGAACGCCGCCGCGTATACTCCCGCCGCATTTTTCAGGAAGGAAGTCATGCCTTTAGAACCCGGCGCCAAGGGGCGCGTCATTCAAGAGTTCCGGCAACATGAAACCGACACGGGATCGCCGGAGGTGCAGATTGCGCTGATCAGTCAGCGTATCACCTACCTTAGCGATCACTTCAAGGTGCACGGTAAGGATCATCACTCGCGTCGTGGCTTGTTGAAGCTCGTCGGTAAGCGTCGTCGCCTGCTCGACTACCTGAAGCGCTCGGATGTCGAGCGTTATCGCAAGGTGGTGTCGTCCCTGAACCTACGCCGCTAACGGCGTGGGTTAGGGGGCCTATTTCAAAGGACCGGCTGAGCGCCGCCCTTCAACTTCGTTTCGTGCGAATGAGGACCCGGTGCGGGGAGCTCGTTCGCAGGCACCGAGGCTGAAGTCATGGGCGCTCTGAAAGCCGGCGTTTGGTCGCACGAAGCGACCTTCGCGCCAAGGAGCGCATTCAGTCATGTTCGTTAGAGAATCGATCAATGTGGGCGGGCGTCCGCTCACGTTCGAAACAGGGCGGCTAGCCAAGCTTGCCCATGGTGCCGTTCTGGTCAGCTACGGTGAGAGCGTGGTGCTCGTGACCGCCTGCTACAGCGAAGAACGGCCGGGTCTGGATTTTTTTCCGCTGACCTGTGAGTACCAAGAGAAAACCTACGCCGCCGGCAAGATCCCCGGCGGCTTTTTCAAGCGCGAGGGGCGGCTCCGGGACTACGAAGTCCTGGCCTCGCGCATCATCGATCGCCCGCTGCGTCCGCTGTTCCCCAAGGGCTTCAAGAAGGACACGCAGGTGATCGCGACGGTGCTCAGCACCGACAAGGTGAACCCCACCGACGTGCTCGCCCTCACGGGTGCGAGCGCGGCGCTCCACATCTCGGAAATACCGTGGGCTGGGCCAATCTGTGGCATTCGCGTCGCGCGCATCGACGGCGAGTTCATCGTCTACCCGAGCTTCGATCAGATCGAAAAGGCTGACATCGATCTGGTGGTCGCGTGCAGCAAAGACGCGATCGTGATGGTCGAGGGCGGCGCCGACGAGGTGAGCGAAAGAGACATGGTCGACGCGCTGATGTACGCGCACGAGCAGGCGCAGCCCATCATCAACCTGATCGAGAAGCTGCGAGCCGCCGTGGGCAAGCCCAAGCGTTCGTTTCTGGCGCCAGGGCTCGACGAAGCCATCGTCAAGCGCATCGCTGAGATTGTGAAGCCCGAGCTCGCCACGGCTTGCTTCATCAAAGAGAAGCAGGTTCGTTACGACGCGTACTCGCGCATCAAGACCGCGATGGCCGAGACGCTGCTCGCGGAACTGGGGGCCGAGAAGTACGCCGAGAACGAGAAGCTCATCAAGTCCGAGTTCGAGCACAACAAGGCCGACGTGGTGCGCGAGGTCGTGCTGACCGAAGGGCGCCGCATCGACGGTCGCGACACCAAGACGATCCGGCCGATTTCTTGCGAGGTAAGCATGCTGCCGCGCACGCACGGCTCGGCGTTGTTCCAACGCGGTGAGACGCAAGCCGTGGTGACCACCACCCTGGGCACGTCGTCCGACGAGCAGAAGATCGACGCGCTCACCGGCGAGAGCTGGAAGCGCTTCATGCTGCACTACAACTTCCCGCCCTTCAGCACCGGCGAGACGAAGCCGCTGCGCGGTCCCGGGCGCCGCGAAGTCGGTCATGGCGCGCTCGCCGAGCGTGCGGTGACCCGAATGGTGCCGAGTCATCAGGAGTTTCCGTACACGATCCGGATCGTCAGCGAGGTGCTCGAATCCAACGGGTCGAGCTCGATGGCCAGCGTGTGTGGCGCTACCCTCAGCATGATGGATTGCGGCGTGCCCATCCGGCAGCCCGTAGCCGGCATCGCGATGGGTCTCATCAGCGACGGCGCACGCATCGCAATTCTGAGCGACATCTTGGGTGACGAAGACCACCTCGGGGACATGGACTTCAAAGTCTGTGGCACCAAGAACGGGATCACCGCCATCCAGATGGACATCAAGATCGCGGGTCTCGAACGCCGGGTGCTCGAGAAGGCGCTCGATCAGGCGCGCGACGGTCGGCTGCACATCCTCGGCAAGATGCTCGAGGTGTTGCCGGAAGCCCGCACCGAGATCAACCGTTTCGCTCCGAAGATCACGACCGTGAAGGTCAAGCCGGACCAGATCCGCATCATCATCGGCCCGGGCGGCAAGACCATCAAGGGCATCATCGAGCAGACCGGCTGCACCGTGGACGTCGAGGACGACGGTACCGTCAACGTGGCGGGTACGGACGGCGACGCGGTCAAGCGGGCGCTGGCGTTGATCGACGGGCTCGTTGCCGAACCCGAGGTAGGCAAGATCTACCAGGGTATCGTGCGGCGCGTGGTCGACTTCGGTGCTTTCGTCGAGATCCTGCCCAATACCGAGGCGTTGCTCCACGTCTCCGAGATCGCCCACGAACGGGTAGAAGCGCCCGGCGACGTGCTCGCCGAAGGCGACGAGATCGAGGTCAAGGTCATCAGCGTCGAGCGCGATGGCAAGGTGCGCCTCACGCGGCGCGAGCTCATGCCGTTCCCGGAAGGGGACGAGGGCGAGCGGGCGCGCGAGCGCATTGCCAAGGCGCGTGAAGGCGGTCCGCCCTCGCGTTCCGGTGGCCGTGACCGCGACCGTGGCCCGCGTGGTGGTGGCGACCGCGACCGTGGCCCGCGTGGTGGCGGTGGAGGTCGCGATCGCGGCGACCGCCGGCCGCGCCGCGACTGAGCGCGAGCTACGCAGCACACTACGAGCGCGACCTGGCAGCTGCCGGGCCGCGCTCGCGTGTTTTGTGGCTCGAGTGTGCGGCGGCGGCACGCCCACGCCCCACGCCCGCTCAGGGCACGAGCTTCAGCGAGCGTCCGGTCAGCATCTCGTTGAGTGAGCCGGTGCGGTAACCCCCGAGATCGAGGGTGACGTAGCGAAAGCCGTGGCGTTTGCCAGCCTCGACGACGCGGTCGCGAATGCCGCCCTCGAGCAGGACCCCGAGCTCGGCCAGATCGACTTCGATGCGAGCGATCTGATCGTGCCAGCGCACACGGATCTGCCGGAACCCGAGCTGGTGCAAGTCGGCTTCGAAGCCGCCGATCTGTGCGAGCCGCTCGCGGGTGACGCTGGTACCGTAGGGGATCCGGCTCGACAGGCAGGCTGCGGCCGGCTTGTCCCACACGTCCATCCCGATGAGCTTGGCGGCCGCGCGCACGTCTGCTTTCGTGAAGCGGGCCTCGACCAGGGGGCTGCGTACACCGTGGTCGGTGGCCGCCTGGAGACCAGGACGGTAGTCGCCGAGATCGTCGAGATTGGTGCCGTTGACCACGACGTCGAGGCCGAACTCGACACGCTTTGCCGCAGTCAACGAGTAGAGCTCGGTCTTGCA
>JAICQQ010000058.1 GCA_025937785.1 Polyangiaceae bacterium
ACGGCGATCTCCGCCGTCAAGGTCTGCGTGACGAGCGCGAAAAGATGGTTCTCTTTCTCTTCGAAATCAGGGCAATCTTCGATTGCCACGCCCTTGCGCTCCGGGGACATGCAGAGGTACGCAACGTCGCCGCTCGCAGTCAACGAGCGGATCGGCAGCGGGTCGGGCGAATCTTGGCAGCCGATGGCACTGAGCGTGATCACGCCGAACAGAAAGGAAGCGATGCGTTTGTAGGTCAGAGTCACTTCGTCGCCCTCGGGGCGGTGGGGGTGCCGATCGTCGCTAGGATCGTCCCGTACGTGCGTGGAAAGCGTTGGTCGAGCCCGACCACGCCAATGTACGAGTCGGTAAAATGGCCGATGTAGCCCACGCCGCGCTCGCTGTCCAAGGCCAGCGGATGCGGACCGCGTCCGGTGAAGATCTCGGTTTCGATGCGATCGCTCTGGGGATCGTAGATGAAGATGAGACGTGAGTCGAAGCACACCACGAAGACGCGCATCTCCGGCTCCCCGTCAGCGTTGATCACGTTGCCCGTGAATACACGCGAAGGGCCGGCGGTGAGCGGAAGGCTCCGATAGAACGTCGGGATATCCGAGTTCGACGTGATGCCGCTCGTGGGCCGCGTGCGACCCACGACCAGGCTGGGCGGGGTGCGATTGGCCACGAAGACGTTCAACGGAATCGCGCTGGCCGCGTTCAGGCAATTCGACAAAAGCTCGGGGTCCCCGCTCGCGCACGCGGCTTCCGCCGCGTCGCGCTGACTCGAATCCACGGCAATCCCCCGTGAATCACTGCCCACCGAGTTGGTCAGGATCCGCGCAGCGCCAACGTCCGCCAGGTAGGGCCGCGCGGGCACCGACTGCGCGTCGGTGAAGAGTCCATCGTCGAAAAATCGGAGCAGCCGAACCTCTGCGCTGTTCCTGAAGGTGACCAGGAAACCAGGTTGGTAGCTCAGCTGGCTTTCGACCACGGCGGCAGGCACGGGCACTGCTGCAAGCTCCATGGGTCGACTGGGCAGTCCGCCGACCACGAATTCGAGACGCGGCGGCGCATCCCAGTCGTTGATCAGCAGTGACACCTGCCCTTGGGTCTGGTGCGTGACCGTCACGACGCGGCCGTCGTCGCTCGCGGCGATCCCGAACGGGGAGGTTGGGAGCTCCTGATCCCGAGTATTCTCTTCGTCCGGGTCGTCACCTACGCGATGCCGATCGTCGCAACGCCCGTCGGCATTACCCTGGCCGCACTCCAGGTTGCCGTCCTCGTCCACGTCGACGTAGTGCACGGTGGTGTCTCCCCGGACCGGGATCAACAAGCGTCCCACGGCGCCGTCCGGGGCGTCGGCGGGTCGAGTGCGATAGATGGCGTCCGTCGCGAACGCACCGATCTGCACCGACGATGTTACGAGGCTGGCGCCACCGTCCTGCGGACGACTGGGGTGAATCTGCGCACAGCGCCCCGGCGCCACTATTCGCTGGTAAGCCGGAGCCTCGCCCAAGGCACCGCACGGACGATTTGCCCACGGACCGCTGCGATCCACGCAGAAGTAGCTGGGGATTTCGCCGTTGTCCCGACTCGGCTCGACGTCGCAGCGGTGGTCGTCGTCGCAGTCGGTGTCGCTCTTGCAGGGTCGTGGGACGAGATCGTGGACACGAGCGAGGTCCAGACGCTGCAAGACGCCCTGGTTGTATTGCAGGTCGAAATCGCTGTTCACCACGAACAGCGACTTTCCGTCGGGGTCGACGCTGAGCCCGACCGGGAAATAGATTTGGTCCGCCGGCGGCTCCACGCCGTCGCCAGGCGGAAAACACTGCGTGAGCGCGAACCCCCAAAAAGCGAGTAGAAATCGGCGAAAACGGCCAAGGGGCATAAGCTGGCGCGGAGCCTAGTCGACTGGACGGCGATCGGCCAGTCCAGCTTTGTCGCAGCGGCGTGCCCCGAGTCCTGCTCGACAGCCAGACTGCCGATCGCAGCTGATTCGGCGAAATTTGCAGGCGCCCTTTCGTGACGCATCCCGCACGCGCCAATGCCCCGGCGGAGCCCACAGCCGAACTGGGACGGGGCCCGGCCGGCCCCGCGCGCCAGCGCTCTCGCCACACGCGGCCGCTCACCCAAGCGCGGCGATGCTTTGGCGCTTCGTCGCGGTCTCCCATCGCCCGCATCCAGCCCTGGCGCGATCACGCATCGTGCTGCGCGACGGCTGCGCACCGCAGGGCGACCGCTGGGCCCGCACGAGACGGCTTACGCCGGGCGGGCTGCTCTGCGCTGGTATGTCCCCTTCGAATGCCTCGATGCTTGCGCGCACGCTCGAGCGCGCGCGACGACTACGCCTCCGAAATCAGCCCAAGTCGAGAATGACGATGCCGCGCTTCGGCTGGTCATCGTCTTCCCGCCTCGGGTCGGGGCGCGGAATGTACGCGTCGAGGGGAAGCTCGAGGCGGGGCTGTTCGTCCACCTTGCGACGTTCCTCTTCTTCGCGTCTTCGGATCTGATCGATGATGAAGGGTGGTAGCATTCGGTATTCCCGCGTCAGGGAGCCCCACGACACCAAGTCGTGCAGGCTAGTCGAATACCTAAGTAATCTAGCCAGCTAACCGAGTGGGTCAAGTTCATGCACGCTTCGAAGTCGTTAAAACCATTGGTCGCCACGCGATCGGGCGCGGCAGCGTCGGTTCTGCGCAACGTGGCAGCGTACAAACTCGGCTTAGTCTGGTGTTTATGCTCAGGTTTCAACGAAGCGTCCAGATTGAGTCTACGGCGCAAGGAAGAGCTGAGTTAACCCCGGCTCATGTGGGGCCGGTCCCCACCTCATCCGCTCGCCCTTCCCCGCGCGGTTTCCTGGGTGGAGGCTGCGATCCGCGTAGGTCGCGCCCGCGTCGAAACATGCGCTCGGCGCAGTACAAAGCCTCGGGATCGGCGCGTTTCGGGGGTTCGCTCATGGATGTTTCCACCAGCCACCGGGCCAGTACTACGAACCATGCTAGTTTCCGGTCGCATGCCAGCAAGACGTTGGTGGTTGGCGTGGGCGACGATCCTCGCAGCGCTGCTCTTCGCCGTGGAAACGCGCGCAGCGTTCGAATACCGAGACGAAGGCTGGGAAGGCTCCAGCGAACTCTTGGAGCTGGCTCGAGAGCAGCTCGGTAAAGATCGCGTGCAGCTGGTGGCCGCTTTGGATTACGGCCTGCTGAAGCCCGAAGATGGCGTCCTGATCCTGCATCCGCAGACGCGCCTGGACTACGACGAGCTGGCGGCCTTCCTGCGTGCGGGCGGTCGCCTTGCGCTCGTGGACGATCATGGCCGCGGCGCCGAACTTCTCGCGCGCTTTCAGATCCATCGTATCAACGCTCCACTGCGACCGAGGAATGCGCTGCGCGCCAATGCGAATCTGGCGATCGCAGAGCCGTCCGTGCAGGTCGTAGCGGGCATCGAGCAGGGGCGGCACCCGATCGTCGCGGATGTGGACCGCGTGATCACCAACCACCCCACCGCGCTGGCGCATCCCGATCTCACGCCTGTGCTCAAGATCCAGGCGGTGGGCGAGCCAGACGCCACTGTGGCGGTCACCGGCATCATCAACCGGGGGCGCTTGTTCGCCATGGCAGACCCGTCGGCCCTCATCAACCTCATGTTACGTTACCCCGGCAACCGAGCCTTTGCGTCCGGGCTGATCGCATACCTGGTCGAGGAGGACTCGTGGGGCCCGCGCGGCGGTCGGCTGTACTTGCTCGCCAACGACTTTCGCCAGCGCGGCCACTACGGCGGCGAAGCGGGCTTGATGGATCAAGCCGTCGACCACGCGGAGAGCCTGTTGCGAATGCTTCACGACATGCAGGACAACGGCCTCCCCAACATTTTGGCGGTTCTGCTCGCGACGGCCTTCGTCGTGGGCGCCTCGGTGTGGACCGTCATGGTGAGCTCCCGCACCTATCGTCGTAGCCGGCCGCGCTACGCGACCGGCATGCCCTTGGTGGCGCAGGCCGGCATCGCCGGCCGCGCGGCGGTTCTCGCGGCCCCCACGACGAAGGGCGCACTGGTTGTCGTCGAGCTCAAGGCTGCCCTCGAGGAGGGCCTGGCGCACGAGCTCGGTATCGAAGCCGGGACCGCCCGGGCCGCGGTCTTGGCCGGAATCGAGGAGCGTCAGCTTCTCAACCGAGGCAAACTAGAGCAGTTGCGCGAACTGTTGCGCGAGATGGACCGAGCGGAAGCCTCCATAGCGGCCGCGCAGCCGGTGAAAGTCCGACCTCAACATGTTCAAAGCATGAACCGTCAAGTAAAAGAGATCCTGGAAGAGGTCAAAGCCTCGAAGAGCCAGCACCCGTGACACACGCCCTTCAAATCAACGAGATCGAAGCCGCTCGCGAGCGGCTGCTTGAGGTGCGGCGGCAGGTCAGCACCGTCTACATTGGTGATTCTTCGGTGGTGGAGACCATGCTCGTGGCGCTACTCGCGCGCGGTCACGTCCTGCTCGAGGGTGTTCCGGGCGTTGCGAAGACGACCCTGGTCAAGTCGTTCGCGACCACGCTCGCCTCGACGATTCGCCGCGTCCAATTCACCCCTGATCTGTTGCCCGCCGACATCACCGGGACCTACGTACTCAATCCCAAGGAAGGGTCGTTCGCGCTGAAGCCGGGCCCCATCTTCAGCAACGTGGTGCTGGCGGACGAGATCAATCGAGCGCCAGCCAAGACTCAGTCGGCGCTGCTCGAGGCCATGCAAGAGCGCCAGGTCACCATCGAGGGCGATCGCTTCTCGTTGCCGGATCCGTTCCTCGTGCTGGCCACACAGAATCCGGTCGACCTGGAAGGCACCTATCCACTCCCCGAAGCGCAGATCGATCGCTTCTTGGTGCACGTGACGGTGACCTACCCGGGCGAGCGCGCGGAGGTCGCCATGCTGAGGGCTCATGGCGTAGCGGCGCCTGAACCGAAACCGGTGCTGAACGCGCAAGACGTGCTGCAGCTGCAGGGCATCGCCGCGCGTGTTCATGTCGAGGACGACATCAACGAGTATGTCGTTGCCCTGAGCGCCTTCACCCGCTCTCACCCCCGCGTCGTCCTCGGTGCCAGCCCCCGCGCCTCGCTCAGCTTGTTGCGCGCAGCGAAGGCATCGGCGGTGCTGGCGGGGAGGCCCTTCGTGACTCCCGACGACGTGCGTCAAATGGCCCCCCAAGTCCTGGCGCATCGCCTGGTACTGGTGCCCGAGCTCGAGGGCGATAGCAGCGCTCGTCTAGCAGTGATCGACGAGGCGCTGCGCAAAGTGGGCTATCGCCGCGCGGTCCGTCCCGTGTGAGTGGCCCGAGGCCACCCGCCGCTCGGATGGCCTGCATCGCTACAGACGGCTCGGAAGACGCGAGCCGCGATCAGGCGGCTTCGCTCTGAGACAGACCCCGAGCAGCGCGACGGTAAGCGCCCGGGCTCGAGCCTACGGCCCGCTTGAACGCCTTGCTGAACGCGGTTTCGGACTCGTACCCCACCTGCTCGGCGATTTCGGCCAGGGTCGCCCGACCTTCGCGCAGCAGCCCTGCTGCCTTCTGCATGCGCCAGCGAGTGACGTAGTGCAGAGGCGGCTCGCCCACCAAACGCGTGAAGCGCGAGGCGAACGCGGAGCGTGACATGCCGACGCGCTGCGCCAGCGACGCGACGGTCCATGACTGCTCGGGTCGCTGATGGACGAGGCTGAGCGCGGCGCCGATCTGCGGTTCGGCGAGAGCCCCCAACCAGCCCGGGCCTTCGCCGGACGCTTCGCTCAAAGCGGCCAAGTGTCCCCGCACGATCTGGATGAAGAGAATGTCCGCCAGGCGGCTGATGACCGTCTGCGCTCCCGGGCGCCGCGAAGCCGCCTCGCAAGCGATGAACTGCAATGTCGACTCGAGCCAGGGAACGGATCGTCCAGCTTCGCCGAGCAGCGGAATCACCGGAGGCAGCACCGCCAACAGCGGGTTGTTCCGCCTGTCTTCGAAGCTGATGCTGCCGCTCACGAAGGTGGTCAGCGCACCGTTGCCACCGAGCCGCAGCTGCCGGGCAGTCTGCCGGAGGTCGGCGCCCTCTTGGCAACTGAGCACCGACTGCAGATTGGTCACCGGCGAGTCGCTCGCGTCCCGCAGCACGTGCTCGTGCCCATGGGGCAGCGCCACGAGATCACCGCTCGTCAGGTGCAACGGCTCGGCGCCTTCGACCTCGAGCTGACAGTTGCCTTCGAGCACGACATGGAACTTCGCGTGGTCCCCAGCCGCAACGCGAATACCCCATGGTCCCGAAGCCTCCAGCCTTCCGTAGCAGGCTGTCTTGACCCGCACCGTCTGAAGCACATCTGTTAGCACATCCACCGACACCACTCCTTCTTCCCGAGTACGAACGGCTAGGAATATACGTGTCCTGGTCTATGACCGTCCAGTCACGATTTGCACTTTTGTTTCGGCCCACTGGCCTGCCCCAAATTGAGGCCAAAAAACAAGAGGGTGCCCGTCATTCGACCGTGGGTACTACGCCGCTCAGAACGCTGGGTTCCGTGACCGTGGGGAACCCCAGCGCCTGCCCGAATTGGAACACTACTCCAAACCCTCGGTGCCCTTCGGACAACGCCAGAGCGCCGTCGAGGCGCAACACGGTACGGTCGAACTGGGGAGCGAGAAACCGCACCCCTGCCCCGACACTGTGCTTGAGCGAAAGCTCGTCCAGGCTGTCCGCGGCGTGCCCGGCGTCGTAGAACGCCGCACCCCCGAGGTGCACTCCGAGAAGCTCGATGGGAACACTGCGGAACTCGGCGTTGAGCGCCACGAGCTTGTCACCCTGGAAGGCACCGTAGGGATACCCGCGCAAGCGGTTGTCGCCACCGAGGGCGAAAGGAGCGAGGTTCAGGTAGTTCCGAAAGCGATTGTAGCCGATGGCGTCCAAGTGGATCCGCCCCAAGCCCAGGCTCGGCGAGACGACCCGCAACTGAGCGTCGAACAACACGTTGTTCTGGTTGTTCCGGGCGAGTTCGATGCTGGCGCCGCTCGTGGCGGCGGCCACCCCGGTGCCCAGGGGCACTGCATACCCGACGCTCCAAGCAAGCCCCATCAATGAGCGCGACGAGCCTAGCGCCGCGCTCGCCGGGTACAATCTCAATTGGGTCTCGTGGCCCAGCCGCAGATCTTCTTGAAGCGAGAGGGTCTCGACGTTCACGACATGATGCAGCCGCGTGCTGTACGCGAACAGCTGCAGAAACGGACTGATGCGAGTGTCGGTCGTGGGCAGCACGACGCGTTCGAACGCCTCACGCGCTGCCACGCTGTAAGCACTCAGATCCTCCGTCCGATAGCGGCGCAAATCGGCCTCCATTCCCGCAGAAATGTTGGTTTTGTCGCTCCTACCGAACGAACGAATCAGCTGGTATTCCCCCGCCATGCGCTCGCTTTCGAAGGTCTCGGGAATGCTGACCGTGGACCCGTCGGGGAGCGCGACGCTGACCTCCCGAATCTCCGCCCCTGCGTAGCGCCGTGTCAGCTCTTTGCGCCAGCCCACGCCGGTGGTCCAGGCCCAGTCGTCGAAGCGCGACTTCAGCGCGTCGTAGTACTGGAAGAAGCCATAGCTGCCCTCCGTCTCGGACCCGTCTCGAGAGAGAATCGGGCCGCCCATCGCCAGCAAGCCGATGTTCGAACCACCCACCTGCGGCACGAAAAAGTTGGCGCCGAGCGTCTGCCGATCGGGCTCGAGCAGATACAGCACCCCCAAGGTAGCGTGCGTCCCGAACAGGTTCGTCTCGGCCGGGTTCAACAGCAACACGCGCCGGCCATCGACGACGTTCGTATCCCATTGCAACCGCAAGCTCCAGACGTCCTTGACGATCACCAACACCTTCACCCGGTCTGGCGTGCTGCCGCGCGCGGTGGTCACCAGCACCAAGGAGAACTTGTACGTCGTCTTCAGGTTCGAGATGGAATCGTCGGCTCGTCCCCGATCGAAGACCTCACCAGTCGCGAACACCAGCTCTCGCTTGACCACGTAGTCACGGCTGTTCACGTGCACCCCGTTCACCCAGTCGGGCACGGGGTCGCGCTCATCGAACGGTGCGATCACGTGCACGTCGATGCTTTCGATGATCTTACCGGCGGGCGCGTCGTCGAGCGTCAGCGCTCGCTCGAGGAAGGCGGCCGCGCGAATCTCACGTTCGAACTCCGAAAGCTCGTCGCTGCTCGCAGCACGAGCGACCGCGAGCACCACGAAGAGCAAGCAGAGCCCGAACCGTCGCCGAACCATGAACCAGGGCAAGCTCTGTTTCAATAGCCGGAGCCGGACCGAGCCGTCCAGGTCTTCACGCGGAACTTGCAAAAGCGCAGTAGGCAGCACTAAGCGCGGAGCCGAGTTTCAGGAAGGACGAGGCCGCAAAACCGGAGTACGCTTCCGCGAGTGCAGATTCACCCCACACGTGCCAGTGTCGACCTCGCACTCACGGGCATTGGGGCGCTCGCGGTCGGCCTGATCGCCCAAGAGCCCGCGATGGTGGCTTGGACGGGCGCGCTGCTGGTCGGGCTTGCGCTCGCGCGCGCCGTGACGATGGTGAGCGTGGCACGCGTGCGCGCCGCCGGTTTCGAGATGCTGTGGCGGGGCGAGGAGCGCATGCGCCGGGTCGGCCGCGGCGACACCATCGAGCTCAGCGCGGAAATCCGCAACCGCGACAGCCTGGCGGCGCGCTACGTACATCTGCGAGCGGTCAACTCACCCGATCTCGACGTGGAGCTCGAACCGACTTCCGGAGAAGTTCCGGCCGCGGGACGCCTGGCGATCCAGGTCCGTGTGCGCGCACCGCGCGTCGGACAGCACGGAATTCACGGACTCTCGCTCGAGGTTCAGGGGAGCCCGGGCCTGTTCGAGGTGCCACTCACGTTCGCCAATCCCTATGGCGTCGAAGTGCTTCCGCAAACGTACGGCGTGCTGCTCAAGAGCGCGCGCGGCGGGCGCAGTCGCATGAACGCCGAGGACGGCCGCGCGGGAGTGTTCGCGGGGGATGGCAGCGAGCTGCGCGAACTCAGGGACCACCAGCCGGGCGACCCGTGGCGACGTATCGCCTGGCGCGCCTCGGCGCGCCGCGGCAAGTTGCTCGTGCGTGAACACGAGCGCGAAGAGCGTGACGTCGTCTGGGTGTTGCTCGACGCTTCCGTCGAGCTCTGGTCCGGCAAGCCCGGCGTCGCGCCCCTCGACCACGCCATCGATGAAGTCGGGGCAGTGCTGGGGCGCCACCTCGCGCGCGGGGACCAGGTGGGACTCGGCATCCTCGCGTCTCGCTGCCTCACGTGGCTGCCTCCGAGCCGCGGCGCCGCACACCAGATGCGGGCGCTCTTCGCGCTCGCGACGGACACTGGTTGCTGGGACTCGGATCGCTCGGACTTGGACGAGGCTGACGTCGCTGCGCGCGTCATCGAACACATGCGCCCACTCGATCCCGGTGGTTCGCTACGCCTCAGACCCAGCGAACCCGACAAGGTGCTCCGCAGAGCCGAACGCGTGCGCGTGCGCGCTCCGTTTCCCGGCGTGCTGCCGAGCGCCGGCTCAAGCCGGGAGCGCAGGCTGCGGCGCTATCTGTCCGCCTTCGGCATGCACGCACCCCCGCGCATGGAACCCGAGCGAACCAAGACCGATCTGACGCTCACGCACACCCTCAGGCGCCTTTTATACGAACGTCCGCGCCCGAGCATCGTGTACCTTTGGTCGCCAGCGCCTTCCTTCGAGCGCATGCCGCAGCTCGAAAAAGCCCTGGCCGAGCTGCCGCTGCGCCGGCTGGACGTGCGCTGGGTATGCATGCGCACCGAGCAGAGCATCCCGCGCGACGGATCGAACCTGGCCGAACCCGTCGCGGACGCGCTCGGCATCCGCATGCGCATCGCGCGCGAGCGGGGCGAACAGGCGCTGCGCCGCTGGGGCCTGCGCATCGAGCCGCTCCACACCCACGCTCAGAAGCGAAAGGCGCCGGCGTCCGAGGGCGCGAGAGAGCAGGAGGCCCCAGCCACGTGAGCGCTTGCTCACTGCCGTGCCGAGTCTTCTGCCTGGCGCCGCGCGGCAGCGTCGAAGACCAACCAGGCGCGATCGATGACGAGCTCGTCGTCGACGAGCACTCGCACGTTCCATAGCCCCAGCGGGTCCCCGGGCTCGAAGCGAAAAATCTGATCGATTTCGCGTCGTCCCGCCGGAACCGTAACGTCGCCGAGCTTGCTCACGACCACCTCTGCGGCCCCTGATTTGGGCGGGAGCACCAGCTCCCAATGCACGCGCTTGCTCTCCTGCAAGGGCTCGCGGAAGACGATGCGAAACCCCTGAGATTGTGTTTCGTCGAACACGCGCGCCACCTCCTCGCGCTGCTGGATCTGACCTCCGAAGAACACGCCGAGCCGCGCCTCCTGAATCAGGCGGCCGCTCACCGCTCCCTGCTCACAAGCGAGCGCCGACAGGGCGATGCCTGCCAGCACGTGGCCGCTCGGAAGCCGGCGCTTGCCTCTCACGGGCGCGCCAGCTCCTGAGCCATCTGCCAGAACTGACCAACCTCCAAAATCTCGCCACGTTGGGACAAGTCGATGCCGGCCGTTCGAGCGGCTGCCAGCAGCTGCTCCTCGGACGCGCCGCATGCTCCGCGCCAGGCATTGCGGAGCTGCTTGCGCCGCTGTTGGAAAGCGCGCTGCACCAGTTCTCTGAACTCGGGGGTTTCGTGCGCTACGGGCGGCTGCCTCGGTACCAGCGAGACGACGGCCGAATCGACGTTGGGCTGCGGATAGAAGGCGCCGCGCCGCACCACGATCTCGCGCGTGGCCTTGAACTGAGCCTGCACGAAGACGCCGAGCGCTCCGTAGTCTTCTGCGCCCGCTTTGGCCACGAGCCGCGCCGCCACCTCGAGCTGCACCAGCACGACCGCGTGCGCCAAACGCGGTGCCAGGGCACACAGGCGCTCGAGCAGCGGCCCCGTGATCTGGTAGGGCAGGTTGCCAGCGAGCTGCACCGGCTCTGCCGCATCGAAGTGAGCGAACCAGTCCAGTGTCTTTGCGTCCGCTTCTTCGATCACGAGCTGGCCCGCCGCGATTTCGTCGGCGAATCGCTCGCGCAGCGCCGGGACCAGATCGCGGTCACGCTCGATCGCGACCAGCTTCCGCGCACGCGTCAGCAGCGGCGCCGTCAGCGCCCCCAACCCTGCGCCGATCTCTACGACCGCGCCGTCCTGGCGCGGCGTGCAGAGCTCGGCGATGCGCTGAGCCAGGCCTGCGTCGGCCAGGAAGTTCTGTCCGAAATGATGTTTGGGACGCAGCCCGAGCGCGCTCAGATGTTCCTTCGGACGCAGGGGCGACGTGGCCACGGCTCCAGGCTACCCCAGCGAGATTCGGATGGGTCGCAAGAGCCCCTCAGGCACGGGCGACGCTGCCCAAGTCATGAGCCTGCCCGGATCACGACTCGTCCGTGACGTCGGGCGCGTGGAGGGGCTCGTGGCCCAGGTGCCCGAGCTCGTGTGCGACGCGCATGGTGGGCGGCGGCGGATCGCCGTAAAGCTCGAGCCGAGCCGCGGCCCAGAGCGACGCCGAAATCAGCTCGTTCCGCTCCGCTTCCGTGCCTTCGAACTTCGCCAGCGCCTCTTCCGCGTGCTTGAGGTCGCGGCGGGCGATCACCGGATCGACGTCTTCTTTACGGATGAACTTCTGCGTCAGCAGGACGGCGCGATCGTCGAGCACTTCGACGAAACCCGGTCCGACCGCTACCTCAAGTTTTTCGCCGGCTTCGGTGTAGCGCACGATGCCGGTCTTCAGCGCCGCCAACAGCGGGCGATGGCTCGGCAGCACTCCGAATTCGCCGTCCGCGCTGGGCGCAGTGAATTCGGAGACGGTGGCCGTGAGCTTCACGCCCTCGGGAGTAACGATTTCTAATTCGAGGTTCGCCATGCGTACCGGAGCACCTCGACTAGGAGGCTACCTTGAGCTTCTGCGCCTTTGCCTTGACGTCTTCGATGTTGCCCACGAGGTAGAACGCCTGCTCGGGCAAGTCATCGAGCGCGCCGGAAAGGATCTCTTGGAAACCGCTGATTGTCTCTTTCAAGGAGACGTAGCGCCCTTCGAGACCCGTGAACTGGGCGGCGACGAAGAACGGCTGCGACAAGAAGCGCTGCACCTTGCGGGCACGCGCCACCACGAGCTTGTCGTCTTCGCTGAGCTCGTCCATGCCCAAGATAGCGATGATGTCTTGCAGGTCTTTGTAGCGCTGCAGCGTTTGCTGCACCGCGCGCGCCACGCCGTAGTGTTCGTCACCGACGATCTCGGGCGCTAACATGGTGCTAGTGGAGTCGAGCGGATCCACGGCCGGGTAGATGCCGAGCTCGGCGATCGCGCGCGATAACACGGTGGTCGCGTCCAAGTGCGCGAACGCGGTGGCCGGCGCGGGGTCGGTCAGGTCATCGGCGGGCACGTAGATGGCCTGCACGCTGGTGATGCTGCCCTTGCTCGTCGAGGTAATGCGTTCTTGCAGCGCACCCATTTCGGTGGCGAGCGTCGGCTGATAACCCACGGCGCTCGGCATACGACCGAGGAGCGCGGACACCTCGCTGCCTGCTTGTGTGAAACGGAAGATGTTGTCGACGAAGAGGATCACGTCCTGTCCCGCCTCGTCGCGGAAGTACTCGGCAGCGGTGAGGGCGCTCAGCGCCACCCGAGCGCGTGCTCCCGGCGGCTCGTTCATCTGTCCGTACACGAGCGCGGTCTTGGTCAGCACGCTTTCGCCGGTTTCGAGCAACGATTCCTTCATTTCGAGGAACAAGTCGTTGCCTTCGCGCGTGCGCTCGCCGACGCCGGCAAAGCAGCTCACACCGCCGTGGGCCTTGGCCACGTTGTTGATCAGCTCCAGAATCAGCACCGTCTTGCCGACGCCGGCCCCACCGAAGAGCCCGATCTTCCCACCCTTTCGGTAGGGGGCGAGCAGATCGACGACCTTGATGCCGGTCTCGAACACTTCCACTGCCGTGCTCTGATCCACGAACGCGGGTGGCGGCCGATGGATGGGCCAGTGGATCTTGGACTCGACTGGCCCCGCCTCGTCCACGGGCTTACCCACGACGTTGGTGATGCGCCCCAGCGTCGAGGGCCCCACCGGTACGGTGATGGGTGCACCGGTGTCGGTCACCGGCGCGCCGCGCACGAGCCCCTCGGTTGCTTCCATCGCGATGGCGCGCACCACCGACTCGCCGAGGTGCTGGGCGACCTCGAGCACGACGTTGTCTGGTTCGTCCGACACACCAGGGTTCGTCACGGTCAACGCATTGAGAATCTTGGGCAGCTTGCCGGGGGGGAACTCGACGTCCACCACCGGGCCAATCACTTGGGTAACTTTTCCGCGAATCTGTCCGGGCGTGCCTGCGCTGCCTGAAGTCTGCACCATGTCGAAACTCACCTTTTGTGTTTGAAGCTGGAAGCTCGTCTGGCCCCCTGGTCTGGGGGCGCTTGCCGATGCTGGAGGACCGCGCCCGCGTGTAGCACGCTGGGATAAGCTTGCCAACGCTCCGAAATCGGAGATTCCGAGCGGGCTTCCGTTCGGGGCGCAATACCGGAACCAGAAATATTCCGGTTACTTGGTCGCCCGGCTTGGCGAGGGGGGAATATGCGGTAAGGAATCGCCAGTGATCGGTCAAGACACGATCGAACGCATCCGCGAGCGGGCCAACATCGTCGAGCTCGTCGGTGAATCGGTAAAACTCACGCGTCGTGGCCGAAGCTACGTCGGGCTCTGCCCGTTTCACAAGGAAAAGACGCCGAGCTTCCACGTCAACGACGAGCGCGGCTTTTATCATTGCTTCGGCTGCAACGTGTCGGGGGACTCGATCAAGTTCATTCAGGAAACCGAAGGGCTGAGCTTCATCGAAGCCCTGCGCTCGCTCGCGGAGCGCTACGGTATCCCCATCACCGAAACGGGCTCCGAGCAGGAGCGCAAGCAGGAGCAAGCCCGGCGACGTCAGGTGCAGGCGCTCTACGACGTGGGCACCGCCGCCGCGGAATTCTACGTGCGCATGCTGAAGGAACATCCGCTCGCGCACTACGCGCGCGCCGAACTTGCGAGGCGCGGGCTCGATCTGAACGCGCTCTCCGCCGAGGCCAGCGACACACTCGCGGCGTTCTTCGTGGGTTATGCTCCCTACGGCTGGGACGCGCTCGGCAAGCACCTGCGCGCCAGCGGACTGAGTCACTCAGCCGCCGAAAAGGTGGGGCTCTTGGCTCCCCGCAAGAATCAGCCCGGCCACTACGACCGCTTCCGGCACCGTCTGATGTTTGCCGTGACCGATCCCACCGGGCGCATCATCGCCTTCAGCGGCCGTTCCTTGGACTCGCCCACCGACGCGGAGCTGAGCCAGCTCGGCTTACCGCCGGCTCCGAGCGGCGACCCGCCTGCGAAGTACGTGAACTCACCAGAGAGCCCGATCTACCGCAAACGCGAGGCGCTCTTCGGTCTGTCACAAGCCCGCCAGGCCCTCAGGCGCGAGGAACACTGCATCCTGGTCGAAGGCAACTTCGACGTCGTCAGCTTGCAAGCGCGGGGCATCGGCAACGTCGTCGCGCCGCTCGGGACTGCGTTCACCGTCGAACAGGCCAAACAGATCCGCCGCTTTGCTCCGCGGGTCACGCTGTTGTTCGACGGTGACGCCGCCGGTCAGCGCGCCGCGCGCGCAGCCCGCGAACCGTGCCAGGAGGCAGAGCTCACCGCACGCGTGGCGACCCTGCCGCCCTCGACCGACCCCGACGACTTGGTGCGCACCAAGGGCGCCGATGCGCTGCGCGCAGTGGTGCAAGCGGCCTCCGGGCTGCTCGAGTACTTGATCGAACGCGAGCTCGATCAAAAGGTGAGGCCCGACGACGCTCGAGGTCAGGCTGCCCGCATCCGCGCGGTCAGCGAACTCTTGGCAGCGGAGAAGGACCCTGCCGTGCGTGCCTTGGCGCAAGCCCACGTAGATCGCATCAGCGGCTCGCTCGGCATCGCCGACGCGCGAACGATTCGGGCTTTGGACCGGGCTGTCCAGCAGGGCATGCGCCCGGGACACGGCGAGGAGGAGCTCCGATCCACCGATCTAGCCACGGGATGGCGAGCGCGATCCCGGGCGCAACACCGCGAGGTCGCGCTCGAAATCCTGGGCGCAATTCTCGACTTTCCTGAGTTGCTTGATCTCCCGGAAATGATTGAGGTAATGCCGGTAATCGAGGGGGACGTTGCGGTGGCGCTAGCTGCGCTGCGTCAAACACTCACATCGGGCGTTCGACAAATTCCAGAACAAGTACTTGCGAAGTTGCCGACCCCGATCCATCCATTCGCCCTCGCTCGAATGGTTTCCCCCAAACACGCGAGCCTAGAGGACGCCAAGACGGAACTTTTCGGCAACGTGAGCAAACTGAAAGGTCTGGAACTGAAACGTCAAGACGTCGAAGCGAGAGCTGAGAGTGAGCGCGCAGCTCGAACCGGCGATTTCGATCGCGAGCTCGAGCTCTTGCGAGAGGTCCAACGCAGTGCCCGGCAACGGCGCGGTTTGTAAGAGAGGTCGCGGTGGGAGCAAAAAAAACGGAACGTTCGAGCAAGAAAACGGTAGCCATGGCAAAGAAGGAACCCAAGGCCCCAGCGAAAGCGGCTTCCTCGGTGACCAAGGCCGTGCGCACGAGCCCCAGCAAGGCCAAACCCTCTAGCCCCAAGGCGAAGGCGACTCCTCCCTCGACGCCCGCGGCGAACGCTCCCGGCGCTCGGTCCTCGACCGCGGGTGCAGCGTCCACTGTTGGCGCCCCGTCCAAGGCGAAAGAGGGTCCCAAGGGGAAGGCCGCGAAGTCCGGGCCGGGAAAAGCCGGCGGCCCCGCCAAGGACAGCGGTCAGGCCAAGGAAAACCTGATCAACCTCGGCAGGAGCAAGGGGTTTCTGACCTACGATGACGTGGCTGACGCCTTGCCCCCCGACAGCATCGGTCCCGACCAGATGGACGATATGCTGAGCGCGCTCGATAGCGAAGATATTGCGGTCGTCGAGAGCAGCAAGAACTTCAAGTCTGGCCTCGAGGGCGCCGCGGACGACGACCTGGACCTCGACGCCGACGATGACGAAGACGAGGACAGCAAGGCGCCCACGCGCGCCGATCTGGAAGCGGCGAGCGCGGTAGAGGCGAGCGCCACCAAGAAGAGCTCGAGTTCGCCGTCACGCGGTACCAGCGACGAGGACCAGTACAAGAGCAACGACCCGGTGCGGATGTACCTCCGCAAGATGGGCAGCGTCGCGCTCTTGACCCGCGAAGGCGAGGTCGAGATCGCCAAGCGCATCGAAGAGGGCGAGAACGAAGTGCTGGCGTCGATTCTGTCGAGCCCGATCGCCGTGCGCGAGATCATCGACATCGGCGAACGCCTGAGAAATCACAAGATCCGCGTCAAGGACATCGTGCGTGACGCGGAGGACGAAGAGCAAGAGTTCGACGAGGAAGAGGCGGATCGCCGCGTGATCCGCTTGGTCGATCGCGTGAAGCGCCTCGACAAGAAGGCGCTCGATCTGATCGAAGAGCGCAAGCTCGCGCAAGACGGCAAGCGCAAGCTGGTCGACAAGGAGCTCGTCGAGAACAAGAAAGAGCTCGTCAAGACCCTGCAAGAGATGCGGCTGAACAAGAAGACCATCGACCGCATCGTGGGCAAGCTGAAGAGCATGATCGAGCGCGTGCACCGCGCGCAAGGTCGCTTGATGGCCTTCGAACAACAGGCAGGGTTGTCGAAGGCGGAGCTGAAGCGAGCACTCCGCGAAGCCAAAGAGAACCCCGAGCTCGAGCAAGAGCTCGCAGGAAAACTCGGTGTCGATCCCGCGGCGCTGGAAACGGTGGACCAAGCGGTGCGCAGCGCGGCGCGCGGCGTGAAGAAGGTCGAAGAGGAGCTCAAGGTCGACGTCTCGGACATGATGAAGACCTACTCGTCGATTCGCACCGGCGAGCGCAAAGCCGAACGCGCGAAGGCCGAGCTCGTCGAAGCCAATCTCCGGCTCGTGGTCTCGATCGCGAAGAAGTACACCAACCGCGGCCTACAGTTTCTCGATCTGATCCAAGAGGGAAACATCGGCCTGATGAAGGCGGTGGACAAGTTCGAGTACAAGCGCGGCTACAAGTTCAGCACCTACGCGACCTGGTGGATCCGGCAGGCGATCACGCGCGCCATCGCGGACCAAGCCCGGACCATTCGTATTCCGGTGCACATGATTGAAACCATCAACAAGCTCATCCGCACCTCGCGTTACCTGGTGCAAGAGTTCGGCCGCGAACCCACGCCGGAAGAGATCGCGGAGAAGATGGAGCTCCCGCTCGACAAGGTGCGCAAGGTGCTGAAGATCGCGAAGGAGCCGATCAGCCTCGAGACGCCCATCGGCGAAGAAGAGGACAGCCATCTCGGCGACTTCATCGAAGACAAGAGCGTCGTGAGCCCGGCCGAGGCCGTGATCAACATGAACCTGAGCGAGCAGACGCGAAAGGTGCTGAAGACGCTGACGCCGCGCGAAGAGAAGGTGCTACGCATGCGCTTCGGCATCGGCGAAAAGAGCGACCACACCCTCGAAGAAGTCGGTCAGGATTTCGAGGTCACCCGGGAACGCATTCGCCAGATCGAAGCCAAAGCCCTGCGCAAGCTGCGCCACCCGAGCCGCTCCAAGCAGCTCAAGAGCTTCATCGACAGCTGAGCACCAGGCCTCCCTGGGCGCAGCGTACGCACCACCGAAGGCGGCAGCGGCGGCCGAAAGCAGCAACGCCTCGAGCACGCGAGGGGTCATCCTCGTGGGACGCCGGCATCGTTCGGCGATCCATGAGTGATTCTCCTAAAGCTGACAATCCGACTGCCCGTTCAGTCGAACGCTTCTCGTCGTTTGCGTTCGCGGAGTGACTCATGAGAACCCGCTCCGATCCCCGCACGACGCGCCGGACAGGAGCCCGCCAGCCCCCTGGCCGACAGCGGAGAGTTCTTTGTGTGGTTCGATAAGTTAACGTTTGTGAGCGGGCGCCTGTGCCGAAGAAACGGCTAACCTCGCACCATTTCTGCGTTTGTCGCGCTCTTGAGGCTTGACGCCTGGCGCCGCGAAGTGGAACAACCATGCCGCTGGCGACTTCACGCCTCGGGGCCACCGTCATCGCGCGGGGCTCGGGCCGGGGCAGAGTCAGTGGCAGCGCAAGCTGGCCGTTCCACAACCTGTAGCCAAAACCACGCGCAAGCAGATCTTCGGAGTGCATAAGCAGACAGGGGAGTTTCAACCTATGCGTAGTTGTAGACAAAGCACCTGGACCATGGGGCTCGCAATTCTGAGCATCGCCCTCGTCCAGGGATGTGCCGGCCAAATCACTTTTGCCGGGGGTTCCGCCATGACCGTGGCCGGCGATCCACCGCCGCCCCCGCCACCGCCCCCGCCGCCGAAGAAGGAGGAGCCACCTCCCCCTCCTGCGCGCGTCGAGCTCAGGGACAACAAGATCGAAATTCGCGAGAAGATTCAGTTCGATCACGCGAAGGCGACCATCAAGCAAGAGTCGCATGATCTGCTCAACGAGATCGTGGATGTCATCAAGAAGAATCCGCACATCAAGAAGATCTCCATCGAGGGGCATGCCAGCTCTGAAGGCGATGCAGCGTTCAACAAGAAGCTGTCGGGTGATCGCGCCAAGAGCGTCATGACCTACCTGATCGAGAAGGGCATTCCGAAAGAGAGCCTGCAGTCGAAGGGTTTCGGCAGCGAGAAGCCGATCGCGTCGAACGACACCGAAGAAGGCAAAGAAAAGAATCGCCGGGTCGAGTTCAACGTCATCGAGCAAGACATCACGAAGAAGAAGGTCGAAATCGATCCCGCCACCGGCAAAGAAAAGGTGCTGGACACGACCACCGAAACCAGCGGGAAAGCGGAGGAGGCTGACAAGCCGACCGAGAAGAAGCCCGGGCTGGCGCGCCCCAAGGCGGAGGAGAAGAAGCAGTAATGTCCAAAACTCTATCTACGTTTGCCCTACTCGCGGCAGTTGTTGGAAGCACCGGCTGCAGCTTCATGATGCGCGATGGCGAGAGCTATCAAAAGGACACCGAAGCCCTTTTGGAGACACGTAGCGGTGCCATCAAGGCCTGCTACGACGAAACGCTCAAGACGGACGGCACCGCACAGGGCCGTGTAACGGTGCGCTTCAAGGTCGAAAAAGAGACCGGAAACATCATCGACATTCAGGTCGACCCCGCCGGCACGACGGCGCCCGAAACGCTCACGCAGTGCGTGACGACGGCGCTCGGTGGCCTGGTGTTGCAGCCCCCGGACGCCCAGGACGGGATCGCCACGTTCTCGTACGAGTTCGTGATCAATCCTCCGAAAGCTGCCGGCTGACAAAGCAGCGCTGTACGGAGCAACGACGGGCGCCCCTGGAAATGGGCGCCCGTTGCGTTTTGTAACGAGGGGCGCGCTGGAAACGGGCGCCCGTGGTGTTTCGGGCGGACCTCGCGACTGGCGTCAGTCACCCGCCCAGCGTTTGCCGAGTTTGCGCAGGGCAGCCTTCGCGTCCGCGCGGTAGGGGGAATTCCGCGGGCCCTGCTTCAGGTAGGCCTCCCAATGCTCGACCGCGGCGGGCTGCTCACCCAGCGCCTGGGCCAGGAGCAAATGCGCTTCGGGTACCCATGCCGGTTCGCCGCCGGCACGAGCGACCTGCTCCAACGCCTCTTTCAGTTGGCTCTCGGCCGCGGCGACCTGCCGGTTGGCGAGCAACAACTTCCCGTACCGAAAACGCCAGACAGGTTGATTCGGGATTGCGCTGACGGCTTTCTGCCATTCGGACAGCGCCTCTGCTTCGCGTCCCAAGTCGTAGTATACGTCGGCCAGAGCCGCGTGGGCTTCATGACGCGAGGGCCTGAGCTGCAGCGCTTTCTGCAGGTCGACGATGGCGTCCTTGACCGCCCCCTGACGCGCCAGCAGCACACCGCGCTGCCAGTATGCGTCCGCGAGCGATTGATCCAACGCCAGCGCTTTTTCGAGCTCTTGCCCGGCCTTCGTGAAGTTCCTGGCCTCGTTCGCGGCCCAGCCCACGTACAGGTGATAGTCAGCGCGATTCGGCTCGATGGTGACCGCACGCTCGAGCGACCGTTGCGCGTCCGCCAAGCGCGTCGGATCGAGTAACAGCGCGCGGCCCATGCAATGATTCGTCTCCGCCGAATTCGGCCGCTGCGCGAGCACCTTGTGCAGCAGCGCTTCGGCTTCCTTGGCTCGCCCGGCCGTCGCGTTGCTGCACCCCACACGCAGCATCAGGTCCAGATCATCTGGCGCTTTCGCGAGCGCGGCCTGGTAGGCCTTGAGCGCTTCGTCGGCGCGACCCGCGACCTCGTACAAGAGCCCGCGCTCGAGCGCCAAGCCGGGGTACTCCTTGTCGACTGCCGCGACGCGATCGAACGCTGCTTGGGCCTCGTCGAGACGGTTGGCACGGCGCAAAGTCACACCGAGCTGAAACTGCGCGCGCAGATCAGCGGGGTCGAGCTTCAGGGCCAAACCGTACTCCGCATGCGCTTCGTCGTAACGGCCCTGCGCGAGCGCCACGTCGCCCATCGCTCGGTGAATCGCCGGGGACTCGGGCAACTCGGAACGCGCCTGGTCGAGCAACGCTTGAGCCTCCGGGAGCTTGCCCAGTTGGTTCAACAGCATCGACAGCGCTACGTAAGGCTCCACGCGTGAAGCGTCCTTCGGCGCCAGCTCGACGGCGCGGCGATAGGCGTTCTCCGCCTCGTCCCGCTGCCCCAGCGCCTCGAGCGCGCGCCCGTGCCACAAGGCGGCATCCGCGGACTTCGGATGCGCTTCGCGCAGCCTCTGCGCGAGTTCAGCGCCCTCTTTCACGCGTTCCAGGACCAGCCGGCATTTGACCATCCCGATCTTGGCCATCAACTCCTGAGGGTCCGCTTGCGCCGCCGCTTCGAACCGCGCAAGCGCTTCGGAATAGCGGGCGGATTGGTACAAGGCGGCGCCGAGTCCGGTGAGCGCGCTGGCAGCCTTGGGGTCGGCCCTGAGCGCGGCGGTGAACGCCGCCTCGGCGAGACCGATGCGCGCCCTGGTCAAGTAAATGTTTCCGAGCAGTGTGTGTGCGAGCACGAGCTCCTGCGGGCTCAGCAGCGCTGGCTTGGCATCGACCACCCCACGGACGAGCTTGATGGTTTCGTCGGTCGCGTCACGCTTCCAGCCGACGCGTGCGATCAAAAGCTTGGCCCCCGTGTGATCGGGAGCCTTCTGCAGCGTCGCCCGCGCCAACGCCTCGGCAGCGTCTACGTCTTCTGTGAGCAGCAGCGTGCGCGCCAAGCCGAAGCTCGTGCGCGGACTGTCCTCGAGCTTCTTCGCGCTCTCCCAGGCCGCGCGCGCAGCCTTCGCATCACCTGCTTTGAGCTCCAACTCCGCCAGCGTTACCCAAGCGTCGACGCTCGCTCGAGATTTGGCGACCAGCGCTTGGAGCAGACGCCGCGCGACCGCCGGTTTCCCATCGACCGCCTCGCGCGCCGCCCTCGCCAAAGCGAGGTGCTCGACCTCCCCGGCTTCGTTCAGGCTGTCGAGGGAAACCGTCGAGCGCGCGTGTGTCTTGGAGTCGGATCCGAAGCGCAATTCGTGCAGAAATCCCGTGAACGCCGCGTAGGCAGCTAGCGGCCGGACCCGCGAGAACTGCTTCCGGAGCTGCTCCACGCTCTCCACGCCACGCGTCGCGGACCTGAATGTATCCTGCGCGAACGACTTGCGTGAGTCGCGCACCGCTCGCTCGGTCGTCTCGCGATACTCACCGCTTTTCAGCGTGTCCAGGGCCAGGTGGTAACCGAAGGGGCCCACGTCGGGCACCAGTGCCAACGCGCCGCCGCCCAGGCACACCACCACGAGCAAACCCAACCCGATGCGTGCGGCCTTGTTCGATTTCCGCGCCTGCTCCGGCGGCAGCACGCCGACGTTCATGCGCACCTGCGACGCACCGGCCGGCGCGGCATTCTGGGGCGCCGCCTCTTCTTGAGGGATGGCGCCGAACTCCATGTCCTCGTCCGCCTGCGAGAGCTGTCGCGGGCGCACGTCCTCCAGCGCTACGTCCGCTCCCAGCCCCTCATCGCCGCCGAGGTTCACCTCACCGAACGCAACCCCCCCACCCGTCTGACGTTCGACGGCCAGCGCGCGCTGCACGGGGCGCTTGGGCGCCGCGCTCTCGATAGCAAACGCGTCGAATTCGCCGCCGGGGGCGCTGCTGGGATCGCCCGAGGTCGGTGCATCCGCGAAGTCGGGCTCGGGGAAGTCCCGGAACCCACCGGGCTCGACCTGTCGCAAATCTCCCGTGGAGGCTGGTCCCGCAAACGGATCGCTGCCGAGCGGCAGCTCCAGCTCGCCAAACCCTGCAGCGTCGCCCAGGGGTGGCACGGAATCGAGACCGAACGCGTCGCTATCTCCGACGTTGCCGCGTGAAGCGCGGCGCGCCGGCGCAGCCTCAGCGGCGAGAGGAAACGCGTCTACCGCCGACGGCAGCGAGTCGGCCACGAGCGGCAGCGCATCGACCGCGGTGGGCAACGGATCGGCCACCAGCGGGAGGGCATCGAGGACGGACGGCAGGTTCGAACCGCCGACTGGACTCGGAAGCACCGCATCCAGCGAAAGCACCGGCATGTCGGCGTCGTCGAAACCGCCGGTGCCGTCAGCGCTCGGTGTCGGCAGATCGAGCTCGAACAAGTCGTCACGCGCGGCGGACGCTCTGGGCCCAGCGGCGACACTCGGCAGCTCCGCCCCACGCGTCTGCACCGCCGGGAGACCGGCGACGTCCGACACGACCGCCGGCAGATCGAAGTCGGGAGCGAGCGGCGTGCCTTTGCGTTGCTTCGACACCGCGGGCAAGTCATCCACGGGCGCCGGTGTCCGCCGCGGCCGTGGTACCGCTGGCAAATCCATGTCGAACTCGAGCGCTGCCGCACGCGCTGCTGGCGCACGTTGCGGCAACGCGGGAAGGTCGAGTTCCTGGGTCGCCTGGGAGGCACCGGTGACGCGCGCGGGCAGCGCCGGGAGGTCGTCCATCGCGTCCACCTCGCCCCCGAGAGCGCCCACGGACGCAGGCGGAGGGGCAGACGTGAGTTCGAACTCGAGGGGACTATGCGTACGCGCTTCGGCCGGCTTGGCGCGCGTCGGCACCGCTTTGCCGGCGGGGGCCGGAGCCTGCCCGAGCACCGGAAGGTCGGCTTCGGCGTACGGATCGTCGGGCGCGGGCTCGGGCCGCGCACGCGGCGACGGACGCGCCGGCGCTGGAGGGGCTGCCGCTTGAGGACGGGGCGCGGCTGGACGCGCAGGCGGTGGAGGGCGGTCGGCCGCGGTAGGACGCGGGGCTGCAGCGGGGCGCGCCGCAGCAGGGAGCTCGACCGTGGGCCGCTCAGCGGGTGGCACGGGAGCAGGACGCGCGGCTGCCGTAGTGCGCGCCGGCGGCGCGGGGCGCGCAGGCGGCGGGGGACGCTGAGCCTGAGCTGCATCGCTGCCACCGAGCCCCGCCCCAGCACCCCCTTGCATCGACCCAGCAGCGTTCGCCGAGTTCAGGGCGGGAGGCGGTGGCCGCCGCGGGGCCGCGGGCGCGGGTGGATCGTCCAGCAGTCCAGCCGGCGCGGCGACGCCCAGCATCGTCGATTTCAGTCCTGCCCCGGCGAGGCGCGAGCGCGACGAACTTTCGTCACCTGTGAGACCCAAGGCCGCGCCCAACACGGGCGCAGGCGCGAGTGGCTCACCGGGGGAGTCAACCTTGAACGAAGTCCCGCATTTGGGGCACCTCATTTTGAGCCCCGTCTTGGGCACACGGCGCTCGTCGACTTGGTACGGCGCCTTGCAGCCTGGGCACTCGACTTTAAACATGCGAAGCCTTGAACAAACTCTTAGCAGGTCACCTGGAGACTTGTCTCAGTTTGTGAGTCTACGGGCACCCCGGGGCCTATCGTTAGGGTGGTAATCGTGCTACGCGCCCTCGACTTCACATGCATCGTTGGACTTCACTCGTGTTCGGCCTGCTGTTCGTCGCTGCGGTCGCTGGGATCGTGATGGCGTCGCGACAGCCGGCCGTCGAGGCGTCGATCGCGTCCGCGAGCGCGTCTGCCTCAGCCCCACTGCCATCGGCAAGCGTCGAGAATCCAGTAAGGGCGGACCCTGCGGCGCCGATCGATGCAGGCGTCGATTCGGCCAACAGTTCGGCGTTCCATGTGCTCGCTGATGGCAAACCAGTCCCCGCGCTCTCGGACGATGCGCCCAAGCGCGTGCAACTCGGGGTCGTCTTGTTCCAGTACGCTGGGGCACAAGGCGCACCCACCAACAGTCGAGCGAAGGACGCCGCTCGCAGCAAGGCGCAGGACACCCTTGAACTGGCGAAGAAAGACTTCGACGAGGCGGTGAAGCTCGGGGACCCTGGATCGCTGAGCAACGCTGGCGATATCCCGAGGAACGTTCTGGAACCCGTCATAGAGTACACTGTATTCCGGATGGAACCAGGCGCGGTTTACCCCGAGCCCATCGACACACCGCGCGGCTACTGGATCGTACGTCGGATCAAATAGGCGCGGCCTCACAACCGGCCACGAAATCTTCGCACGGACCAAGCACTGCTGCTCGGCCACGGGCACGAGGGTGCCTTCGGACAACGCGAAGCAGCAACGTGCGCTGCGACACCTACACGACCCTCGGACCGGAAGGCGGGTTCGGCTCTCGTAGCCTTCTAATCTTTCGCAGAGAGAACTAGGCAGAGCCGCTCCCGTCCTCTAAAGTCGCGGAGATACACTCGCTCTTGGTTATGCCGAGTACGACAAAGACTGCCGCTGCGAGCGCAGATTCGACCGCACCCGATCCGGGCCTTGTCACAGCCACCATCGAACGCCTGAGGGAAGAGCACGAACGCGCCGAATCCAGCTCGCTTCGGGCACTGCTGCTGCACGAGATCGCCCTGCTCGAAGAGCGCATGGGCGACGAGGGGGCGGCTGCGCGCGATCAGCTGAGCGCGGTCAACGAACAGCCGGACTATCGCGAGCCGCTCGAGCAGCTCATCACCATCATCCAGCGGCGCCAATCGTACAAGAACCTCGGAAAGTTGCTGGAACGCCTGGTGCGCGTCTCGGACACCCCCGAGGCGATCGAACGCGCCCAGCTGGACCACGCCGCGCACCTGGCGCGATTCGAAGACAACTTGAACGGGGCCCGCGACGCGCTCGAGAGTGCACTCGCCCACAGCCCCGAAAGCGCCTCCGTTTGGTACGCACTCGAAACCGTCGCTGGAAAGCTGCGGGATCCGGAGCTGCGCCAGCGGGCGCTCAAGTCTCGCCTGGACCTGACGCAGCACTCCACCTGGCGCGCGCTGTTGGCCGTCGATCTCGCGCAGCTCGCCGCGCATGGCGGAGACGTGGATCTGGCCGTCAGCACCCTGCAGAAGGGCATCGACCAGGCCGGTCCCGCGACCTTCGCGGCAGCGCGGGCGCTCGAGAACCTTGCGCGCCGTGAAGGCCGCACGGACGTCCTGGCAGGGGCGCTCGAGACGCAAGCGACGCTGATCGAGCGCGCGCTGGAAGACAGTTCGGCGCTCGACTCCTTCGGCGTGCCGGCATACAGCAAGAGCGACGCCCAGCTCGCCCAATGCTGGCTGAGCGCCGCCGAGGCACACCGTAGCCGCGGCGACGTCGCTGCGGCCACGCAACTGCTCGACAAGGCGCTGGCGCGCTTCAAGACCGATCCTACGATCTTGCACGCGCGGCTGAACGCGGCTGAGGTGGCCGGTGACACGCGCGTCGCGGCCGAACTGTCGCGGACTGCGTTGGACCAAGGCGTGGCCGGGCCGCTGGCCGCGGCGCTGTGGCTGCGAGTGGCGGAGGCGGCGGCGTCGGACGGAGACGGCGCCGGAGCGCTGCAAGCGGTGAAGAGCGCTCTCAGCGAAGACCCAGCCTGCATTCCGGCGCGCGCCCTCGAGCTCGACCTGCTGTCGGGGGGCTTGGACGGCGCGGCCTTGGCGGCCACGTTCGAAGAAACAGCTGAGCAGCTCCCGAGCAAGGAGGGTAAGGCTCGCTACTATCTGATGGCGGCCAACGCTTGGGCGCGTCTCGCAGGCGACGTGCAAGGGGCCAAGGCGGCGCTCTCGCAAGCGGGCTTGTTCGGCACTTCGCCCAGTACGGTGGCTCGCGTAGCGCGCTTGCTGGCGACCACGAGCGACGACGCCGCTTGGTACGACGAGGCTACCAAGCGCCTGATCGCCGCGGGCGCCGCCGCGCAGGAAAAGCTCAGCTTGTGGTACGAGCTCGCCCGCCAACGCATGCTCAAGGGCGACAGGGCGGGCGCCAGAGAGGCAGTGACCTCGCTCGCCGAACTGCCGGATGGCGATTGGCTCGGCAGCACATTGCACGCGTATGTGCTGCCGCTCGGCTCCGCCGCAGGTCTGCGTGGCGACGACTCGTTGGCCACGGACGCCGCGGCTTTGGAGAAACTGGCGCTGGTCGAGACGGATCCCGCGACCGTCACGGCGTTGAACGTGGCCATTACCTTGCGCAAGGCGCGAGCTGGCGCGATCGACGAGGCGAGCAAGCTGCTCGAGGAGATCCAAGGAGACGAACCCCAGGGGCTGCTGGTGTCAGTGGGGCTCGCCGAAACCTTGAAGCAGCGGGGCCAGATGACCGCGGCCGCAGCGGTGTTGAGCGAGTGCGCGAGCGGACAGACCCACGACACGCTGGCCGCATCGCTCTCGCTGTGGGCCGGCATGACGTACTGGCAAGGCGGCGATCGCAAGGCGGCTGTCGAGTGTTTCACTCATGCGCACGAGCGCGAGCCCGATGCTGGTGGTTTGATGCTGAGTTGGGCGCTGCGCGCCGTCGAGCCCAACGACCTGAACGCGCGCCGCCAAGCGCTCGACACCGCGAGCGCGGAGGACCCCGTGCTGGCGCTCGAGCGCTTCGGCCTAGAGGCCTTCCGCACCGGAGCCACCCGAGAAGGCGCCGAAGCACTGCGTGCGATCGGGCCTCGAGCGGGCGAGCTCTTCGAAGCGGCCACGCTGGCCAAGGTGCTCACCGCGGGCGCTGACGACGCGGGACACCTGGACGCGCTCGAGCAGCTGACCGCGCTCGGCGGTGAGGCGCCGATGCTGGCGCTAGCGGCCGAGCACTTGATGGAGCTCGACCAGGCACGCAAGGGGCAACTCGACCCCGTCAAGCTCGAGCGTACCGCCGCTGGCTGGGCCGCTCAGGACCCCTCGCTGGTGGCCGCGATGGAATGGCTGGCTGCGGCCACGGCGTCCAGTGACCACGGGCGCGAAGTACAAGCGCGGCGTGCGATCGCGCAACGGCTCGACCCCGCCCTAGGCTCCGTGCTCGAGGCCAGCGCGAGCCTGCTGAGCTCGCTCATCGGCAACGAACAAGAACCGCTGCTTGCCAGCACCGAACCAGCAGCGCGGCTCGCCAACCTCGAACTCTCTCCTCCCGGCTGCGATCCGCGCCGACGCGCCAGCGCCTTGCTGAACGTCGGTGACGTGCTGGGCGACGAGAGCGCCGCGCTCTGCCACGCGATCGGCGGCTACAATCAGCTCAGTCTCGGGCAGGCCGAGCCGGCGCTGGCAACCTTCCGCAGCGTCGTCGAAGCGTTTCCCGAAGAGGTCATTGGATGGGAGGGCCTGCGGCGCGCGGCGCTCGCGACCGGCGATCGAACGGCGGCTGCCGAAGCCTGCGCCGCGCTCGGGGACGCGACCAGCGACGACGCCGAAGGGGCGCAGTTCTGGGAAGAAGCCGCGATGATCCTGATGGACGAGCTCGATGACCCCGAGCGCGGCGAATTCGCCCTGGCCCGCGCGGTCGAGCGTGATGTCCGACGTTTTGCCGCCTTCGATCGCTTGTTTCGCATCGTGCGCGCGCGCAAGGACGGACCACGCCTGTTGGAGTTGATCGCCCGACGCCTGGACGTGGCCGAAGACCCGACGGAGCTCGCCAAGCTGTTCTGGGAGCGCGCGCGCGTACTGCGGCAGACCGGCGATCTTCAGGGAGCGCTCGCTGCGCTCGAGAACGTCACGATGCTCGAGACCGACCACGTGGGTGCGCTCGCACTCGCGGGCGAGGTCTATCTGAGCACGCAACAATTCCCAGAGGCCGCCGACAAGCTCGCCAAGCTCGCCACATTGGATGAAGCTCCGGCACGCCAGCGCCTGATGAGCGGCATCGCCGCCGTCGACATCTACGAGAAGCGGCTGAGGGATCACGACGCAGCCTTGGGAGTGCTGAAGGGCCTCTACGGCGCTGGCCTGAGCACGCTCCCCGTGCGCGAGCGTCTGGCGAAGGTCGCCGCTCGTGCGAAAGACTGGGCGAGCTCGACCGAGGTGCTCGAGCAGCTGATGACGGAGCGCGACAGCGCCGAAGGGCGCATCGAAGCTGCGCGCTTGGCCATGGTGATCCATCGCGACCAGCTGGCGCGACCTGGCGGGGCGGCGAAGGCTGTCGCCTGCCTTTTGTCGGAAGCGCCCGACGACGGCGAAGCCTTGGAGCTCGTGCTGGCCGACATCCTCGACGACCACGAGACCATCGAGTTTTTGGAACGCGGGCAGGCTCAACTGATCGAGTCGCTGATGGCGGAGCCTCTCGACGCCGAACGTTTGGATCGACTCGCCCGCATCGCTGCCAAGCTGGAGGATGCGCCGCTGCGCCAGGCCGCCCTCGGCGCCCTAGTCGCTCTCGGTGAAGGCAACCGCGAGGTGGATCGGGAACTCGCCGAACTCGATCAGCGGGTAACTCACATCCCGCAGATGGCCATCGGCAGCGAAGTCTTGCCGGAGCTGGCCGACGCCGAAGACGCCGGTGCCATCCCCGAACTGATGGCGCTGATGGCGCCCACGCTCGCCGAATCCCTCGGCCCGAACCTGGGAAGCTTCTCCGTGACTCGCCGCCACAAGGTGAGCCCTCGCGCCGGGCTACCCCTACGCAACGAGGTCGCCGCCTGGGCGGGCGCCCTCGGTATCGGCGAGTTCGACCTGTACGTGGGCGGGCCGACTGAAGACGGCGTCTTCGGGGTCTCCGGCGACACGCCCTCGTTGATCGTCGGGCCCGCCGTCTCGGCACCGCTCAGCGCGCAGCACCGCGCGGCGGTGGCGCGCGAGCTGTTCGCGCTCCGCCGCGGTACTTGCATCCTGCGGCACCGCGAGGCCACGGACGTCGCCGCGCTCATCGTCGCTGCCGCCCGCGTGGTCGAGGTAGAGATACCCTCGCCTCACTACGCGATGCTCGGTGAGTTCACGCGACTCCTTTCCAAGGATACACCACGCAAACTCAAGCGAGCGCTCGCCGACCTCGCGCGCAGCATCGCCGGCTCCGGCGAAGATCCGCTGCTCTGGTATCGCGCGGCCACGTCGAGCCTCGACCGCATGGCGACGCTGGCGGCAGGCGACGTCTCCTGGGTGCTGGCGGAGTCGGGGGCGACGCGCGGCCGGCTCGGCGCCTCCATCGAAGCCCAACGAAGGGCAGCCCGCCTGCTGTCATTCGTGCTCTCACCGGCTTACCTGGCGCTGCGACAGAAACTCGGGATGGGCGTTCGATGAGTAGCACAAGCGACGACGAGTCCAGAGCCAAAGGCTCCCCGAAGGTTCGCCCGAACCAGAACGAGCAGCCGGAGAGCGACAGGGGCGCAGGCTCGCACTCAGCACAGAACCAACTCGACATCGAGCCCGATGCGTTGCTCGACTCGCTGCTCGCCGACGGGGACGACCTCGTCGAGGGACCGCTCGACAGCGAGCACGACGGTTCGTTCCCCGATGACGAGGAAGAGGTGACCAGCATCGTCGCCCCGCCTTCCCCCAAGCCGTCGCGAGGCGCGCCCGTCGACGAGTTCAGCGACGTCGATGATCTGTTGACCAAGAGCACACCGCCACCGAAGGCTCCGCAAGTGGCCGTGAAGAGCGCCAAGGCCACGCTGCAGGGGCTTCGGCCCGCCGCCCCCCGCCCGGGCGTTCCTCGCCCGCAATCGCGCGAATTCTCGCGCCCTGCCGCCCCCGCGCCCGCGGCCCGATCCGCGGAGCCACCCCCGCCACCGCGCACCACGCGAAAGCCGCCCGCGGTGAACCCGTCGGGCCCGCCGCCGCGCGAACCCTTCCTGCCAGCGATGAGTCCCAAGGCACCGCCGGCACGGGTGCGAAAGCTCAGCGAAGAGACCGACGTCGATGACAACTCCAGCGAGGAGGAACCGACGTTTCGCGCGTACGTGACCGACGCGGATCTGGAAGCGAGCCGGCCTTCGAGCTTCGACCTGGCGGACGCGCTCGAGCCCGACCAAAGCGCCGAATCGGGCGACTCGTACTCGCCAGACTTCGAGGACCTCGACGAGGACATCCTCGAATCGGTGCCCCCCGACCCTCCGGATGCGCTCGGAGCGGACGCTGCCGAGGCTGAAGCATTCCCTGAAGTCGAGGGCCGTGCCGCGAGTTACGACTCGCTGCCCTCCGATTCGGTGCCGCCGGGCTCGTTACCGCCGGAGTCCTTCCCGAGCGATTCGATGCTGGCCCCCCCGGGTCACGAAACCGTCCGTCCTGAAGCCGACAGCGCAGCGTCCTCGCTGCCCCCTGCACCGAGCTCGCCCGGCAGCCAGCCGAGTGCAGCAGGCAGTCAGCCGCCGAGTTCGCCGCGCCGCCCGGCTTCGAGCGCGCCGGGCAGTCAGCAGGACTTCGCGCCACGCCAACGCTTCTCGAGCGTCGATGGCTTCGGCCGCGCGTCGGTCGATACCCTGCTCGAAGACGAGCACACCGAGCTGGTCGATTCGATACCGCCTGACGAAGCGCTGGGAACCTATCGCAGCGAACGCTCCGCCGCGGAGCACCTGGCCGAACGTGGCCTCACGGACGAGTGGCGCGCGCGGGCCGAGTGGTTCGAGCGCCAGGCGCAAGCCACCGTCGATCCGGCGGCCAAGGCCAGGGCGCTCTTGATCGCTAGCGAGCACTTCGCGCTCGTCGGTGACATCGGCAAAGCGCGCAGCGTGGCCAGCGAAATTCACGCGGTTCAACCGGCCATGACGCTGGGTTCGCGCCAGCTTCGCTGGCTCGCCGCCGTCGAACAGGACTACAAAGCGGTCGCCGGTGCGCTCGAGCTCGAAACGCGGGCATCGCCCACACCGCTGGCACGAGCGCATGCGGCAAACCTGGCTGCAGACATCCAGCGCGTCTGCTTCGACGACGTGGCGGGCGCCCGGCGCAAGCTCGATCTGGCCGCCCGCGTCCTGCCGGCCGATCCTCGTCCGTACATGCTGCGCATGGCAGAGCAGCTGGGGCAGACGGCAGGTCCACCACGATTGCGCTGGCCCGAGATCGAGGAGCTGCAGCCCTTGGTCCGCGTCGCCGAGGAGCTGGAGCGCCTGCGCGGGCCGACGAAGCCCAGCGACTCGGCCGGCACCACTCAAGCTACCACGCTGGAAGAAACGCGCCGCGCGCTCGCGACGCGAGACGTCAAGCAAGCGCTCGTGGCACTCAAACGTTTGAGCCGGGCACGCGGCATGCGGCGCGCCGCGTTGTGGTTGGGTGCGGCGTTGGCCGCGCACAGCGACGAGACGAGGCCGATCGCCATCGAGATGCTGCGCGACCTGGTCGCCAAGGACCAGAGCCTCTTGGCGCGACAGGCGCTGGCGGCGCGGGCCGTCGAGCAAGGCGACGCCGCCGGCGCGCGCGCGGCGCTGTATCAGGACGACGGCTTGTCTCCGGCGTTCGACGCGGCGACGCGGGTGGCGCTCGGGGTGTTGACAGGCAGCGTGCCAGCCTCCATCGCCGAAGATCTCGATCAGCTCGCGCTCGGTGCACTGAAGCCGCTGGCGGCGGCCGCCGATGCCTCGGCGGCTCCGCTCGCAGAAGATCCACGCATCCTGACCGGAGACGAGCGGCAGCAAAACGAGCTCTTGGCAGGTCGGGCGCTCGCCGCCCTGCTGCTGTCCGGGGAAGGTGGTTTTGGGGGCGCGGCTGATCCGGGCCAGCCTTCGGCGATGACGCGGCTGCGTTTGGCGAGCGAGCGCATCGCCCAGCAGCACGGCGCGCGAGCGCTGACCCAGATCCTCGACCTCGAGTTCGCGCTCGCAGAGGCCCGCGCCGGGAGCATCGCAGCGGCCCTCGCAGCTTGGCCCGGCATGGAGACCGGACCGCAGAAAGCTCTCGTGAGCGCGCTCGCGCTCGAAGTCAGCGGTGATCGCGACGCGACCAAGCGCGCGTTGAAACAGGCGCTCGAGCTAGACCCGGACCATGAAGGCGCCACCCGGGCGCTTCTGCACGACGCCTCGCCGGCAGAGGCAGCCGAGCTGCTGACGCAACTGGCAGAGGCCAAGGACGATCCCGCGCAGGCGGGGTTCCTCTTGCTCGAAGCCGCGCTGCGGCGCACGGACGACCCCAAGGCAGCCGAAGAGCTCTTGGTACGAGCCGCCGCTTCCTCGCCCGAGATGCCGCTCGTGTACCTGCAAGGCGAGCAACAAGCTCGTCAGCGCGGCGACGCCGACCAGCTCTTGAACTGGCTCCGCCAGCGGCGCGAGGCCGCGACGGACAGCATCGATCGCGCCTTCGACTACGTGCGTGAGGCATTGCTGGTCGCCGAGACCGACATGACGCTCGCGGCCAGCTTGCTCGGCGACGCCGTGGCTGCCCGACCGCACGACATCGCGCTGCAGGAACTGCACGACCGGCTCACTTCGCAGAGCGGCGTCGAGCGCGGCCGCTGGCGCGAAGAGGTCGCCGATCAAGTCAGCGACGAATCCAGGCAACGGCTATTTCTGGAGGCCGCCTTGGAGTACGAGCGAGCCGGTGACATCGAAAGCGCCGCCCGCGTAGCAACGAAGGCAAAGACCGGCAGCACCAGCGAGTTCGTGGCGTTGACGGCGGAGCGCCTGAACATTGCTCGCGGAAACAGCGGAGCGCTGGCAGAAGCTTTGCTCGCGGAGGCGCGCGAAGCCACCGATGCCCGCACGCAGCGCGAGCTCTACGAACGCCTGAGCGAGCTCGACGAAGCCAGAGGCGACCATGCGAGCGCGCTCTTGTGGCAAAGCGCGATCCTGGAGCGCACACCCGACTACTTGCCTGCCTTGCGCCGTCTCGAACACGAGTACATCGGCACTGGGCGCTGGGACGACCTGGAGCCCATCGCGCTGACGCTGGCGCGCCAGCTCGACCCCAGTGAGGCCGGCGCGCACGCGACGTTCGTGACCCACCAGCGCATTCTGAGCGGGCGCTGGGAGCTGGCCCGCGAAGCCATCGCCCTCGCCTGCAAGGGCGAACATCCGAATCTCTGGGCGCTCCGAGCCTTCGCCGGGCCGGCGCGCGGCTCGGACGACTTGGAGGCGTCGCTCAGGGGCGAGCTCGAGCTAATGCACCGAGCGAGCACTCCGCTGGACGTCGCGACGCTGTCACTCAGGGCCGCGGAAGCGGCGACGAGGCTCGGTAAGCTCGACGCCGCGCGGGCGCTCTTGCAGCGCGCGATTCAGCAGGTGCCCAATCACTTGGTGGCCCTGACCACGCTCGCCGACGTGCTGGAAGCCATGGGCTCTGCGCACGACGCCGCCGAGGCGCTCGAAGCTGCCGCAACCGCTTTCCAGACGACGAAACACCAGGTCGAGATGTGGCACCAGGCTGCGGTGCTGTGGCAGGACGCGGTGAACGACGAACAGCGCGCCATCCACGCACTCGAGAACGCTTTGGAACGCGACATCACTCACTCCGAGGCTTTCCGGCGCCTGCAAGACGTCTACGTGCGGCAGCGCGAAACTCAAAAACTGGCCGATCTGCTCGAGCGCCGCCTCGAACGCACGACGGATCGAGACGAGCGCATCGCCATCGAAGTCATGCGGGGGCAAGCGCTCGCCGGTGTCGGAGAGAAGCAGGCGGCGCGGCAAGCCCTGGCAGCGGCGCTCGATGCCAATCCGGAGCACGCTGTCGCGCTCGGTGCTTATGCCGAGCTGTGCATGGACGAAGGCGATTGGAGCACCGCAGAGCAGTCCTGGATCCGGCTGGCGCGGCACGTCGACGATCCAAAGCAGCAAGCGCTGATCTACGCACGCCTCGGAGCGCTCTACGACGAGCAACTGCCGAACCCCGAACGCGCCGAGCGCGCGTATCAGGAGGTCCTCAAGCGCGATCCTGACAACGTGCAAGCCCTCGGACGGTTGGTGGAAGTGTACGTAGCGCTGCGCGACCAAGAGCGCGCCGTGACGCTCCAGCAACAGCTGATCGACCGAGCTAGCACCGATGAGCAAAAGCGCGATCACACGCTCGGGCTCGCCCGCGTGTACGAGCGCCTATCGCCCGACCCCAAGCAATCGATCGCAGTTCTCGAGCAAGCCAAGAAAGCCTACGGACACGACAGCCACGTGCTGCGCGCCCACGCGGAGCTGCTCCAGCGCCGCGGCGAGGATCGTGTGCTGGGCATGTTGCTCGACCGTGCGGCAAGCGACGCTCGCCGAGCGCTGGGTACGGGTCGCTTCGACACCGCCTTCTTCGAGATCCTCTCGACAGTAAGCGATCTCAGGGGCGCAACGGACGGCGCCATCGTAGCGCGCTCGACCCTGGCCGCGCTGCGAGGCGAACCGACCGAGCTTTCGGGCGCCGGACCACGCGTCGCCGACACGGGTCTCGACGAACTGCTCGCTCCCGCTGCGTTGTCAGGGCCACTGCGCATCCTGCTCACGAAGTCGGGGCACGTGCTCGATAATGCTTACCCCGTCGACCTCCGCGCGCTTCGTGCGGGGCCGCTGCCTGGGGAGTTTGCTCAGCTCCAAGACCACGTCGAGCAAGTAGCGTCTGCCTTCGGCATCGATGGCGTCGAGGTGTTGGTATCCCCGGCCCTCGGCGCGATCTGCATGCCCGTGAGTTCGGCGCCCGCTCGCGTCGTGTACGGCGAGAGCCTGCTGTCGCAAGGCAACGCCGTGGCGCGCTACTTCCTTTTGATCCGGGCGTTGAAGATCATCCAAACCGGTGCGACGACATTGGCTCGTACGGCGCCGATCGATCTCTGGCCGCTGCTCGCCGGTTTCCTCAATGTGTTTGCGGCCAACTGGGAGCCGCAGGGTGCCGACGCCAGGAAGACAGCGCAGGCGACTCAGCGCATCAAACAGGTGATGACGGCTCCCCTGGACAACGACGTCCCGATGCTGGCGCTGGAAGTCATCGGGTCCATCGGCAACCGCGCGAGCCAGCTCTCCGTCGCTACCAACCAGTTCGGCAATCGGGCGGGCCTTTTGGCGGTCGGCGATCCCGCCTCGGCGCTCGAAGGCGTGGCCCTCGCCGCGGGTCAGGACAAAGGGCTTCCCCCCGCGCCCCCAGAACGGCTGCGCTGGATCGTGAGGAACTCCGAAGCTCGCGATCTGGCGATCTTCAGCGTCACCGATCAGTACGTCCAGGCTCGGCAAGCGCTCGGCGTCGGCGCCACCTGAGCACCCTCATACGTCGAACGGGTCGAGACGACCGCGCCCGCTGCCGCTTTCACGAGCTCCACTCCTCCCACACTCTGCGAGCGGTTTGTTCGCCCGTCCGGTCCGTCCAGGGTATGATCGTGTAGCATGAAGTTCCGGGTGACTGCTGCGCTCGTCGCCGTTTTCGGAAGTCACGCACTTCCCTGTCTGGCGCAGCCTTCCGTGCGCTTCGCCGATGCGCCGAGCGCGAGCCCCGCACTCCCCGTCGGATCGCGCGTGCACGAGCACGAACGGCCCTTGGTCGACGAAGCGTGTGGTGGCGCCGGTTTGCTCGTCGGCCGCGCCCGCAGGCTCAGCGCGCGCGGCAACGTGCTCTCGGCGCTGAGCGCGTACTCCCAAGCGGTCACCCTTTACCCGAAATGCGGCGTCGCGACTCTGGAGCTCGCTAGCTTGCGCGCCAACCTCGGAGACTACACGGAGGCGGAGCGCTTGTTCGATCGGGCGGTTCACCTCCGCGAGCACGCGCCAGAAGCCTTCAAAGCCCGCGCGGTGATGCGGCGCCGACAGGGGCAGCGCGCCGCCGCGCTCTCCGACCTGGGTGCTGCGGTCGCCATGCGCCCTGACGACATCGAGAGCGTCCGCCTGCTCGCGGATTGGTTCATCGAGGAACGGGTCTGGCCGGCGGCGCTCGCCCAGTGTCGCGCCCTCGTGCGGCTGCTCACCGAGACCAAGCAGAACGCCGAGCTCGCCCAAGCCGAACTGCGCGTGCGAGCGCTAGCGATCATGGCAGCAGAAACGGACCCTGTCGCCGAAGGCGCTCGCTCCGAAAACTGGGTGCGGCGCTCGCTGTCGAAGCTGGCGCAGCCCTGAGGCTGGCTGGCAGGCGCGGCTTGGGGGGCAGAGCTAGAGCGGGCTCTTCCAGCTCGCGCCTTGGTCTTCTGACACGAGCACGAGATATGCTTGGTCCGAGCGCTCGGCGCCACCGTACAAGATCAGCCGGTCGTCGAGACCGAGGAGGCGCGCAGGTGGCGGTAGCCCCATGGCGGAGGCTTGGTGTTCTCCGGCGTCGAAAGCCACCGACCACGGCGTCCAGGAACGACCAGAATCACGGCTGGAGGCAACGCGCACGATCTCCCCATTGCTCACGGCGATCACGGTCGTGCCGGCGACGCGCGCGACGTCGCTGAGTTGAGTGGGCACCATGCCTGCGGCGGGCACCCGCATGGGCGCGCAGCTGCGCCGGAACGGACACTCGTAGAGCTTCGTGCCTTGACCACCCATGGACGCGAGCGCGATCACCACGGCCTCGGCGTCACAGGCGGCTGCAAAGATCTGCTCGTGAGCAGGCGCGAGCACCGTGGCGTAGGGAGCACCGTCGGGCCCCAACGAGTTCACCACGGTCGCGGTTTCGTCGTCGGTCGTCGAAAACGTGAAGGAACGGCCGTCCGCGTCGATCGGACAGCGCTCTTGAAAGTTCGACGGTTGATGGTGAGCCGCGATCGGCCGCCACGAGAGGCCCTCGTCGCGCGTTTCGTACACGCCGAGATTGGCGCCCTGCCCGTGCGCCATCACGAACCCCGTTTGCGTGCGTCGCACCGCACGGTATCGCGCGCGCCAGTTCGGCAAGCCGCTGCCCACCCCAGGCTCTGCAGGCGAAACCGGGTGCACTGCCTCGGTGGCGCTGAGCGACGGTTTCACGAGCCGTGTGTAGCCTCCGCGCACGAACGGCCAGGCGCGCCGAGACACCTCTGCCAGCCGATCGCTCGTCACGCGCACCTCGGCGAGCGAGCGCGTCGCCGAACCCCAAGCTTCGTACTCGCGAAACTCCGTAGCGCGTGCGGAGTGCGCCTCGTAGACCGCATCGGACGCGGTGACGGTTCGCGCCAGCTCGGCACAGTCGGCGAAGGGCCGGTCGTCCGCGGCCGCGGTCACCAGCCGGCGCCGTACCAGCTTGGCAAACTGGTCAGGGTTGTCGCGAATCAAGGAAGGGCCGGTCGGCCCTGCCGCACACAAAGCGTAGTCAGCGACGGCAGCTGCGAGCCCGTGGAGCTGCCAGGCTGCCTCCGCGCGAGGGTAGATGGTATATCCGGCGATCCCCACTAGCAGCGCCGCCAGCACGGTGCGGATCCGCACCGGGGGACGCACCTGCTCTTCGCCGCGGGGAAAGTCGACGACTTCAGCACGCATGCTCGCGAGTTAGCGGGAGGCGCGGCGCACGGCCAAGTTTCCTCCGCCCCCGGCCGCTCCCCCATTCAGCACGCTGCCCTGCGCGCCACACCGCCGGACGCACACCGGCGCCCCAGCGCTGCTGGCACCGCTGGTTCCCCCAACCCTTTGCGACTAGGGCCGCTCGTCCGTCTTCAATCGCTTGCGGCGACGGCGCGCCGCTTCGCTCATTTTCTTGCGGCGCTTGACCGACGGCTTCATGTAGTGACGTCGGCGCTTGAGTTCACGGAGAATACCCTCGGCAGCCATCTTGCGCTTGAGGTGCTTGATGGCGCGCTCGATCCCCTTCTCACCGACGGAGACCTCGAGGGGTTTGCACTGAATTGACTCACTGGGATTCGACAAGGGCCGGGGGTATGACAGACGTCGCTCCGGAGTGCAAGCCTTTCTGAGTCCACCCACATTGGCCCACCGGCCCAACTCTGAATATCGACGAAAGTACGCCATGCTCACCCCCACGGCCATCAAGGCGCCCCACGGCGCACAAGACCTAGAGATCACCTGGCCCAATGGCCATACCAGCCGCTTCCCCCACCGCATCTTGCGGGGGTATTGCCCCTGCGCCGGCTGCCAGGGGCACAGCGGTGCGATCAAGTACATCGAGGGGGGCAACCTCGAACTGCGCGACCTCGAACCCGTGGGCAATTACGCGCTCAGCCTGACCTGGGGCGACGCGCACAACGCCGGCATCTATACGTACCAGTACCTGCACGATCTCGGCGTGCTGCTGGAGCGGCTCGGCGAACAGGGTCTCATCGATCTGGGCGAGATCCCACGTTAGCCTCGCCGATTCCGTGAAGATCGCCGTCGTCACCACCTCGTACCCCTCCGCACCCGGGGACGCCGCAGGCCATTTCGTGGAGGCGGAGGCGCGGGCCCTCGCGGCGCAGGGGCACGACGTGCACGTGCTCAGCCCGTTCGCACGCGTGCAGGACGAACATCGCCTCCGTCACGTTCAGGTCAGAGGCTCCGGGCTCTTCGGGTGGCCGGGAGCGCTCGAACGCTTGAAGCAAGCACCGTGGAAAGCTCCCGGCGCCCTTGCCTTCGCGGCGTCCGTGCAGGCGACGCTGACCACGCTGGGCCCTTGGGATGCGATCATCGCGCACTGGATCGTCCCCTCTGCCTGGCCTAGCGCGCTGGGTCACGCTCCGCTCACGGTCGTCGCACACGGTAGCGACGTGCGGCTACTGCGTGCGCTCCCCCGCCCCGTCTCGCGCCGCATCCTCGGTCAGCTCGTCGCCCAGGGAGCCAGCTTTCGCTGTGTCTCGGAGGCGCTCCGCCGGGATCTGGTCGAGCTCTGCCCGAAGCTCGCCGCGCGAGCCCGGGTCGCGCCCTGCGCGCTGTCGCTCGACAGGGTTCCCACGCGCGACAGCGCCCGCAGCTCCCTCGACGTCCGCGACCGCCTGGTCGTCTTCGTCGGCCGGGTGATTCCGAGTAAACGGCTCGACATCGGCCTGGGCGCCGCCGAGCTTTTGTCCGACGTCGACATCGTCGTGGTCGGCGATGGTCCCTGCATGGAAGAACTCAGACAACGCCATCCGCGAGCGCGCTTCCTCGGCAGGCTGTCGCACGTCGAAACGCTACGCTGGATCGCCGCCGCGGATCTCCTCATCTCGAGCTCGCTCGATGA
>JAICQQ010000221.1 GCA_025937785.1 Polyangiaceae bacterium
GAAGCAGCGCCTTCATGCGTACCTCGGGGCTCGTGACCTTGCCGACCACGCCGAGCTCGAGATCGACCGCGCCTTCCCGCAGCGGTCCACTGTCCCGGCGCGATTTGTCGAGGAAGTGTAGACGGACGTGAGGTGCTTCGCTCGCGACCCGCTGGATCAAGCTCGGGCCGAAGCTTTCGACGAAGCCCTCGCCCGTGCGGAGGGTGAAGGTTCTTTCGAGCCTGGCGAGGTCGATTTCGGTGGCAGGGCTCAAGACACTCTCCGCTTGCTGCACGAGTTCGGCCACCCGCTCTCGTAGCGCTGCGGCACGGGGGGTGGGCACGAGACCACGTCCCGCGCGCACCAGCAGCGGATCGCCGGTGGCCGCGCGCAGGCGCGCGAGCGTGCGGCTCATTGCCGACGGGCTCAGCCCGAGCCGCCGGGCGGCGCCCGCGACGGTGCCCTCTTCCAACAGGATATCCAGAGCTATCAGTAAGTTGAGGTCAGGGTGAGGCATCGCTCGACAAGCATACTGGCCAGAGTGACATGGCGTCAAACGCACGAACTAAGTGCGTCTCGTGCGTCTTCCGCCATGTCTCGGAGGAGCCTAGTTTCGTTGCCATGGATGTCGCCACTGCTCGTGCAATACCCCCTCCTGTCGCCGCTGCTCCGAACAGCGGGCAGGCTCGCGGCGCGCTCGCGGGGCTCTCGCTCGCGGGCCTGCTGGCCTCGCTCGCGACGAGCAGCGCCAACGTGGCCCTGCCGACCCTGGCTGGCGCGTTCGCTGCGTCGTTCCAAGCGGTGCAATGGGTGGTCATCGCCTACCTGCTCGCGGTCACGACGTCCGTGGTCGCGTTCGGAAGGCTGGGCGATCTGGTGGGGCCTCGCCGCTTGCTGCTGGCTGGATTGCTGCTCTTCGCCGCGACATCCGTGGTGAGCAGCGTGGCACCGTCCCTGAGCCTCTTGATCGCCGCGCGCTTCGTGCAGGGGTTGGGCGCCGCGGTCATGCTGGCGCTGACGGTCGCGTTCGTGGGGCGGGTGGCGTCAAAAGAACGGATCGGCAGCGCGATGGGCCTGTTGGGCACGACGTCTGCGATCGGCACGGCGCTCGGACCCTCCGTGGGCGGTACCCTCATCGATCTGCTGGGGTGGCGGGCGATTTTCCTGATCAACGTCCCGCTGGCAGCGGTCAGCGCCGCGCTCTTGGTGCGCTACCTTCCGCCCGATTCGATGGCACCCGCGCGTGGTGTGCGCTTCGACCACCGCGGGACTTGGTGGCTGGGGGCGACGCTGGCTGCCTACGCCTTGGCGTTGACGCTCGGGCGAGGCGCCTTCGGCCTATTCAACGCCGCATTGCTCGGCGTGGCGCTCGTCGGCTTGGCCGCGTTCGCGCATACCGAGCGAAGCGCCGAGGCGCCGCTCATCCGCATGGAGCTCCTCCGCGAGTTCGGCACGAGCGCGGGTCTGGTTGCGAACTTGCTCGTGTCGGCGGTGCTGATGGCAACTTTGATAGTGGGTCCCTTTCATCTTTCGTCGGGGCTGGGGCTGCAGGCGAGGGACGTGGGGCTCGTGCTTTCGGTTGGACCCTGCGTGGCCGCCGTCACCGGCGTCCCTGCGGGTCGCCTCGTCGACCGAGCGGGCCCACGACGCGCCGTGCTGCTCGGCCTGAGCGGCGTCGTCTTCGGCTCGCTCGTACTGGCGCTGATGCCCGAAGCCGCAGGGGTCCCAGGATACGCCGGACCGATCGCGGTCATGACCGCCGGTTACGCTCTGTTCCAGGCGGCCAACACCACGAGCATCATGCAAGCAGCCGCTGCGGGCGACCGCGGCGTGGTGGCGGGCACGCTGACCCTGTCGCGGAACCTCGGCCTCGTCACCGGCGCGTGCGTGTTGGGTGCTGTGTTCGTCGCTGCCGCTGGGGTGAGCGATGTAGCGCTGGCGCCCCCTGCCGTGGTTGCGAGCGCTACCCGATTCACCTTCGCAGTGGCTGCCGCCGTGACGCTAGCCGCGCTCGTAGGCGTGGCCCGCGCCGGCGCCAGTCGAGTATAAGTGATGGAAATTGCACGCGAAGTTCTCATGCTCGAGCGCGTGCCCGCAGGCGCCTTGGAACAACCGGAGGGCGGCCCGCGCCTCTCCACTTCCCTTATATGCCAGACAACGCGGCTTGCCGCAAGCCCCCGGTCATGCCGCACAGTCATGTGCATGACAACCATCACGAGGCACGAGGTAGTGATTGCTGGCGGGGGGCCCACGGGGCTGATGTTGGCAGGCGAGCTGGCGTTGGCGGGGGTCGACGTCGCTATCGTGGAGCGGCGCGAAAACCAAGAGCTCGCCGGCTCGCGCGCGGGCGGTCTGCACGCTCGCACCATCGAAGTGCTGGATCAACGGGGCATCGCCGATCGCTTCTTGTCTCAAGGACAGGCGATGCAGGTGGCCGGGTTCTCGTTCATCTCGCTCGACCTCAGCGACTTCCCCACGCGTCATTGCGGGTTGGCGCTCTGGCAGAACGAGATCGAGCGCATTCTGGCCGACTGGGTGGGTGAACACCCGGTGAGCTTCTATCGCGGTCGGGCGGTGGCGGGGTTCGAGCAGGACGCAAACGGCGTCGACGTTGCGTTGTCCGATGGCGCGACGTTGCGCGCGACGTACCTCGTCGGTTGCGACGGGGGGCGGAGCGTGGTCCGCAAGCGGGCCGGCATCGACTTTCCAGGCTGGGAAGCCTCGACGAGTTACCTGATCGCGGAAGTCGAAATGGACGAGGACCCTGCATGGGGCTTGCGCCGCGGCCCGCGGGGCGTCAATGCCGTGGGCAAGCTGGGCGACGGCAAACGCGCCCGCGTGGTGTTGGTCGAACCCGAGGTCGCTACCGGAGACGAGCCGAGCCTAGCCGATCTGCGTGAGGCGCTCATCTCCGTCTACGGCACGGATTTCGGCGTTCGCAACCCGACCTGGCTGTCCAGGTTCAGCGACATGGCGCGGCAGGCGGCGGCCTACCGCGATCGGCGCGTGCTCTTGGCCGGCGACGCCGCGCACGTGCACTCACCCGCGGGCGGCCAGGGACTCAACATCGGTGTGCAAGACGCGGTGAATCTCGGCTGGAAGCTGGCGCAGGTGGTCAACGGCACATCGCCGGAGAGTTTGCTCGACAGCTACCACGCCGAGCGGCACCCGATCGCTGCGCGCGTGCTGCGTCTGACCCTGGCGCAAACCGCGCTTGGCCGCGGCGATGATCGCACGGAGGCTCTGCGTGACATCGTGACCGAGCTGATGCAGATGGACGGGCCGCGCAAGCGGTATGGGGGGATCATGTCCGGTCTGGACGTTCATTACGACCTAGGTGCGGGACACCCGCTGTTGGGGCGCCGGGTGCCCGACCTCGACCTGATCACGGAAGACGGGCCACGGCGGATGTTCAGCCTGCTCCATGCCGCGCGACCGGTGCTGCTCCAGCTCTCCGAATCCACGCTCCCGGACGCTGCCGAATGGGCGGATCGGATCCAGCGGGTCGCCGCGCGCGTCGACGCATCTTGGGAGCTCCCGGTGATAGGCCCGGTCGCGGCGCCCACGGCCGTCTTGATCCGGCCCGATGGATACGTTGCGTGGGTCGGCGAAGGGACGGAGCAGGGTCTTCGGGAAGCGTTGACCAGCTGGTTCGGACCGCCGGCTTAGCACGGCTGCGGCGCGCCGAAGTGCCCCCAACGAGCATCCTTGCCTCGCGCGCAGGCTCGTGTGGGCGCCGTATCTCGCCCGATACGAGCGGCTCACAATTTGCAAAGCGGCACCCAGAACCGAGATAGGAGCCCTCGATGAAGAGCACAATCCTAATAATTGCGGCGATGGCCGCCATGGCGTGTGACCGAAGTGAGCGCACGGGATCAGAAGACACGGATCTGAGGACCGAGGTCAGCCCCGCCGAGCGTTCAGCCGCGGATGACCGGGAGGCGGACGAGCCTGCCGCCGCGGACAACACGAAGAAGAACGAACGGGACCTCAACGAGGGGGCGCTGACCCCAGGAGATCAGGGGGAAAGTGAAGGAGATCGAACGATCACTCAGCAAGTTCGGAAGGGTATCGTGGGCCACGACGGCCTTTCTACTACCGCCGAGAACGTGAAGATCATCACGGTCGACGGCGTCGTAACGCTGCGCGGGCCCGTCAAGAGCGCTCAAGAACGCTCGACGATCGCGAGCGTTGCCCAAGGTGTCGAGGGGGTCAAGCGAGTCGACAACCACCTCGAGGTTGCAAGCCAATAGGCGAAGGAGAAATTTCATGGCATCTAAGAAAGCAGTTATCGGTCTAGTAGCGTCTCAAGCGCAGGCGGAGAATATCGTCGGCCAGCTTCAGCGCGCGGGTTTTTCCAACAACGACATTTCCGCGCTGTTCCCCGATAAGCAGGGGACGCGGGATTTTGCGCACGAGCAGCACACCAAGGCTCCCGAAGGTGCGGTCGCTGGTGCCAGTGCGGGCGGCGCTCTCGGCGGCGCCGTCGGGCTCTTGGCAGGCATCGGTGCCATCGCGATCCCTGGGCTCGGGCCCTTCATCGCTGCGGGACCGATCATGGCTGCATTGAGCGGCGCTGCGGCAGGTGCGGCCGTGGGCGGAGTCACTGGGGCTCTCGTCGGATTGGGGATCCCCGAACTCGAAGCGAAACAGTACGAAGGCAAGGTACGCGGCGGCAGCATCTTGCTTTCGGTTCACGTCGATGACCGTGACGAGCGCACCCGCGCCAAGAAGATCCTGGAAGCGGGCGGCGCCGTGGATATCGTGACGGCCGGTGAAGAGGGCGTCTCCTCGAAGCAACAGCAACACTACCACCGCTGAGCTCGGGGCTCGCCCGCTTCGGCTGGTCCGGGCGGGCGGGTCGCCCCCACCACGGGGGCCCCCATCACGGGGTGGAGTCACTATGCCCGAGAGAAAAACCCTCGAGAAGGCCAAGCAGGCGCTGCGTCAGGGCAAGAGCCCGAAGACCGCGGCGGGCGAGTTCGTGCGCGAGGAGATCGAACACGTGCGTGAGGGCAAACACGGCGCACGTTCTCCGGAGCAGGCGATCGCGATTGGCCTCGCGAAAGCTCGGCGAGCCGGCATTCCGCTGCCTCCGCCAGGGCCGGGGCAAACGTCGGAGTCGACGCGTCGAGCGGCGCGGCGCGACTACGAGACCGGGCAGCTCGAACGAAAGCCGCGGAAGTCGTCGAAGAAGCGCGGGAAGGCGGCGGTGCGCGCGCTCAAACGCGAAGGCAAGACCGCAGTTTCGAAACGCGCGCTTTCGGCCCATGCCAAACGCTCCGCCGCCAAGCGCGCGGCGGCCAAGCCCAAGCGCGCGGCGGCCAAGGCCCAGCGCAAGCCGACGGCCAGCAAGCGAAAGGCGGCGAAAAAGTCGCGGCGCGGGTGAGGCTCACGAGAGTTCCAGCGCCGCGAGCGTCGCGAGCGATAGGCACAGGGGCGAGTAGAGCCGCAGGCTCCAGCGGTGATAACGAAAGCTGCGGATCTCGGGTCGCCAGCGGGCCTCGAAGAATCCGCCGATGCCCCTGAACGCGAGCGCTGCGACGAGTGCCCACGCGCCGAGTGCGACCGCCGACCGCGGCAAGGGCAGCGTGAGCACATCGGTTGCGGCCAGCACGAGCAGCGCACCGAACGACAGCATGCTTGCTACGCCATGACAGGCAATTGCCGAAGGCATGTCGCGCGTGCCCGCGACCAGTTCGGCCAAAGCCGCTCGATCGCAGCCCGGCCAACGCCCGCCGAGGCCCCAGTACACGTGAATCAGCGCGAGCAGAACCAACCCCATCGCTGTCGCCATGACCAACCGTAGCTATGGTATATTGCGCGTCCACCGAGAACTGCCTCGGGGCGAGGAGACGCAAGATGCCGTTCGATGTCGTGATTGTAGGTGGGGGACCCGCGGGCTTATCCGCTGCCCTGGCGCTCGGACGCGCGCGCACGAGCGTCCTACTTTGTGATGCCGGACCGCGGCGCAACGCGACGGCCGAGCAGGTTCACAATTTCGTGACGCGCGACGGCACACCGCCGGACGAATTCCGGCGCATCGCCCGCGAGCAACTGGCGGCTTATCCGAGCGTCGACGTGCGCGATGCAGCCGTCCAAAGCGTCGCTGGCGAGAAAGGGAACTTTCGTGTCGTGATCGGGGCGGACACCGTCGAGGCTCGTCGCATTCTCGTGTGCACGGGGATGCTGGACGAGCTGCCTGCGATCGAGGGGTTGCCCGAACTCTGGGGGCACGCCGTGTTTCAGTGCCCCTACTGCCATGGCTGGGAGGCCAAGGATCTCGCCTGGGGCTATCTGGTCCGCCCGGAACAGGGGGCCCACGTGCTACCTTTCGCGCTCCGGCTCCGAGGTTGGTCGCGCGACGTGACACTCTTCACGAACGGTGAGCTCGAGCTGCCCGAGGAAGAACGCCGACGGCTCCGCTCCGCTGAGATCCGCATCGAGACGTTGCCGGTCGCGCGCCTGATGGCGCGGGCGCACCGGCTCGAGGCGATCGAGCTCGAGGGCGGCACTCTCGTGCGCTGCGAAGCGCTGTTCGTGCATCCGCCACAACGCCAGGTGAGCCTGGTGCAAGCGCTGGGCTTGGCGCTGGACGACGATGGCTACGTCCAGGTAGATCCGATGAAGCGCGAGACCTCGGTGCCGGGCGTGTTTGCCGCGGGCGATCTGACGACGCGGATGCAATCGGCGATCATTGCGGCCGCAGCCGGCATGCACGCGGCTGCGGCACTCCACGTGGACCTCGTGCTCGAGTAGGGCAGGCCCCGCGCTCTTGCCTCAGCGCGGCAGCTCGCCGGATTGGTAGAGCGCGAGCACATGGCCGTCCGGGTCTTTGAACTCCGCAGACCAGCCGCCGGGCGCCTCGGTGACGCCGGTGACGAGCTCGACGCCAGCGGCGGCGAGTGAGGCCACCACCCCGTCGATGCCTCCCTTGGCCAGGCCGAAGACCACTTGCGGCGTAGCGCCTCGCGGTGCGTCACCTTGCAGGAACACGAACTCGACGTCTCCTGGTAGCCGGGCCTGCAGATAGCCGTTCTCGAGATCGACCACCTCGAACTCGAGGCCGAGGGTCTCCGAGTAGAAGCGATGACTGCGGGCGAGGTTCTGGACGATGAAGACGATGGCGACGTTCTTGATTTGCGCGTTGAGCATGGGGATTCCTTTCGTGGGCGTCCGCTCCGTGGTCCCGGACGCTTCCTAAGTTGCCGTGCTCCGCGTGCGTGTGAGCACCTCCGCAAAAATCAGCCCGTGGCCGTCGGGATCGCTCACGGCCAGCGCCCGTTGGGTAGCTCCGCCCCCGACTGGTGCGGCCACGAGCCGCGGAAGCAGCTCGACCTGGCTTCGCCGCAGCCGGGAAAGGGCAGGAGTTCGGCTGGCGAGCTGCAGCAGGGGCCGCGCCAAGGGCCCGTGTTCACGCAGTGCTTGAAAGCGTTTGCGCAGGGCCGCGTCGCTCACGCCGAGCGCCACCCGCAGCTCCGCCTTGTCGAGTCCTAGCAGCAACAACAACAAGGTGGTGCGCAATGCTGGCGAGAGGACCGAGAGCGGGGCGCCTTCACCCGTGTCCGCGGCGATGCTGTCCGGGCCGACGAACTCGTCGGCGGCGCTGGATGCCTCGCGCGCTCGGCGGCGGCCAGCACCGCGCGCTAGAAACGCGGCGTGCCGCCGCGCGGCACCGTGGGCGCGTTGCAGAAATGTTTCGCCCTCCAAGGGTACGCCCCGCCGCAGCGCCGACAGCACCAGGTCGTGCGCCACGTCTTCGACCTCGTGAGCCAGGCGGCTATGTCGCCGCGAAATCTGGACGAGGGATTCGCGGACCGCGCGCAGGCTCGACACGGAGAGCAGCGTAGCTTCGGCGTCTCAGCCCGTCAACGTGGGCCACGGCTGTCGCCCGGGCGTCTGCGGGCGGCGAGCCCGCTGCGCGCCCTCGGTTGAGTTCACGAGGCGGAGGTGCAGCTTCTCTGGGGTCAGGAGGCTGCGAATGGTCGCAAGCTTACCAGCCTCGGTTTCGATGTTGATCACGAAGCTTACCGTACCCGCGCGCCGCGCGCGATCGCGTTCGGCGGCGCTGTTGCCTGACTCGATCGTATCAAGCCGAGACTGACGAGTGCCGTCGGTGGCGCTGGGAGCGCTGTATCGCTTCTCACGCGGGGCGGCCGCCAACGACGGCATCGCGGCGTGGGCTGGTCGCGTCGTGAACGTGGCGTGAACCCGTACCCTACGGAGCTTGCGCGGGTAGGGGCGCTCGCCTACGCTCGGGCGGATGCGACACTGGTCACTTTTCCTCTTATCTTCAGGCGCTTTTGTGGTCCCCGCTTGCACGAGCACGACACGGGGGGTGGAGGGTGAAGATGGGTGCACCGCGGGTGAGGTCCGTTGTCAGGGCGACGAACTGCAGCAGTGCGACGCCGAGGGGGTCGCTTTCGAGGTCAAGACGCAGTGCGTCCCTGGCACCTGCATCGACGGGCAGAGCTCATGCCCGGACGCCCAGGGCAGCGGAGGGGCGTCGACGACCAGTGACGGAACCTCGAGCGGTGGTGTGTTCAGTAGTGGCGGCTCCAGCAATGTTGGGGGTGCCGGCGGCTCTCGGAGCAGCATGACCGTGACGAGCGGTGGCTCCGGCGGCGATGGGGGCAGCGGCGGTGACACGCCGACCGGCGGCGGCTCGAGCGGCGAGGGTGGTTCCGGCGGCGCGACCACGACGGACACGACGACCACGACGGACACGACGGACACGACGACCACGACGGGCACGACGACCACGACGAGCAGCGGTGGCTCGAGCGGCGAGGGTGGTAGCGGTGGCATGACGGTGACGGCGACGAGCAGCGCCAGCGCGACCAGCGGCGGCACGGGAGGGGATGGCGGTTCCGGCGGTGCTACGAGCACGACAGCGCCATCCCTCTTCTGTAGTCCCAACCCGTGCTCGTCGGACTTGCGCTGCGACGAGGATGCGGACGCATGCGTCTGCGACGGCTGCCTCATCGGGGCCAGCTGCGTGGACGCCGACAGCCTCAATGGCTCGAATTCCTGCGAAGTCTGCGATCCTGCGCGGAGCACGACCGACTACAGCCCCGACACGGGCGCGGACTGTGGATCGAGCGAGGACGAATGCTCCGGTCAGGACACCTGCAACGCCAGCGCTTCGTGTCGCCCCAACCACTTTGCGGACCGCACCGAGTGCTCCGACGGCTACTGCGAAGGCGGAGTATGCACGGTGCCGGTCTTCGATTGCATCGCGCCCGATCCGCCCGCGATCGATACTGACGCTTTAGAGATCTTGGTGGGCCTGACGGGCACGCCTCCTACACCGACCGGCGGCACGCTGCAGCCCGGGCGTTACACACCCTTCCGTATTCAGTATTACGGCGAGCAACCCACCACGACCAATACCTACAGCTTCGAGTTCGATGGTATCTTCGTGCAGGTCGCTCACCAGCCGTACCCTCCGTGGGTTCCGCAAATCGAGTTCGCAGGTGTTTTCGAAAGCGTGGATGACACCCTGGAGTTCGATCTACAACCCTGTGACCCGCAATTCAGCACCGAGATCCCCACGCTCGAGTATTCCGCCACGACGAACGGTATGTTCACCTTCGCGACCGACCCCAACGACGGCACCAGGATCGTGATTAGCTACTTGCGGGAGTAGCGCGAAAGCAAGCGTCAGCGCACCGACGGCTCGGCTGGCTACCAGCCGAGGACTTCGATCATCTGTTCGCCGTAGCGCGTTCCCATCAGCACCACCGAATCGTGATCGAAATGGTACTGATCGAAGATGCGCGTTCCCTCTTGCGAAATCCAGTACCCCATCGGCAACTGCTCGGCAGCCTCGTGCACCCTGGGATTGTGCTGAGGGGCGCACCCAGCATTTGCTGCTGGGATCTCACCCAGAATAAAAGGAACGTCGTAGTCGACGCCCCAGGCGGCCTTCACTTCGTTGTAGAGCTGGACCACCTTGCCGGGCCAATCCGCCGCGCCGCAGTCGGATTCGCCTTGGTGAAAGATGACGCCCGCGAAGCGGCCGGCATCTTTGACCCCAGCGATCTTGTTGAGGATCATGTTGTGGTGCGAACCACCGGAGATGAACGTATTGATGGATTCACCGCTCTCGGCGGTACCGACGAGGCCGATTGTATCGCCCTCTGGCAACACCTCGAGCAGCGTCTTGCCGAACCAGATCCCCGGGTCGACACTGTTGGAGAGGTTCCATCCCTTTTCCCCGGGGCAGTCGTTCAAGGGGGGGGTGGCAGTGTTCCACTGCCCTGCAGGCTGGTTACAACCGCCCCAGACCTTCAGCCGTTCGTCGGTATTCTTGTCTCCGTCGTTGAATGGTGTAGCCCCCGCCATGTTGGACTGTCCCATCAACATGAAGATGTGAAACGTCGGACCTTCGCCGGAGGTGGTGCTCGCCGCGCCGTTGCCCCCTGCGCCGTTGCCGCCCGCCCCCTCGGTCGTGCTCGCGGTGCTCGGTCCGTCGGTCCCTACATTGCCAGCACCGCCCGTGCCGCTCGCGGTCGCGGTCACGGTAACGGGCCCGGCGGGACCCGCAGTGGTGCTGTTGTTGTTGCCGCTGTTGTTGTTCGCCGCCGCGCTGCCGGTAGTGGCCGCCCCGGTCGTGCTATTGCCGCTGCCGGCGGCGGCTTGGGCGCCGGTCGTATTGTTGGCGCCGCCCGTGGTGACCGCGGTGGCGGCACTGGCGTTGGTCACCGTCGCGGTGCCCTGCGTAAGGCCCCCGGTCGGCCCATTCGTGCCTTCGGGTTCCGAGCTCTCGGCGCTACACGCGGCGACTGCCACGAGTGAGGCGAGCGGAAGGACGGAGGCGATGCCGAGGCGGAAGGTAGGACTGAGAAGGCTCATGACAGTTTCTTTTCTCGGGGCGTCGGGCTGACAGCGGCTGCTGCTGATGCCCGATGCGAGAAGTTTTGATTTGGGCAGCACGAGCGGTCAAGCCAGGCCGAAATCAGGACAACGCTGCGGCGTTGGATTCTTCCGCTGTGGGTGGCGCCCAGATCTTTGGCATCGTTACCAAGTGCTCCGCTGATGGCCCGAAGACGGAGGCTTTTAGGCGATCTGCTTTCGGCTGCGCTTCGCTACGGCCTTCTTGGTCCTTATCGTCTCGCTAAGGCTTTTTCTTGGCGGGCCTTTTCTTGGCAGGGAGAGTCTCAACGAAGGCGCGCGCCAGGCGCAGCCACGACTTCACGGACCGCGCATCCAACGTGCCGCTGATCCGGATGTAGCCCTTCATGATGCGGCCGTTCATCGACATCGGCTGCGCTCCGGGCCGCGTGAGCGCTTCCGGCGCGCCGACTTCGCCGACTCGCACCAGAAGCCCGCGATCGGAAGCGGCCGCGATCATATTGCCGTTCAGCATGAATCCGATCCCGCCGAACATCTTGACCTCGTGCACGCGTTCCACCCCCGCGAGCGCAGCGCGCACGTGCTGTGTCAGCTTCTCGTCGATCGCCATCTCGACTCAGCTTTATGCCCCAGAGGCTTGGCCTCGTCGCCAGAAGAAGTAGGACAGTCCCCAGAGTACTCCGGTTCCCGCCGCCCAACCCCAGGCCTCTGCGCCCTCTCCCACGGCGAGGTGAGCAATGACCGCGGACGCGAGATCGATGGCGAAGCCGGCGTAGGCCCACTCCTTGAGTCGGGCGGGCACCGGAGCGACGAGCAGCGCGATACCGGCGAACTTGGCGACTGACAGCTCCACACGGAAGTAGTCGGGAAATCCGAGATGCGCGAACGCCTGAGCCACCTCGGGCAGATTGAGTTGCGCGTACGCCGTGAAGCCCATCTGCAGGCAGAAGAGAGCTGTGACGGTCCAGTACGCAATGGTCGTGGCTTTGGGGCTAATGGCAAGGGCGGGCTTCTGCAGAGTCGATTCCATGGTCTTGTCTCCTTGGCGGGTTTCGGGTGCTGGAACACTCACCATTTCGGCATTTCGACGCCGAACTGCGCGGCGTATTCGGCGTGCAGCCGTTGCCAGCCTTCGAACTGCATGGCGGCAGCTCCGACGAGGCGCTCGACGGACTGACCGGCGATCAGGCGGCCCAGCATGTCGATGCAGAGGTGCCAGCCAGCGGCGCCCATCGCGATGTAGCGGCGGTCGATGTTGTGCCAAAGCGTCAGGCGCGTCCCGGTCTCACCCAGCGGTTCGAGCTGCCAGCGGATGTCTTGCTCGCCCCAGTTGTATTCGAGCAGCTTCGGTGCGTCGGCGCGCTTGATCTCCGCCTTCGCCACCGTCGGCTTCGGTGCCCCCACGGTCGAAAGTTGCGCGGTGCCGACGCTGCCGAGATTTCGATCGGAGTCGAAGGGAGCCCAGTGTTGTAGATGCTCGGGATCGGTGAGCGCAATCCAAACCTTTGCCGGAGGATGCGCGAGCTCTCGGACGAGCACGAGCGTCCACTTGTCGCCGTTTTTGTCGATCGTGGCGCCGGTGGCCGGCCCGGGCGTGTAGTTCTCAAGCTTGCTCATCGGTTCGTCCTTTCTTGGGTGCTTTCCTCTTGGTTGCTTTTGCAGGAGTGGCTTCGTGATCCGTTCGATCCGAGGCGACAGGCGGCGGTGCTTCGAGGAGTTGATCCATCCGGTCGAGATGGCGCTCGAGCGCATCCACGTGCGTCGTCCAAAATTGCCGGAAGGGCGCGAGCCAAGCGTCGACTTCCATCAGCGGCTCGGGGCGGATCCGATACATGCGCCGCTGGGCATCCACACGCGAGACGACGAAGCCCGCCTCGCGCAGGACGCGGAGGTGCTTCGAGACCGAGGTCTGCGGCATCCGAAGCCGGCGCTCGAGGTCGCCTACCGAACGCTCCGACGTCGCGAGCAGGCTCAGAATGGCGCGACGGTTGGGCTCAGCGATGATGGCGAACGTGGACTCCACGGGTTTGTATGTACGGCATAGAGTATATACGTGTCAAGGTACATTCTGTGCTTGACCGCACAGGCTGCGCCCGCAAAACTGGGCGCAGGTCCAAAATGCCCAGAAAAACTCAGAAGAAGGCAGCCAAGCGCCGAGCGCGGTCCGCGAGCCAGCCCAAGTCACAGGCAAAGCCGGCGACTCGCACCGCAGCAAAGAAGCGCGGGGCGCCGAGGCGAACGCTCAAGGCTCGGAAATCGGGCCAGGGCACGGAGGTCGTTCTCCTGGCGGGGGGTAACCCGCAGATCGCCAAGGGAGACGGCGACGGTCCCGTGCAAGCTTACATCGCGGCCATGCCCGGGTGGAAGCGCGAGGTCGGCGAGCGCCTCGACGCGCTCATCGTACGCACCGTGCCCAACGTCCATAAAGCAGTGAAGTGGAACTCTCCTCTGTACGGTGTTCCGGGTCAGGGATGGTTCCTCGGCGTCCACGTATTTGCCAAGTACGTCAAGCTGGCGTTCTTCCAGGGCGTGTCGTTGCGCCCGGTGCCACCCGACCCGAGC
>JAICQQ010000253.1 GCA_025937785.1 Polyangiaceae bacterium
CACCACCGCCGTGAGCGGCGCTCGGCGGCCTGAGCTGATGGGCGCTGACGCCACCGCCGGCTCTGCGGGTTCGGGTTCGGACTCGGATATGGGTTCGGATTCGGGCTCGGCGCCGCGGTCGGGCTCCGCTTCGAGCACGACGTCGGTCGCTGGCTCCAGATCCTCCACGGCGAGCGCAGCCAAGATGTCCTCCGCGCGCACGCTGCCGGTCTCTTCGTTGTCATTCGCGCTCGCGTCGATATCGAGCAGCGCCGGAGGTGGCGGGGGCGGTAGATGGCTCTCGAGAACCGCGACCCGCCCTCCGAGTTTCACCTGGGCCGGTAGGGGCAGCGGTTTCGCCGCACCCAGTCCTTGCAGTTCGGCGCGAACGGCGTTGGCTGCGGGCAAGGCCGTGGGACGCGGCGGTGGTTCGGAGGCGGGCCGTCGCGCCAGTGCCCGTCCCAGGGCACGTTCACGGCCCTCGAGCTGGTTGGCGGCGACCCGCGTGATGAAATCGGCAACCTCGCGCGGCGACGCGAGCGCGCTGCCCATGCCTTCGAGGCTCTGCCGCAGCTCTTGCACGTTGCCCACGCGAGCGCGTGGATCCGGCTCCAGCATCCCTCGGAGCAACGTGAGTGTGACCGCGTCCAGAGCGTCGCCCGGCGGTTCGGCGGGGGGAGCCGTCAGCTTCCGTAACTTTTCGACGACTGTCCGATGTGATGTACCCGCGAACAGACGCTTGCCGCCAGCGAGCAGCTCCCACAACAGGATCCCCAGAGTGAATACGTCCGCGCTCGCCGATAGTGCTCCGGGCTCGAGCTGTTCGGGGGCAGAGTACCCGGCCACCTCTGGGTGTGCGGCTTTGCTCGAGACCGTGCGCCACATCGACGCTAGTCCGAGATCGAGCACTCGGGTCGTTCCGTCCGCCCCGACCCAGATGCTGTCCGGCAGCAGCCCACCCCGCAGGAACTCCGGACCGCGCGCCGTTTCGAGAGCGCGCGCTTCCGCTGCAGTGAGAGCTTTGCAGACGTCCAGCGTCAGGGCGAGCGCAACCCGCGCTGCGACGGGCTCGCGCTTGAAGTGGGCGAGTCTGAGCAGCGAACGCAGCGTTTCCCCGGGGACATAGCCCGTGACCAGCGCCAGATCGCGGCCCGCGCTGACGACGTCGAGCGTACTCACCGCCTGCTCTGCGAGAAACCCACCGCTCCACCGGCCGACATCAGCGAGGGCCTCGACGTCGCGCGCCGAGACGTCGTCGCCCGCCTCGAGGCAGCGGACCAAGCGCGGCTCCAGGCCCGCAACGCCGGGCACCGCGGCCGCCCAGAGCGGCCCCAGCTGACTCTTCGCGACCTCGACCACGAGGTCGTAGCGTCCGACCGATCGGCTTCTCGCGGCCATGCCGCTGACGTTACCCCGAATCCGGCGAAGTCGCTCGGATTCCCTCGTGTTTGTGGAGAGTTTCAACTTGAGTCGAAGTCGCGGGACATAAAGCCCCGAGTTTCGGAGCGCTGACGACGATTCATCACTGCACTTGACCGTCCTCCCTTGAATCGTGCCATCCTCCTGAAACAAGGTCGGGGTTTACTCCTCCAGGGGGCACCGCTCCAGTTCGGGGAAGGTCGTGTCGAAGACGCGGAGACGCATACTAGTTATCGATGATGAACCACTGCTCGGGCAGACCTTGAAGTTTGCGTTCGAGAATCAGTGCGATGTCATCGTGTTGAACACCGGGCGCGAGGCGCTGGAACATTTGGAACGCGACTCATCGTTCGATTTGATCTTGTGCGATCTGATGATGCCGATCTTCAGTGGCATGAAGGTGTATCAGACCATCGCAGAGCGTCAGCCCGAGCTGCTCGATCGCTTCGTCTTCATCACGGGTGGAGCGTTCACCGACAGCGCGCGCGACTTTCTGGACACCTATCCGGGGCGCCGACTGGAGAAGCCGTTTCACGTCACGGACGTGGAGGCGATGCTGGAGCAAGGTCCCGACAGCTGAGCGCGCTGCCCGGCGCTGACCCTCACAGGGCGATCTTGTGGCCGGGGGTCGGCACCGCGTCGAGCAGCACTATGCGCTCGAACCTGAATTTCTCGAGACGCTGGGAGGACGCGGCGAGGTCGTAGATCAACCCCCATTCGACCGACTCGGCGCCCGAGACGAAGAACAGGTTCGACTCTTTGCACTGTTTGCCGACGCGTTCGAGCGTTTCGCCGGTCATTGAAAGATCTGGGCCCGCCATGCCCTTTTGGCGCCGGCTTGCTGTGCCCCCCGACAGCTTCCAAACGGCCGTCGAGCGATCGTCGAGGATCATGCCGACGGCGCTGCACTTCGCTGCGCCGCTCGCCTGCGCCTGGGACAAGAACTGGAGCTCTGTCGGATAGCCCTCCCGAGTGTCGGTCTTGAGCTTCACCGAGCCAGCGCCGGCCTTGAACAGTTCGCTCAGGTAGGTCACGACCCAGGGGCGCTTCGCCTGACGGTCGACCCGGACGGCGATGTCCTTACCGTCCACATGCGCCTTCTGCTTCACCAGATCCGCGCGGAGCTTCTCGAGCCCCTCGCTGGTGTCGGTCATGGCCCGCTCGAACCCCACCTTCGCGCCGATACTGTCGATCTCGAAATCTGGCGGCCCCTCGGGTTCCGGAGCTGCGCTCGTCTTCGGGAGCGGCTTCACTTGATCGGGGCCTTGGTCGAAGGCGTTCTTCCGTGGCTGGCTCTCACACGCGGTACCGAGACACAGAAGCGCCGTGCCCCACACGCTGGCTTTGAACCTCATAGCGCCCGCGATTCTTGTGCATCGGGCGGCCTGTGGGTAGCCCAAAGCTGAGGCCGAGGGAATTTTTTGGCTCTGAGCCGTCAGCGCAGGTCTTCGCAGATGGGTTCGTGGCGGCTGAACTGCAGCGCCGAGATGCATTCGCCCGCGGCAGCACCGCTTTGCTCGCAGTACCCCGACTCGCAATCGTCGTTCTCTTCGCAGGGGACATCGAAGCGGGTGATGCGCGGTACGCAGGTGCCGGGCTCGTCGCTGCCGTTGCCACCTTCCCCGCCTGCGCCGCTGCTGGCTGGTTCGCAGCGCAGATCCTCCGCGCACTCCTGGGTGTCGATGCAGGGCTCGTCTTCCGGGAGCCTCTCGATGCAGTTCCTGCCGTCGCAGTAGAAACCTTCTTCGCACACCTTGGCCGCGTCGCGGCACGACAGACCCGCGCCGACCTCTTCGGGGATCTGGCAGGTGCCCTCCGTGCCCGGTCGGGTCACGCACACGTAGCCGCCGATCGTATCGCACTCGACGTCCTCACTGCAGGACTCACCCGCCTCGACGGAACCTCGAGTCAGCCGCGAACACTCGCCGCCGAGTTGCCGCACGACCAGCAGCTGCTCGGCATCCAAGCCGGTTTCCTTGTAGGCGAGCTCGACGGCCCGCAAGCATTCCTTGGCGTACTTCGGCTCGTAGCCGACCCTGGGGACGATGTCTTCGCAGAAGTCCGACTGAGACTGCTGACAGGCATCGATGTCATCGCCGCCGCCGCAGAGGTCGACCACGTCAGCGTTGCACGCGAGCTCGGCCCACGCCTGGCAAAAGCCAGAGACGGTGGCGAGGGGGTTCGGGCCTTTGCCCTTCGATTCGGAGCCCGAGCAGGCGCCGAGGGGAAGGAGCAGGGTGACAGCAAGCAAATGTAAGGACGATTTCATGGAGCAATGCCTATCAGGGATAGGACGATACATGAACACGACGAATTCTCCACGAAACCGGAATTTTTCCCGCATTGCCTGCGGCGTCGGGCAGGGTCGTTCCGCCAGGGCTTGAATCAAGCGGCTGCCGAAAAGTGGCCCGGATCCGACGGCAAGATGCGGTTACGATCGGTCCGTGCAGCGCAGAGCCTTTCTGTTGGGGTCGACCGCGGCCCTGTCGCCGTGGTGGGCCGAGCGCCCAGCCCACGCGGCAACGCCCGCGTCGTCGATGCTGGACATCATCGACCTCGAGCTGGAGGGGGACCGTGCGTTGGCGCGCCGAGCGCTGGTCTTGGTTCCGAAGCAGCAGCAGCAGCACCGCGCCCTACTGATCCTGCTGCATGGCTTGGGCGAAACGGGCAACGAGCTCCTCGGCATCCACGCCTGGGGCGAACGCTACGGTTTGGTCCGCGCCTACGAACGGCTGATGAAACCCCCCGTGGCGCGCGAGAATCCCAAGCTCGGCTACCTCGACGACGAACGCGCGCAGGAGCTGAACGCCTCGCTCGAGAAGACCCCGTTTGCCGGGCTCGTGATGGTGTGTCCGGTGACGCCGAATCCCTACAAGGGCGACGCCGCCAAAATCTTCGACAGCTACGGCCGTTGGATCGAGCGAGTCCTGTTGCCCGGCGTGCGGCGCCGGCTCGGAATTGGTGACGCGCCGCTGGCCGTGGGTCTCGACGGCTGCTCGCTCGGTGGCTACGTCGGTCTCGAGGTCATGCTCGGGCGTCCGGAGCTCTTCTCTAGCTTCGGCGTCGTGCAGCCGGCCATCGGTCGAGCGAGCGCCGATCGCTACGCCCAGCGCGTTGCGGCCGCGATCGCACGCACCGGTCCGCTCCCGATTCACATCGAGACCTCGTCGCGGGATCCCTATCGTGAGCCCAGCCAGCTCTTGTCCCAGAGGCTTGGCGACCTCGGCGTGCCGAATCAGTTTCGGCTGTCGAATGGTCCCCACGATCAGCGCTGGTTGCGTGAGGTAGGCACTTTGGAAATGCTGCTGTGGCACGATCGGCAGCTCAACCACACGGCGCGGCGAGGTTAGCGGCATGACGAGATCCAGCCTTCTCGTCGAAAGGTTTCACCAGGTCACCAGCGCGCACGGGGGCCGGACGTGCGCTACCGACAGTGCTGGTAGCGCGAGCTTCGGCGATATCGCCGCCGCCGCGCACCGCCTCGCGCGTGCTTTGCTGACCATGGCCCCCCACCAGTCGCGGGTGGCGCTGTTCGCTCCCGCTTCGCGCGAGTGGGTCCAAGGATTTTGGGGGGTGACCCTGGCGGGCCACCTGAGCGTGCCGCTGGTGGAACTCCATCCTGCCGCGGAGCACGCTCGCTCGTTGGCGGCTGCCCGGGTAGAGCTGCTGCTGGTGTCTCGCGAGCTCATGCCGCGCGCCGAGGAGGCCGTGGCTGCGCTCGCGCGCCTCGAGCCCGCGCTGGCGCCGCCACGCGTGCTCGAACTCGAGCCTTTGTTCGCGAGCGAAGCCGCCGGCGCGGACGCCACCCTCGCATTGCATCCTCCGAGCGGGGACACACCGGCGGTGCTGTTCTTCACCAGCGGCACCACCGGGGCGCCGAAGGGCGCAGTGGTTTCGCACGATCAGCTGGCCGCACTGGCAGCGCTCGTGGCCGGCGCCTGGCGCGTCGAAGCAAGCGACCGGCTCTTGCATTGCCTGCCGCTGCACCACACGCACGGACTCAGTATCGCGTTTTTGGTGTGCTTTCTCAACGGCGCCAGCCAACATTTTCTCAGGCGGTTCTCGGGTGAAGCTGTCTGGCAGGAGCTCGGCGCCAGCACGCTGTTCATGGGCGTGCCGACCATGCACAAGCGCTTGCTCGACGCTTTCGACACGCAGCCGGCAGATAGCCGCGCGCGCTGGCGTGAGGCGGCTCGCGGCCTGCGCCTCGTGACGAGCGGCTCGGCCGCTCTGCCCGAGACCGTCGCGTGGCGCTGGCACGCGCTCACCGATCAGCTGCCCCTCGAGCGCTTCGGGATGACCGAAGTGGGGGTGGCGCTGTCGAACCCTCTCGACGGAGAACGTCGCGTCGGCAGTTGCGGCCGCGTGCTCCCGGGAATGCAGGTGCGCATCGTCGACGAAGCGGGGCGTGAGGTCGCCCCCGGTGAGCCCGGCGAGATCTGGATTCGCGGGCCCAGCGTCTTCACAGGGTACGATGGCGATCGCAACGCCACCGACGCGGCGTTCACGGACGGCTGGTTCAGGAGCGGTGACACCGCGACCTGGCTCGACGAGGGCTACGTCAAGATCTTGGGGCGCACGTCGGTCGATATCATCAAGAGCGGCGGCTATAAGCTGAGTGCGCTCGAGATCGAAGAGGCGCTGCGGCGACACGCGGAGGTGGACGAGGTCGCGGTCGTCGGTGTCCCGGACTCCGACTGGGGTGAAACCGCCGTCGCCGTTTTCGTGGGCCGAGGTCCCATCGAGGCGAACGCCCTGCGCGAGTTCCTCAAGCAAGAGGTCGCGCCGTACAAGATCCCCCGCCGATTCGTCCAAGTCGACGAGCTGCCCAAAAACGCCCTCGGGAAGGTAACCAAACACGCGTTGCGGCGCCTGCTTTAGCGCCGCGGCGCCCGCCTTGGGTCAGCGCTGTCCGCGCTGCTGATCGGGCTGAGCAGTGAGAGTGCGAACGCCCGAGAAAGGCGCTGTTGTACCCCACGGTGACCCCGCTGTAGTGTGGGCCGTGCCCGTGAGCTCCGTCGTATTCAAAATCGCACTCTTGGTAGTGGTTGTCGCCGCGGTGGGTGGCTGGTGGTGGCTGCGCGCCGGCACGACCCCCGGCGCTGATGCGCGCGCGCTGGTGAATGACGGCGCCCGTTTGGTCGACGTGCGGACGCCCGAAGAGTTCTCTCGGGGCCACATCGAGGGCGCCGTCAACATCCCCGTGAGTGACATCGAGGCTCGGATCGGCGAACTGGGGGACAAGCAGCGTGCGATCGTCCTGTACTGTCGCAGCGGCGCCCGCAGCGCCAAGGCGAAAGCCCTGCTCGAATCCAGGGGATTCACGAGCGTGGTGAACCTGGGCGCTATGAGCAGCTGGCCCGAGTGATCAGACGGTCAGGCATCGGGCACTGCGCTTACGGGGCATTTTGTCCCAGCGATGGGCTCGTGAGCTGTTGAGTGGATCGATCCCATGCTAGGGGCTCGCTCCCGCTTCACCCGCGATGCCACCTTGCCCCGCGGAGCCTGCGGCGCCGCCCATGCCGCCCATGCCGCCCATGCCGCCGGTACTCGGTACCGCTTCGCCGAGTTCGACGAAAGCCGCGACGGCGTCTTCGGGGCGTACGACGACGTTGGTGGAGCCTGATTCGATGAGCGCGCCCGTAGCGTCGATCGCGCGGACTTCGACGGTGGCAGAGCCTTTCTCGATATCGTTTGGCAGCGAGAGCCGCTTGAAATAGGCTGGTTTCATGCCGCAGGGCAGCACGCTGACGTCCGCGAGATCGTAGGCTCGATTGGCGGCGCCCTCGATCTTCACGTCGAGCGATGCGATGGCTTCGGCGTCGACCGAGGCCAACGTGCACACATTGAGCGCGACGACGGTCTCTGAGTCGGAGCAGGCCAGAGCGAGCGTGCCGAAGACCAGTCCAGCGAAGCAGGCGAGTTTCATGCGGCGCATCCTAGCGGCGCCTTGCCGAAGACTTCAACTCCCCTGTGCGATGATTTGGCGCGGGCCGGGGCTGGCTGGTCTCACTATGAGCGAACACTCACGTTGTAATTGTGAGCGAAGCATGACTCGACACCGTGCTGTGCGTGGAAGGAGCCATGTGTTATGGAGCCGGGACGACTCCGGGCTTACGTTTCAGCTGATCCGATTTTTCCGAAGACACCGTCAATGCGGCCTTGCACGGCGTTAGCGTTCTCCCTCACTGTGGTGCTCAGCGCCTTCGTGGGTCTGGGCTGCACGGAGCTTCGCGCCCGGCAGCATGCCCGCGAGGGGAATCGCCTCTACCAAGCGGGGCAATACGCGCTGGCAGTTCAAGAATACGACAAGGCTCAAGCGCTGCACCCAGATCTCGTGCCGGTGGTGCTCAACAAAGGCTTGGCTTGTCGCCAGCTCCTGGTCCCGGGCGGTCAATCGAAAGAACACCAGCGAAGCGTCGATTGCGCGCTGAATGCGTTCGCGCGCCTGCAGCAGCTAAGGCCCGACGATCCGAGGGGGAAACAGCTGTATGTGCAGACATTGTTCGACGCGGACCGGTACGATCGCCTGGAAGCGATGTACTTGGAAAACCTGAAGAAAGACCCGAACGACCGTAAGTCGATCCACGGACTGATCCAGGTCTATGTGCGTTCCGAGCGCTGGCAGAAGGCGCTCGAATGGTCACTCGAACGGGCACGCCTCGAGTCTTCTGACCCGGAAGCCCACTACTCCGTCGGTGTGCTGATTCATGACCGGTTGTTCCAAAAGGGAGGGAGCGGGGCGAACGCAGCGTTCGATCCTCGGGCAGGGGCCCCGTCCGACCAGCCGCCGCCCCAGTTTGCCGAAGGAGATCTGCAAGGCCAGGAGCGCGTGCGACTGGCCGACGTGGGGCTGAAGCATCTGGACCAGGCACTCGCGATCCGGCCGGGGTTCGGCGAAGCCATGGCGTACAAAAATCTATTGCTCCGTCAGAAGGCGATCGCGTTTTGGGATGCGCCCGAACGCTGGGAAGAACAGATGAACGCAGCCGAAAGCTGGCGCAAGCGCTCCATGGCGCACGGCGAGGCAAATCAGGTCACCCCCGCGAGCAAGCATGGCCTTTGAAGGAGTCCTTACCCCGAGCGACCCTGGACCGAAGCGCTGGAGGCGGGCGACGTTGACTCTGTCGCTCATCGTTCACGGAGGGCTCCTGGCCGCAGGAGTTGCCCACTCGCTGTGGCAGGTCGAGGAAATGCCGCTGCCGGCGGTCGAAGTGATGCTGACCGCCCAGGTCGCGCCGCCGCCGCCGCCACCACCACCCGCCGGGAGAAAGCAGGCCGCGGAGCCTCGGCGCAAGAAAGCCATGCCGACAGAGCTCCAGCAGCCGCGCGAAGTCGACGAGCCAGAACCCGTGGAGCCGGCAGAAGAAGACACGACGACTGCTGAAGAGGCCGAGCCGGGTGGCGTAGCAGGTGGTGAGAAGGGCGGTGTGCGCGGCGGTGTACTCGGCGGCGTCGTGGGGGGCGTGACACCGAAACCCCCGCCTCCGAAGCCCGCCGGTCCCAAGATGGTGTCGGGGAGCGTCGGCCGCCAGCAGCTGCTCATCAACCCCAATGTCGATCCGTATCGTGTCAAAGTGCCCCGCGCGCTGGCTCGCAGCGGCGCCGAGTTTTCAGCGCTGCTCCGGGTGTGCGTTTCGACGGCCGGTCGGGTGACAGGTGTCAGCATCGTCAAAGGTGCCGGTCCCGCCATCGACTCACAGATCCCCACCGTCATCGGGCGCTGGCGCTACCGTCCACTGACCATCGGCGGACAGCCCACGCCCTTTTGTTACCCCTTGAACTACCAGATTCGCTAGCGCGTCGCGCGAGTCGATCCCTTTGGAAGGACGAAGTTTATGGATTTTTCACTCCTCGGCCTGTGGCAGCAGATGGGATTGGTTGCCCGGGGCGTCGTGATCCTCCTGATCGCGATGTCGATGTACGCCATCGGCATAGGCCTCGAGCGGTTCATCACGTATCGGCGGGGACGGTCGCGCTCCATCGCCTTCCTTGCCGCCCTCGAGCCATTGATCCGTTCTCGCGAAAAGCTCGACCAGGCAAGTCACCTGGGCAAGAACTGGCAAGATGCGCCACTGGCGCGCATCGTGGAGACGGGCCTGAAGGAGTACCAAGCAGGTTTGAAGGAATTGGGGGGGCTCGTGCATGACGCCGTCGAGCGGGAGCTCTTGGTACACAGTGTCGGGCGCTCGATGGATCGCGCGAAGAAGCGCGAGCTTGCCGGTTTGTCGCGGGGTCTGCCCGCGCTAGCTACCATTTCCTCATCGGCGCCCTTCGTAGGCCTCTTTGGCACGGTGTTCGGAATCATCACGGCCTTTCGTCAAATGGCCGATCCCAAAGCGGGCGGAGGGGGGGGAGGCCTGGCCACCGTTTCCGCGGGGATTGCGGAGGCTCTGATGACCACGGCCGTGGGGCTGGCGGTGGCCATCGTGGCAGTATGGCTCTTCAACTTCTTTACGACGCGAGTGAACGATTTGGGAGTGCTGATGGATGACGCGACCGGTGAGCTGTCCGATCGGTTGCTGCACGCGGCGCGCGGCAACGCCGTCGAGGGGCAGGACGAGAGGTCGGACTCGGTGGTGGCGCCGGCGGCGTCCGCGGCTCCCACGAAAGCAGCAGAGCCGGCTACCGCTTCGAACCCGCCGAATTCGGAGGGCTAGTGCGTCCGTCCACCGAGCCAGCACGGGCACGATGGCGCGCGGTGCGCGCCATCATCGCCCGCGATACGCAGACGGTTGCCAAGGAGGTGAACGCCGACATCAACGTGACACCCCTGGTCGACGTCGTTCTGGTGCTGCTCATCATCTTCATGGTGGTCACGCCGCTGCTGGCCAGTGGCGTCGCGGTGGATTTGCCCAGAACTCAGCACCATTCGCGCAAACCGGACGATGGCAGGGACATCGTCGTTTCGGTCACGGCCGAGGGCCGCTGGTACTTGGGAGCGAGGCAACTTGGCGGTTTGCCTGAGCTGCGGCGGGCGGTGTTGCAAGAGAAGACGAAGTTTCCAGAAAAGAGCGTGTACCTGAAGGCCGACGCTCGAGCTGCGTTCGGTGAGCTCCGCCGAGCGCTCGACGTGCTGCGCGGCGCAGGGGTCAACGAGGTGATTCTCGGCACGGAAGCGCTCGAAAAGGCAAAAGCGCTAGAAGGGGACCGTGGTGGACGTCCGTAATAGCGAATCAGGAGTGCGAGCGACCATCAATGTGACGCCCTTGGTCGATATCGTGCTGGTATTGCTCATCATCTTTATGGTGCTCACGCCTTCGATGCTCGAGCATCTGTCCGCCAGCGTTCCAAAGAAAGCAGAAGAAACGACTCAGACGGTGGCGGCCGACACCTCGATCGTGGTGGACTATACTGCTAATAGAAAACTCACGATCAATCGAGAGCCGGTGACGCTGGGCGCCTTTGTGCCCAAGTTGCGCCAGCGACTGCAGGTGAGGCGCGAGAAAGTCGTGTTTTTTCGGGCAGATGACTCGGCGGCCTACGGCGAGGTGGTGCACTTGATGGACCTCGCCCGTGGCGCCGGGGCGGAGACGCTGGCACTCGTGACACATTGAGCTGCCGAGGCTGTTCCAGCTCCAGTTTTGGGCCGGCGATCGCTTCCGTATCATCGACCGCTCACCCATGGCTGCGTTTGCTAAGTAAAATATCGACTCAGGTGCAACTGTTGACCGTGAGCTCACAAGGGGTTCACAGAATCGAACCAGTGAGTGTATACGGAGTCGGCGCCGAGTATTGCCTCTGAGGCATTTTTGTCGGCGTCGTAGAAGGAGGTCCCTCGATGTCAGCAGGATTCAGGTTCCGCACGAGGTGTGTGCTCGCGCCCACTGCCGTGCTCGCGAACCTTGCTTTGGCTTCCTCGGTGCAGGCTGCTGGAGCAGGCTCGCCGGCGCGCTCGCCGGCGTCGACGCCTGCTGAATCAGCGGCCAAACGCGATCCACGTGCGGGGTCAGTGTCGAGCATGAACGCACTCCTGCTGCTGCGGACTGCCCCGGCTCTCGAGCTGGCGCTCGTGCCGTCGTGGAACCCGTGGTATCCAGCTTATCAACTCCGGCCGAGCGAAATGCGACCTCGCCAGGCGCGCCCCTGGTCGCCGCCCGTGACGGATGCCGTCGATGCTCCTGGGCCCGGACAGCGACTCGACCTGCAGCAGGTCCCA
>JAICQQ010000275.1 GCA_025937785.1 Polyangiaceae bacterium
AAGTTGACGCGCACGTTGGTGACGTTCAAGCGCGCGATCAGCCGCTCTACGCTCGCCAGCACCGCCTGCCGTTCTTCCGAAGCCGCCTCCGTGTATGCGAGCCAGGCGGCGCCGTCGGGGGCTGCTGCGACTGACTGCTGTGCTTCCTTGGCGTAGATCCAACCGACGGGCGGCTGCAGCGAGGCCCTGTTATCACCAATCGCCAATTGCGTATCCATCGACGCCTCACACTTCTCTTTCAGATCCTCGCACTTCGGGGGTGGCGGCGGTGGTGGCGGTGGTGGCGCTGGCGTCGGCGAAGCAGGGCAGGGAGCTGGCGCCGGTGCGGGCGGCTGTGCCATTTGATGCGCGTTTGGGCAGCAGGCTCCGGCGACGAGCAGCCAACCCATCGATAAAGCACCCATCCAAGACCGCCCGCTCCCACACCTCTTCTCGCTCATTTATTCTTCTCCTACTTCAGGGACGATTGTCTCAGAGGTCGACGATTGTCCCCATAACTACCTCCAACGACCCAGAAACTGGCGCTTTCGTTGAACAGGCTACTGGTTGTCTGGCCGTTCTGCGTATTTTGTTATTTTATGGCAAAGCTGTCGGCGCAGCTTTTTCAAGCGCTGGTGGCCTTGCGGCGCGCACACTGTTAAGCCATCCCGGGACTCGGAATTTTCAACACCCCGCATTCAAACACAATTTCTAGGAAATCGTATGGAGCTTGATCGCCTCTGTTCCGAGCTCGAGACACTCTTCGATCTCGATGAGCTCAAGCAGCTCAGCACTAAGCTTCTCGGACTCAATCCGTCAGAAGTAGGTGGCGGTTCCGCCAAGGCGTCGTTCGCGCGAGCGCTCGTCGATCACTGCGCGAAGGCCGAGGCAGTTGAAGCATTAGCGGACGCCGTGGTCGCGTGGCGGCCCGACGTTGGTCCAGATTTGCTGGATCTGCGCAATCGGGGCTTTCAGCCTCGTGAAGAGCTCGAAGCCGGGGCGCAGGTCGGTGAAGTCAGCATCGTGCGAAAACTGGGGGAAAGCGCCCTCGGGCACACGTACCTGGCGATCTACCGTGATCGCAACGTGCGGCTGAAACTGCTGAGCAGTGAGTCGCAGCGCGATCGAAAAGGTGTCGAGCGCATGTTCACCGCGGTGCGCTTGGCGAGCGCGGTCGACCACCCAGGACTGCCACGCAACGCAATTGCAGGTGTGTTCGACACCGGCCGGCGTGGTGTGATGCACGACTACGTGCAGGGCGAATTGCTCTCCGACTGGTTGCAGCGGGTGGGCCCGCGCCGATTTACAGAGTTGCCGGATTTGCTGCGTCAGATCCTCGAGCCGCTCGAGGTGCTGCACAAGAATCGGCTGACGCATGGCAACCTCAAGCTGCAAAACCTGCTCTGGTGTGTGAACGACGCGGGTCAGCAGTACGTTCTGCTGCTCGACCCTGGGTCCAACCAGATTCGTCAGCGGCGTTCGCTCGCGAACGGCAAAGACAACCGCTTTTGTACCCTCGGTTCCGTCGACTGCGTCGCTCCCGAGCAGATCCGTGGCGACGCTCCGACGCCGCGCAGCGACGTCTATGCGTACGGCGCGATCTTGTTTCAGCTGCTGACCGGCAAGGCCCCATTCACCTCTACGTCTGCGATCGAGGCTCTCATCGGGCACTTGACTCGCCCACCACCCGCGGTCGGCACGCTGGCCGAGGGCAGTTCGATTCCGCCAGAGGTTGAACAGTTCCTGCAGCGCCTGCTCGCCAAGGACCCATCGCAGCGGCCAGCCGATGCGACCGAACTACGCGTGATGGTGGAGGCAGCGGCGCGCGCATCGATGCGCGTGCTAGGCACGGTCAGCGCTGAAGAGGTGTCACGCCGACTCACCGAGCTGTTGTCGCAACCGTGGAACGAAGAAGAAGCGGCGGCTCTCGAGGCCACGGTGGATGTCGGTGCTGACGCCAACCAACTCGCAGAAGGGTTCCGGTGGATTTCGGACCAACTCGATCCGGACGACGGTCCAGTGGTCGAGCGCGCCCGAAAGGCGATGTTGTTTCGCGCCGCACGCATCTACGAGAAGGCCACGGATCAGCCGGATGCCGCCGAGCAGCTGTACGCCCACCTGCTCGAGCTCGACGACTCCGACGACTCGGCAGCCGCGGCTCTGGAACGTGTTCGCCGCAAGCAAGGCAAGCACGAGGACATCATCGAGGAGATGCTCGCGAAGAGCGAGAATGCGGAGACCAACGTCGAGCGCGCTCGTTTGATGGCCGAGATCGGCACGATCTACAGGGACGACCTAGGGGATCGCGAGCAAGCGCTGGTGGCGTTTACCCAAGCGTTCTGCGAGAACCCCGACGAACCTCAATACGCCGAACAGCTGGCACGCCTGGCGGGCAACGACGAATCCGCATGGGGTGACGTGTTCTCCAGCGGTATCGAGACCGTCAAGGCTGGCGAGCTGCCGACCGACAGCATCAACAGACTGCTCGAGTACCTGGGAGACTGGTACTCGAACAAGATCAACCGCCCCGATCTGGCGTTGCCGATGTACAACCAGATCCTCACGACCGATCCGGCCAACGAAGCCGCGCTCGAGGGCCTCTCGCGCATCTATCGCAAGGCCCAGCAATGGAGTGAGCTCGGCGCGATCCTCGTGCGGCGTGCCGAAACCGCGGCGCCAGCAGCGCGGCGCGACTTGCAGGCAGAGGCCGCCGAAGTGATCGAGAGCAAACTGAACAACCTAGAGGCCGCCCGTGAACTGTACGACGCCATTCTGAGCGAAGACCCCGGTCACGAGCTGGCCGCCACCCACTTGGCCGCGTTGTGCCAGCGCGTCGGTGACAACGAGGGCTACGTGCGTGTGCTCGAGCGGCGCGCTGCTTCGGTCGGTGGCGAGCAAAAGCAACGTGCTCTGTGTCAAGTGGCGGAAGCTTACGAGGACCACCTCAACGACATGGCGAAGGCGGCCGCCTGCTACGAGGCCGTGCTGGAAGAAAACCCAGACAACCTCGACGCCTTGAAGGGCCTGGATCGGGTCTACAACCGTCAGGGCCGCTACCCCGAGCTGATCGGCAATCTGGAAGCGCAGTTGAGGCTCGCCGTTACCGCTCGCCAGAAGGTGAACCTGTGGCTGCGTATCGCCGGCATTTGTGAGGAAGAGTTCCTCGACAACGCGCGCGCGGCGCACGCCTGCGAGAACGCGCTCGACATCGATGCCGAGAACGACGAAGCCTTGACCGCGCTCGCGCGCTACTATCGCGCGCTCGATCGCTGGCAGGATGTCATCGTGATCTACGAGCGACACCTCAACTTGCTCGAAGATCCCGCGCGGCGTACCGAGAAGGCGGTGCAGCTGGGCTCGGTGTTGGCCGACCAGGGTTTGCTCGAGCGCGCCATGGAGGCGTACGAGCTCGCGCTGTCCGCCTCTCCGAGCGATCCGAAAGTGCTCGATACCCTAGCCCGCTTGCGGGCCGAGGCCGGCGACGCCGAGCGCGCCCTGGAAGCCATCGAAGCGCTGGCCGAAGAGGCGACCTCCCCGATCGAACGCGCTAAGCAGTTTCTGCGAGCCGCAGAACTGCTCGAGAGTCGAGGCGACAGCGAAGCCGCGCTCGAGCGCTACAAATGGGCGGTCGACGCGAACCCCGAAGACGCGCAGCTCTCCACCAAGCTGCGGAAAGCCTACATCGCGCACGGCGACCCCGAGTCCGCCGTGGAGTTGCTCGAGGCGGAGATCGAACGCACCAGCGGCAACGCGCAGAAGGCGCGCTTGTCCGGCGAAATGGCGGTGCTTTGCCAAGAGTACCTGCGCGACACGGAGCGCGCGAACGCTGCCGCGCGGGTCGCGCTCAAGCTCGACCCGGCGAACATCAACGCGACGCTGGTGCTGGGACATTTGGCCTTCGACGACGAGAAGTTCGTCGAGGCCAGCAAGCGTTACCAGCAGGTGGTGCACCACGCGGCTGCGCTCGAACCGGAGCAGGCCATCAAGGTCTTCAGCAACTACATCGAGGTGCTGGCGAAGACCGACGAGCACGAGCGCGCGCTCGGCGTGATCGACGACCTGATCAAGTACGCGCCCGAAGACCCCAAGGCCATGATACGAGCTGCCGAGATCGTGTTCGAGCACGGGGCGCCGCACCGAGCGCTCGAGTTGAACTCGAGGCTGCTCGATCAATTCGGTGAAGAGCTTCCCGTGCGCGAGCGAGCGAAAGCCTTCCGCCGGCAGGGCGAGTCTGCTCGCAAAATGCAGGACTTCGAGCGCGCGCGCCAGTGTCTGGAAGAAGCCCTCGATCTGGATCCGGGTTACTCCGAGGCTTACTCGTCGCTCGCGAAGGTCTACGAAGACCAGAAGGATTGGCGCAACGCGATCGGAACGCTCTATCGCCAGCAAGAAGGCGCGATCGGCGACGAGCGCGCGGACGTCCTGGCGCAAATCGGCGACCTCGCGGCGGAGAAGCTCGACGACGTCGACTACGCAGCCAACATCTATCTCACCGCGCTCGGCGAGCGACCCGACGATCGCAAGATCATGATGAAGTTGATGCAGCTCTATAGCCAGTCGAAGGACTGGGAGAAGTTGCTCAGCGTGATCATGCGTCTGGCAGATCTGGTCGACGACAGCAAGCAGAAGGCAAAGTACCTGCACACGGCGTCGATGGTTGCATCCCGCGAGTTGCAGGACATGGCGCGTGCCGCCGAGCTTTTGGACCAGGCGCTGAAATACGACCCCAAGATGCAGGCGGCGCTCCAAGAAGCCATCAAGCTGCGTTCGCGTCAGGGCGATCATGAATCTGTCAAAGAGCTCTTGAAGCTTCGCATCGCGGAGGCGAACGACTCGGGCAATCGAGAGCTCTTGCTCAAGTCGCTCGACGAGCTGGCTGCGCTGTATCACGACAAACTCGGTCGCCTGGAACGCGCCATCGAAGTGCACGAGGAAGCGCTGGGGGTCGATCCGAACCCCGAGGCGCGGCGGGCTCGCTTGACCCAGCTGTACCTCGAAGACCCGCATCGCTACGGCGAACAAGCGCTCGCCGGGCTGACGGCGATGATCAAGGCGGACCCCTTCCAGCCGGAGCCGTACAAGGCCATGCGGCGCCTCTACACGGAAGTACGGCGCCCCGACGGTGCCTACTGTGCATGCCAGGTCCTGGTGGCACTCAACCGTGCCGAGCCCGACGAGGTGAAGTTCTACAATCGCATGCGCTCCGACGAGCCGGCGGCGGCGCAAGATCGGATCACCGAGGATGACTGGAATCAGCTGGTCATGCACAAGGACATGGACCCGATGCTGACGGCCCTGTTCGTGCTGATCGAGCCAGCGGTCACGCGCGCGCGCGCGGAGAATCTGGCGGCGCTGGGTTATACCGAGCACCACAGAATCCAGGTCGAGAACTATCCCTACGGCTGCGTGTACGCACTCAATTACGCCGCCGAGGTGCTGCAGGTCCGGTTACCGCCGCTATATCAGAACACCAACGATCCGGGCGCATTGAACTTCTTGCACGCGCAGACTCCGTCGATCGTCTGTGGTCAAGCCGCCACCAGTTCAGAGTTGCCGGTCCAGATGGCGACGTTCATCGCGGCACGCCACCTCAGCTACTACCGACCGGGTATCTACGTGCGCCAGATCGTGCCGACGGCCGCGGGTTTGAAGGCATGGTTGTTCGCCGCCATCAAGCTGATCACGCCCAAGTTCCCGGTAGCGAAAGATCTGGAGGGTCCGGTTCAAGAAGCGCTCGTGGCGCTCGACGCGGGCCTGACACCCAAGCTGAGGGATCACCTGGCGCAGGTCGTGACCAAGCTTCTCTCCACGGGGGCTTCGCTGGACATCAAACGCTGGATTGCAGGCGCGGACCACACGGTCGATCGCGCCGGTTTCATCCTGGCCGACGACCTGCAAACGGCGATCGAGGTAATTCGGGCCGGAGAAGACCCCACGGTAGCGCCGGACATGACGGAACGCGTCAAGGACCTCCTGGCGTTTTCCGTAAGCACCGAATACCACGGTGTCCGAGACCGCCTGCGCATCGCCATCTGACGCTGCACCCCTGAAGGCGCTGAGAATACCCAGGGTAACACCGACCGGGGCGACTCGGCTGCGCGCGGGAGGCTGGCTCGGAAAGGGCGTCCGCGCTCGTTGGATGGGGCGGTGCGTCTGGACGCATCGCGCCAGCGAAACGCGGGTTGCGTTACAGGCCCAAACGGGTACGGCCCGGTGTCCAAGCTTGCCCCGAACGGAACGAAAGGCTAATAGCGATCGTCAAACGCCACCGGCGAATGTCAAACGCCACCGGCACTTTGTTATCCAACGCCACCCGCGCGTCGTTCAGCGCGGGCAGCAAGAGCTAAAAAATTAGTGTCATGACCGAGTCATCTACCCGCCGCGACTTCCGCCACACCAAGATCGTCTGCACGCTTGGCCCCGCCACCAGCGACACCGAGACTCTGCGCAGCCTCGCCAATGCCGGGATGAACATCGCCCGGCTCAACATGTCGCACGGCGATCACGCTTCGCACCTGTCGCTGATCGAAAAGCTCAAGGGCCTGAATCAGGTCCTGAACCATCCGATAGCCCTGCTGCTCGACACCCAGGGCCCCGAGATTCGCACGGGCGAGCGCGAGAATCCGCTGCACTTGGAGGTGGGCGCCCACATCACCCTCACGGTGAGCCCCGGCGAGGATCCCGAAGAAGCCAGCGTGCACGTCAAGTACCCAGATCTGGTCAACGATCTCAAGGTGGGGGATCGGGTCACCGTCGACAATGGGCTGATCAATTTGGAAGTTCTGGAAATCACTCCGCCCCGGATGCGGTGCAAGGTCATCGACGGTGGTAAGCTGGGGTCGCGCCGCCACGTGAACCTGCCGGGCATCCGCGTGAACTTGCCGTCCATCACCGACAAGGATCGCGCCGACATCGAGTTCGGCTTGAAGCACGACATCGACTTCATCGCGCTGTCATTCGTCCGCTCGCCGGACGACATCGCTGCGTGTCGCAAGCTGGTCGAGGCCCACGGCGCAACGACCAAGATCTACGCCAAGATCGAGAATCAAGAGGGTATGGACAACTTCGACCAAATCCTCGAAGCGGCCGACGGCATCATGGTGGCGCGCGGCGACCTGGGCGTCGAAATCCCGCTCCGCGAGTTGCCCCATTCGCAGCGGCAAATGGTGCGGAAGTGCATCATGTCGAACAAGCCGGTGATCGTGGCGACCCACCTGCTCGAATCCATGATCAACAACCCGATGCCCACTCGTGCCGAGGTGAGCGACGTCGCCAACGCCGTCTACGAAGGCGCGGACGCCATCATGCTGAGCGGCGAAACCAGCGCCGGGCAGTTTCCTCTGCGCTGCGTGCAGACGCTCGATTCGATCGCCCGGCGTCAAGAAAAAGAGCCCATGCTCGGCTTTCACCTGGAGCGCCGGAGTCATGGGGTGCGCGACAAACTCGCGCGGCACGCCGTGCAGCTGGCCGAGTCCCTGGGGTCTCACGCGATCGTGGTGATCACTCGGCGCGGCACGCTGGCGCAGTTGGTTGCTGCATATCGCCCCTCACGCGCGATCATCTACGCCTTCTCGAACCAGGAAGAGGTTCGGCGCAAGTTGTGGATGCTGCGCAGCGTCGTGCCGATGCACACCGAACTGTTCGAAGATCCGGAGAGAACGGTGCAGGCAGCCATGCTCCGGCTGCGCGAGCGTAACCGCCTCCTACCGGGCGATCCCGTGGTGGTCGTGAGCGACATCGACGCCGGCGAAGAGCGGGTCACCACCATTCAGGTTCGCAAGTTCCACTGAGGCCGGCCGGCTTGGTGCGCGCCGACGGCGTCGCCCCAAGCCAAGGCCAGCCGGCGCGATTGAAGGCGTCGCTTCCGCACATGGCGTTGCGGCGGCGCCAGATCCGCCGTCGGATGAGCGCGCACAGCGGTGGTGGAGGCGCACCGCTGACGACATGGCCGCGCCTCGATCAGCGTGGGGGAGCAGGCTCGGGCGGGCCTGTAGTCCGTAGTGGGCATCCTCGAGCCATCCGCGATTCGGCGGCCTGGGCGCAGAGACTCGTGATAATTTCGAGCGTACTCGCAGGAGGTACGTTGATGCGTCAACTCGTTACCAGCACGATCGCAACCTTGGTTCTCGTCGCCTGTGGTGGCGGACAGCCCGCGGCGTCACCGGAGGCGGAAGCAGCGCCCGAGGCGGCTTCCGACGCCGCGCCCGAGCCGGATGCGAGTACTGGCGCTGCGACCGAGCCCGGCTCGGCCGAGGGCAACTCGTTCGAGTTGAAGGATTCGGACACCGCCAAAGACGCCCGCGGCGCGACCGAGTCCAAGATCAAGCCGACCCGCACCGAGGCGGCCATGAAGTTCATCGTGGTCGACAAGGAGAAGGGCCCCATTCCGGGCATCGTGGTTTCGCTCAGCGCTGCCGGTAAGACCTATTACACCGAAGAAACCGATGCGACCGGGTATGCGGAGGTGCTGGTCCCCGTCGGCCAAAAGTACGACCTGGTCTATCTGAGCCTCGGCGGGAAGGACGTCGCGGCTTCGGTGCCCGTGACCAACGAGCCCAACCAGAACATCAAGCTTACGCTGCGTTACAAGGGCTACGAGAAGGAGAAGGAGCCACGGTTCGTGCTCTCGGGCGTCGAGTTCGATACCGCCAAGGCCACGATCCGTCCCGAATCGTTGCCCCGCCTCGACAGCGTCGTCGAGTACATGACACACAAAAAGAGCGCGCGGATCGAAATCTCCGGGCACACCGACAACAAGGGCAACGCCAAGACGAACAAGACGTTGTCCGAAAAGCGCGCCCAAGCCTGTCGCGACTACCTGATCTCGAAGGGCATCGATGGCAGCCGAATTCAAGCGGTCGGTTACGGCGACGAGCGCCCAATCGCTCCGAACACCACAGAAGAAGGCCGACAGCAGAATCGCCGCATCGAAGCCACGGAACTGTGAGCGCTTCGCGGAGGCGAAGGGCAGCACGGCGCCTCGCAGCACGTATCGCGCGAGTGGTTCCCTGACTTTCAGCGCCTTCCGCGTCCGCTTGTGGGCCATGAAGCCTGTGCCGTAGTCGCGATCGGCTTCCAAAGCATGATGCGCCGGGCACCTGAGGCCAAGGTTATCAGCTGTGTTCGCACCACCTTTGGCCCAAGGCTGCTGGTGAGCGAATTGCAAGCCACGTGTCGCATTGCAACGGTGGCCGTCCTCGCCGACAAAACCACAGCGGCCCTCGTCGCGTGGCCACACCTCCCGGCGGGACGAGACTGGGAGATGGCGAGTCCGCCCACCCGTCGGGGTCGACGCACCGGCTCGCGTTCGCTCTCGGTCACGCTGCGGCAACAGCCCTCGGGGCGGCCGCGCTCGAGGTGCGCCCTTTCGGTCTTCCGGTGCGCCCTTTCGGTCTTCCGGTGCGCCCACTCGATCTTCCGGTGCGCCCTTTCGGTCTTCCGGTGCGCCCACTCGATCTTCCGGCGCTCCCGCTCGAGGTGCTCTCGGCTTGGCAGTGATACCGGTCTTGCGCTTGTGGACTTGGACCAAAAGCGCGTCCAAGGCGCGTTCGAGGATCGCCGACAGGTCTCCGTTTGGGATCTGGTGAGCGAGCAAGTCTTGGAGCTCTTGGAGCTTGTCGCGGGTTCGTCGTGGGGTTCGAGCACAAGCGGGATGCTCTCGCATTCCATGCCGAGCTGCGCGACCGATTCGCAAAGTTCGGATTGGAGCTCCACCCCGACAAGACGCGCATCCTGGAGTGTGGCCGCGACGCGGCCAACAACAGAGCTCGACGCGGCGAGGGGAAGCCAGGGACGTTCGACTTTCTCGGCTTCACGCACATCTGCGGTAAGACGAGGAACGGACGCTTAACGGTGCGGCGGCAACG
>JAICQQ010000430.1 GCA_025937785.1 Polyangiaceae bacterium
GGCACCAGGGAGCGAGCCCTTTCGCTCGCCTCGTTCGGGCAGCAGCTGCGCGGTGAAACGCTGACCTTCTGCCAATCGTTCCAATTCCTCTCCTAATGTTTCCAGTGCTGGTTTCGCAGCTAAACTGTACGAACGGCGAGGGTCAGCCCACACTGAGAGGAGGCCCAACGACCTTCATCCCGTGAGCGGCAAATTGTTGCTCCGCTTCCTCCGGGGACGGCGGCTTGGCCATCTTGGAACTCTCCAGGAAGAACGCCTCGAGTGAACCAGCGGGTTGCACTGCGAGTAGCAGCGTCCCCGGATTGTCGCCGGCATAAGCCCAGACATGCGGGACCATGCGGGGCGCGAAGAGCGAGTCGCCGGGACGGAGCGTGAATCGTTCGTCGCCGACCTCAAAAAGAAAGTCACCCTTCACCGCGTGAAACCACTCGTCCTGCTCGTAATGGAAGTGCCGCGGCGGTCCACCCTTGCCCATATTGGCGTGTTCGAAGACGAACAGAGCGCCAGCGCTATCATTCGTCGAGACTTTGATCTGCAATGGGATGACGCCCCATATCATCAATTCTTCTTCGAAGCGATTCCTGCCGCTGGGGACGTAGAGCGCCCGTGTTTGCGCCCCACGTCGGTCAGTTGTCGTCGGTGGCATGGCTGCCACGATCCTCCTGCTGCATCCGACGATGCCTCCAGCTGCTGTTGCAGCGGCGCCCACCCCCGCAACCTGCAGAAATTGCTTCCTGTTCATGAGTCGCTCCTTGTTCGGCAGGGAAATACCGACTAGCGGAGCACCATGATAGTTCCGGTTTTCCGGGCGTGCGTGGTAAGAATCGGACATCTGCAACTCGAGTGCGGCAGCGGCGACAGGTCGCCTCGGAGGGAGGCTCGAGTCATTCGGTACCGGAGCGGGTCAGAACGTTTTCGGGCGATGCGGCATCTTCCAGAAGCCACGTGGTGGGGGTGGCGTTGGTGAACTGCCGAAAGTCTCTGACCAGGTGCTGATAATCCGTGTAGCCGAACGCGATCGCGACCGTGGGCCAGGCGATGGCGGGATGTGCCGCCTTGTACAGATACGCCCGATGATATCGAACCAGGCGGCTGTAGAGTTTGGGCCCCACGCCGATCCGCTCGGTGAACTTGCGGTTGAACTGGCGAGGACTCAGGCATGCCTGACGAGCCAGCCAGTCCAGCGAACTGTGCAGGGGATCAGCAGTCAGTCGCGCTGCGGCTCGGTCCAGCGGAAGGACGTTCTCCGTTGCCCTCACCACGCTGCGCAGCAGATATCCCTCGACCGTCTCGACCATCTCGGCGTAGCTGTTCGCGGTAGCCAGCCGTTCGCTCACGTCTTGCACGGCAGCGCCAAGAATCAGTTCTGCGTCGAAGTAGTCCTCGCCAAACTCGTAGAGCGGAATATTCAGCACGCGGAAGAGAGCTCCAGGCTGGAAATGCACCCTGAACATCAGGAATTCTGGCGTCAGGTGCACGTTGCATCGCTTCATCTGTTGCCCGAAGATCGCTACGGGAGGTGCTACTCGAATCTCTCCCGTCAACGGGTTCACGATACTCGGGCGACCTCTTACGAAGAACGTGATGCCCTGCTCGGGTTTTGGAGAATAGCGCTTGTGTGGTACAGGCTTTTCCGGATCGAAGCGGAAGTGAGCGATCAAGTAATCTCTTATAACGTTCCGCAAGCTTGGACTGGGAGCGATACATGAAAAGATCATGGATTCCTCTCGCGGAGCATCCGCAGGCCGTGCAAGCCAGGGATCGCTGCCGCTCTGATGTCGACCGACGATCGTGCTATCGGCTTTCGCCGTTATTTCCTCGAGTCGTCCTGCATAAGCGACCTAACGCCCAGTATCACCTGCAAAGCGGCCCTCACGTGACTGCGACGGCCGGGTCGCTTTGTAAGGCGCAACGCCTCGTTTCGGCAGCACGAGTGCTCAGTCCGATCCTGCGGCCTGGGCCAGCAGGGCGTACACGGACGGAGGGTCCTCACGAAGCACCTGCGCGCGCCAGTCGGGCAACAATGCGTCAAGCACCAGCATTATCGACAGCCCGATATCCTGTGACCAGTAGCGCCCCGGCTGCAGTCGGCTGAGCACGGCCGGCGCGCTGGTTCCCGAAGGTGCGTGCGCAAGCGCCACGCGGAAGGCCGCGTAGCTGCCGACCCCCTCCATGAGGCGGAACACGTCCTCCAATGGAGCGGGTCCGCGGCTTCCTCCGCCGTGCGACTCCAGAGCTCGGGAAGCGCCATAACGAAGAAGCTCTGACGTGCGTCCCCGTACGGGGAGCGAAGGCTGTCGGTCGTGCGGGAATAGCCTGCCCAGACGGGAGCCGCACCGTGTCACCGTGGACCTGAGCGTGCACGATGACCGGTGCGCTCCCGAAACGTAGCCCAGCGGCGTCCGTGAGGTCCTGGGTCGCGGCTGTCGGGACGGTGCGGGGCGCGAGGTGCCAGGTGCAGCGAGCGTCGAACAGCACGACCCACGGAAGTGAGTCTGCCGACAAGCCGAGCGCATCGCGGGACACGAGGGCCAGGTGTCGAGGGCACATACTCGGCCCAGGTCTGGCCTAGAGCAGTCGAAGCCCACGGCCGTATAGAAGCCAAGGTGCACTCAACGGCCGGACCTCACCACACCTCGGGTCACGGACTCGTGTCCCTGTACCTCCCGGTGCTCTTGAGTCAGCACCAACTCTCATCGCTCAAGCAGGCATGAGCCCCAGCTGCTGCAGGAGACCTGCGACGTCATAGTACCGTCGTTCATCCACGACCAGCCCGTGATCATCCACCCGTGCGAAGGCGGCTATCGGCATGTCTATGCTTCGATTCGAGGCAGGGACCACACCTGCGGGACCGGCGAGGGGCCCCTTGTGCACACCTCTGGCCCGCACTTCGAAGGCAACGGTGTCACCGCTGGCTACTACTGCTCCGACGGAGAACTCTGCATCCGGGAAGGCGGTCATGAAGTCCTCAAAGTCCTTCCGGATGGCATCGCGGCCGCTGAGTGGCTCGGTGTACATGGGATCGTGAACCGTAGTGTCCTCGGCATAGAAGGAAGCGAAGGCCTCGGGGTCATGCCGGTTCCATGCTTGGACTCGCTCACCGGTCTGGGATCGCATGTCCTTCGTCGTCATCTCTCTTACCTCCCTCGCGGTTGGGTGCTGCGTGCCGGCTAGCGCACTTGAGTCATGCTGCGACGAATTGGCGCGGTACTTCGGTCACGGTTGTACCGGCTTCGGGCGCTGCACATCAGAGCAGCCTGCCGACAGCTTCAACTCATGCGAGAGGCGGCGGGCACGGGACAGCGTCACTTGGAGCCAGAGTCAACGAACGTTTGTATTCCAGGTACTCGAAATTGAATCGGCGCTCGAGATAGCACTGCTCCGGCGGAATCAGGACCAGGCTCGCGAGGCGTACGGCTGTGACGAGTGTGATGAACAACCAGGGACTGTTGAGCCACCAATCGATCCCGAGATCACCCGAGCCAGCGAGGAGGGTGGAGCGACGGCTCGCTGTCGTCGGAAAGTGAGCGTTGTCATGCGAGGATCAGTGCATGTGACTGGCTAGCGCTTTAGCTCAGCTGCGGGCGAATGAAACCATTGCGAGCGAAGCGAGCTCCATAGTTCGCCCGTCTGCTGCAGCGCTCGTTAGGTGCCGACGTGAGGCGCCCCATCGACCGGGCGTGCGATTCCAGCCAGGCGAGTCA
>JAICQQ010000309.1 GCA_025937785.1 Polyangiaceae bacterium
AGAGCGGCCAGCAGGCAGCGCTTGGTTCTCGATGCTGTGGTCTTGGTGCCCATCATTCCTCGCTCTGTGCTGCTCATCACTTCGGAAGGCGGTACTCGAAAGAGAACGGAATGAAGATCGACACACCCAGTTGTGCCTGCACATTGTTAGTCAACGTCGTATCCCCTAGCCAAGTGCTCTCGTCGGAGGCATCCGTATCATCGATCTCGAGGTTTTCTAGCTGATCGAGGAAGATGTAGTCGCGGACTTCGAGCACCGCAGCGAACCAACGATTGAAGAAGATCTTCAGCCCGAAGCCCGCGTTGAAGGCCAGCTTGGGTTCGAAAGTGAAGTTCCGGTTGTCGGGGTCGACGACGGGGATCGGGCGAGTGCTGAGCACGCCGACGCCGCCAACGACGTAGGCGTCGTAGTGGAAGATGAAGTCACCGAACCCGGCGAACTTTCCGTTCGCGGGGACGTAGGTGAAGTTGAGGTTCGCCCCGTACTGGTACTCGGTGAGCGGCACCGCTACGCGCGCGGAACGGCGTACCTGTGCGTTGAAGTCTTGATCGACGTTGAACGGTTCGTAGTAGTTGCCGTTCAAGCCGACCGCGAGCACCTCGGTAATGTAGTAGTTCAGCGCGAGGCCGGGCCCCGGATGGCTGACGTACTGATCGTTCAGAGTAAACGACCAGTACGGAGCCAGCTCGAGACGGCCATCTTTGATGATGAACCGCTGCTGCACAGCGTAGATCTGTTCACCCAGAGGCTTCGCAGCCTCCTTCTTCATGTCGATTGTCGGGCATGCGGCGGGGTCGATCTCGCAGATGTCGTCGAGACCTTCACCGCCCGGCACGTCACCCGGTAGCTCTTCGCCGGGGACGCCCTCAGCAGCCTCGCCTTCCGCTGGAGCTTCGCCTTCTGCTGCGCCTTCGCCTTCGGCTGCGTCCGCTCCAGCCTCCGCTTCGGCGTCCGCATCCACGTCGGCTTCACCTTGGGCCCAGCTGCTTGCGGGATATGCCCACAGCGCGGCTGCCACAAGGAGCCCGATGGGAGTTTTCTTCATCGATGCCTCTTTTAACGCTTTCCCCAGGAACGACTCGCTAGTGCTTTCCGGCTCTGCAACTACGTGTAACTATTAGAAAAAAGCGCGCCAGCCCCAAACGCCGCGCGACTATATCACGCAAAATTTCGTGCGATCAACATCCAAAAAATTTCAAGCTAACCCTAAGCATCTCACTTCTAAGCAGGCGTGTGACTGTGGGTGGTGTTGTACGTCACTTGTCAGCACGCCTCAGGAGTCTCTTCCCAAGAGCGCCTCGACGAACGCTTCAGGGGAAAACTCGTGCAGGTCGTCCGGGCGCTCGCCCAAGCCGACGAACCGCACAGGCACGCGCAACGTATCACAGATCCCTAGGATCATACCCCCTTTTGCAGTGCCATCGAGTTTCGTGAGAACAATTCCGGTCAAGCCTAAAGCTTCTTTGAACTCAGTTGCTTGCGCCGCTGCGTTCTGTCCGTTCGTCGCGTCGATCACGAGCAACGTCTCATGAGGGGCACCTGAAAGCGCTTTATCCGCCGTCTTGACGATCTTTTTCATCTGCGTCATCAGGTTCGTTTTTGTGTGTAAACGACCCGCTGTGTCCGCGAGAACTACATCGGCGTTCACTTCGATCGCGCGTTTGATCGCTTCGAAGACGACGCTGCCGGGGTCGGCGCCGTCCTTGCCGTGAATGACCTCGCAGCCGACGCGCTCGCCCCAAACCTTGAGCTGTTGAACAGCCGCTGCCCGAAACGTATCACCGGCGGCGAGCACGCAGGTTTTCCCCTGCGCCTTCAGCTGAGTTGCCAGCTTGCCAATCGTGGTGGTTTTGCCAGCTCCGTTGACACCCACGAGCATCACGACCGTGGGCTTTTTCTTGATCTCGAAGGCACCCGCCTGACCCTCGACGGAGAGGATCCGCACGGCCTCCGCGCGGAGCGCCTCCCAAACCTTGGCTTCGTCGCCAAACTCATTGCGCTCGAGCCCGTCGCGCAGGCGACTGAGGATGGCCTCGGTCGTGCGAACGCCCACGTCAGAGGCGAGCAGCACCTCCTCGATCTCCTCTGTAATACCAGCGTCGATCTCTTTGCGACCGACGAGGAGCGCCTTCAGACGTCCGAAGAAGCCTTCCGCTTCGCGGGACTTGGCCAGCCCCTTGCGGAGGCTTTGTACGTTCACCGTTCGAGACGGGCGATCGTCGGTAATCTCGCGGGCGATCGGTGCGGCTTCGGCCGCCGGAGCCTCGCTTTTCTTCGCCGGAGGGGTCGAGACGGGCTTGCCGTCGGTGGGCTTGGCTTCGGGCGGGCGCTCTCGGGGGGCTTCGTCCGCCTCGGCCTCCTCCGCTAGCTCGTCGCGGCGTTGGTCGGCTTTCTTGCTGACCCCGGGCTTCGGCTTGAGCGAGGGCTTTTTCTCCGGGCTCGGCAGCGCGGGCTCCGACTTCTTGAAGAAGAGGAAGTAGCCGGCAACAAGCGCCAATAGCCCAACGAGAATATAAACTATTTCCATCGCTTGCGAGCCCTGCAACGAAGCTGAGGCTGGCGACTATAGGAACTGCGTGTTTGCCGCGTCAATGCCCAGCTGCCAGTGCAACGCTGTTATTTTCCTAGCCCGCCGTGGCAGCACCGCATCAGCACCTCTCGGCTAGGTGCCCGGCTCGCGCTTGATGAGGGACTGTTCCTCGGTCGCGCTTGGGGGTGCCGGCCCATACGCGGCGCCTTCGATCCCGCGCGCCCATTCGGCAACGGCCCGATCCCCCTGCCGATCCCCGGCGTCGGCGACCTCGCCGGGCGTGGGATCGACCGGTTGGGAGTAGGGAGCACCCCGTCGTTCCACCCATTTGCCGAGGCGTTCGAGCAGCGCCCGCCGCCGGGTCGTTAGGTGTACGAGAACTTCGCCCTCGGGGGGCAGCGGTTGCTCCAGCGTTGCGTGAAATACGCCTGTCACACGGAGCTGAATGCCCTCTGGCCATGGAGCGGGGATCGGGGGCAAAGAGAAGCTGCCATCATGTGCGGTCGTGGTGGAATGTTGTGTTCCGGATCCACGGAACGAGGGGCCGAGGATCTGCACTTCGGCCTGTGCGAGCGGATGCCCGTCGTGGGCGTCGAGCACTCGCCCAGTCCATCCCGAGTTGGGTGCCACTCGGTGCACGAGCTCGAGCTGGGGACGCCCCGGAGGCAAGGCGACCTTGGGTGTCTCCTGCTGCGAGCGGCCGCGCGGGCGTCTCCAAGCCAACACCGTCCACCCGGCTACCAGGCCAGCCAATGCGATCCATCCCCAGCGTGTCCATGATGCGGGACTAACAGTCGTCACACGGGCCTCGAGCGGCGGCCCGGGTCGCCACCACGGCGCGTCCGGAAGGTAATGCAATGTAACCTCCACCTCGTGGCGTCGCGACGACTCGACCCGCACCATCACGTTTGCCGCGCCATCCTTGACGGGCGCAATGCCGACGGTGCGACCCATGACTCGAGCTTCGACGCTGCCGCTCGGGACGGCTCCACCCACATAGCCGACTGCCAGTGGCAGCATGGTCCCCGACGACCATGAAGAGGCGGCGCCGGTCTCTGCCAGGGTCAACTGAACCTGGGCGGTTCGAGAGACCACCACGCTGCGTTCCGCCGGTTGAATCGTCTCGGAGCCTGCAAAAGAAACCGTGAGTGTGGCTCTACCGGGAGAGCCCAGGGCGCTCGAGGGCACGTCGAACTGGCTGCGGCTGCCCGCTTGCACCGTCGCATTCGCAAGTCGCTTCGTTGGTCCGTCAGCTTCACCCTCCCGAAGCAGCAGCTCGAGGCGGATGCGTTCGGCGGCCGAGCGTTCGACGGGCGGTTGCTTGAGTTTGGTGTCGACGAACAAAGTGTGGTGCGCCTGTCCCAGGTTCAAGCTCACCGGTTGCGGAGAGAACGCCAGCGTCAACGTGCGCCGAGTGGCATCGATCTCGAGCACTTGGCGTGCGGGTTCGAACAGCCCGTCGTCCTCTTCGAAGCTGAGCTCGACCTGGCCGCTGGTGAGCGCACCGGGCACGCGTAAACAGAATCCGCCAGCTGCGTCCGTCTGCAGGATGTAGGTGTCCGGGATGCTCGAGAAGCCTCGCGCCAGTTCCACTCCGAGCGTCGGCGGGCATTTGTCCGGAACGGGAAGGGTTACCCCGCGTCCGGCATCGTCGAGGACTTTCATTCTGAGGTGCGCGCGTCCCAGGGGCCGACCGGCGTCGTCGGTCACCGAGCCTCGGACTTCCAGTGACGATGACGACGCGCGGGCCGATGCAATGATACTGGCGCTACCCCGGACTTTCAGCGGTGCCGACCGCAGCGCCTGCGCGCCGGACGCCACTAACAACGTACTGAGCAGGGTCGCCAGCGCTAGGACGGCCGTGCGCCAGCGCACCTGCGCGCCTCGGCTTGGCTCTCGAGTGGCTGAGCGCTTCACGTGAGCACCGGACCTACACTCCCACGCTTTCATTATTTGAGCATCAAATGTCGAATTGGGGTGAAGGCCGCCGGCCAGCGACCCGTCCTACTGACAGCCTAGAATGCAATCGCCCGCGCCGAAATGCCATGACTCCGTGATAAAGTGCAGAGGGATGACGTTTCAGGTGGGACGTTTTTGGTGGCTGCTCCTGGGGGTGCTCGTCGTCGCCAGCAGCGCGGGTGCACAAGACCGGGTCGCTCAACAGATCGGCTTGCTCCAGACCAGTAGCGATTTTCGGGTGCGAACCCAGGCTGCGTTGGCGCTCGGCTCGTCGAAGGACGCGCGTGCGGTGGCGGCACTGTGCAAGAGCCTCGATGATGCCAACACGACCGTCCGTATCGCCTCTGCGGCTGGCCTCGGGCGTCTCAACCTCGGTGGTGGCGACTGCCTCAAGCGTCGCTTCGCGAAGGAGCAGTCGACGTCGGTCAAGAACAGTATCGACCGCGCGCTGGCCCAGCTCGGCCCCAGCGGTCCCAGCATCGATGCGAAGACCCGCTTCTACGTGGCGCTCGGCAGCACCGCGCACGAGACGAGCCGCAGCGACGTGGACGCGATGGTGCGGCGCGGGATGGCGAAGGCGGCCACCGCCGCCGGCGGCTTCGCGCTCGCGCCGAACGGTGAAACGGCCGCGGCGGCGCAAGGGGTGCTGGCAAAGCACAGCCAGGTCAAGGGCTTCTACCTCTCTCCCAAGCTGACGCTGACCTACGCGGGCGGACGCCTCAACATCAAGCTCAACATCGCGATGCTTACGTATCCGGACAAGAACATGGTCGGGCAATTCTCCAGGACCGTCGCGTCCCCGACATCCGAGCCCGATCCTGCGCTGGAAGCAGAGCTCGTGACCTATGTCGCCGAGGCCGCGATGAAACAATTCTCACAGATCGCGCCGAGCCTATAGGTGCTTAGTGAACCACTTAGTGCGTGCGACCTCGGCGTCTGCAGAACGAAGTGTGGGTGCCACGCTTGAACCCCGTGCATCACGGCACGGTTATTCGCGGGGTCCGGCTGGCTTCTTGCTCCTGCCGGCTCCGACACCGTACATTTGCGTTTGGCGTTACCCGGGCGCGGCGCGCGTCCCCGGGGACTCTATATCGTCCGGGCAGCGCATCGAGTTCGCAGGAAGCCTCGAAAGAGTAGGAGTCTGACATGGCACAAGCCGCATCATCGGCACCAACCACTGGCCGCCATCAGCGAAAGCTCAAAAACTACCTGCTGGATCCGCATTTCCAGCTGAAATATACGGCGTACTTGGTGGCGGTCACCGTGGCGCTCGGTGGCTCTCTGGGGCTCGTGGTGTGGCAAACGAGCAATCAGGTGGTGGCGCAGAGCCAGAAGAACGTCGAGCAGGGGCAACGCGTGGTCGGGCTGGGGCGCGAGGTCGTGGGCGAGAGTCGCAAGGTGAGCGAAGTCGTCAAGATGAACATCGTGAAGGATCCCGTTTATCAAGACAATCCGGCGCTGCTCGAGGCGTTCACGACCGATGCCAAGAAGCAGGATCAGCGCTTGCAAGAGCAGGAGGCCCAGCTCGTGGCGCAGGCCGAATCGCTGAAGAGCGAGAGCAGCTCGCTGAAGGCGTTTCAATCGCGCATGATGCTGACACTCGTCGGAGTGATGCTGCTGCTCGTCGTCGGCATTTTCGTGGCGGGTGTCGTGGTCACGCACAAGGTCGCGGGGCCCATCTTCAAGATGAAGCGCATGATTCGCGACGTGGGCGAGGGACGCCTGCGCATCCCCGGCAAGCTACGCAAGGGCGACGAGTTGGTGCATTTCTTCGATGCCTTCGATCAGATGGTGCGCAGCCTGCGCGCGCGGCAAGAGAACGAGATCGCGATGCTCGAAAGCGCGATCGCTCAGCTGGAAGGCAAGGCGGACGCGAGCGCGCTGCAGCCGCTGCTCGACCTCAAGCGCAAGATGCAAGACTCACTCGAGGCGTAGGCGGGCGCCGCGTGCGGCAGCCGAGCACGTCATCAGAAAGCCGCGACCACGTAGTCGATCCTAGCTTCGCCCCCCTCGAACGTGACCGAGGCTGCGTCGAAGCGCATCCGCTCCACGCTCGGGTCGCTGCGATAGCGTCGCTGCCAGAGCCGTTCGCCGCCGCGCCGGATGCGCTGGCGCTTCTGGGCGTCGATGCTGCCGAACGCGGTCGTCCACGCACCTGCGCCCCGCGTTCGCACTTCGACCACGACGATGGTCGCAGCTTGGCGCGCGACGATATCGAGCTCGAGGTGACCGAGCCGAAGGTTAGTATCGACGATCTGGTAGCCCTCGCGCTCCAGGTAGCGAACGACCGCCGCTTCCGCGCGCCGGCCCACGGTGTCGTCGACACCGCTCATGCTGAACTCAGACGGCTACGGGTTGTTGCCGTCGTTCCCGCAGTTCCCGCCGTTTTCCCTGCTGCAGGTATCACCGATGGCCTGCTGCGTATTGTAGCGCGTGCCCTCTTTGATGCAGTACGAACCTGCGAGCTGACCGGAACCCAGGCCCAAGTCTTCGACGAGCTCGACGCAGGCGAAGCCGCTGGGACACTCGCAGTAGCGAGCGCTGGAGTCTGGACCGTCGCAGCGGCACGAGCAGTACACCGCGTCGTCGGCGCTACGCGCGCGCAGCTGCGGGGCCACGGCGACGTTGATGCGATCTTCGACCTCGTCGCCGTCGGTGCCTGGTACGCGGCATCCCTTACCGGTGCCGGAGCGGCAATCGGTGTTGTTGGGATCCACGCAGGCCTCGGCCTCGGGCTGCGTTTGACCGTAGGGGCAGCTGACGCGACCCTGGAAATGATTTACCAAACACACGCGGGTTTCGCACTGAAACGAGCGGCTCTCTACGTTCACCTCGGTGACGGCGTAGCCCGGCACCTGCTGGCGATACTCGTCCTCGGGAATGCAAGGATCGCCCACGCCGCCCGGGTCGCAACCCAGGGCGCTCAGACCCAACGCCATCACGCCGAGGACCAGAACCCCCGGCCCCGCTAGGAAGCTCTGGGGGCGACGGGTGCCAGGGCGATGAGTGCCAGAAGGAAGATGAGTGCCGGAGTCGTGCGCCGCGTCAGCTTGAATCAGTCGAATCATTTTCCGCCTTTGAGATCCGTGGTCCAGCACGGCGCTTGAGTATAACAGCGTGTCTGGCCTGGACTATGATGCATCAGCCTAAACTTTACAAAGCCGCTTTCGGGCAAAAAGGTGCGACTGTACTCGTGAAACGTGCCCATGAAGAAATGTTCAACGAGATTGGTCGAGTCGCGCGCGCCCCCTTGTTCTTCGAGAGTCTGTTCTTCGAGGGTCTGCGAGAAATTCCTCGATAGAAACGCGCGCGCGAAGCGCGGTGCGAGAAGCGTAATGCGATCGACACCGAACAGCGCGCGTAAGCTAGTCGAGCGCGCATTTGTCCGTCAACGCGAATCGGGCAAAGGATTTTTTTCTCCTTCACGTCATAACAAAAGTTTCTGCCCACTCCGACTGTGCTCATGCTGAGTGCGGTCGCAGCTACCCCACATCTGCCGCATTTTTCGCGAAGGCGCGGATGTAGGTGCTCCGCAAGCAGCGCAATTTTCAGTTGCAGCAACACGCTCGATTTCAACCAGTCAAAAAGATGCCCCCAGTCGCGCTTGACAATCCAATACAGCGGTATCTAACATCGCATCCGCCGCCGGTGGTATCTGTTCGTTCTCATTGGTCTTTTTGCTTTGAGGCAGCCAGTGAGCCCCCCGGTCGCTGTCCAGACCACGTCGCACCAAGCGACTTCAACAGAAATATCCAAAGAGGACACATGTATCGAAAGCGTCTAGCTGCCGTCTGCGTGTTGGCATCCGTGGCCTTCGCTGGCGGAGTGGTTTCGCCCGAAACTGCGAGCGCCCAGGAAGTCATCAACCTGGATGA
>JAICQQ010000368.1 GCA_025937785.1 Polyangiaceae bacterium
GTCTTCTGTGCGTCTGCCACCCACGCCCGCCGTTCTACACCCGCAGCCCCCGTCGCCGTCGCCACCGCTGCTTGCTGGCGCCGCACCATTGCCTCCGGCACCGATCACGGCGACAGCGGTCGTCGCTGTACCGCCTATGTCAGTCGCGCCGGACGTAGCTGTCATCGACATTCCCGGACTGCTGGAAGCCGTGTCCACCGTACTCGTCGCGCCGGTGGTCGTGGTCGTGGCCGTGGTGCCGGCGGTGCCGCTGGTCGTCGAGGTGTCCCCCGTGCTGCTGGTAGTCGTCGTATCGGTAGTCGAGGCAGCGGCGGTGATGGCCACTGCGGTGCCCGGGTCTCGATTCTCGTCGGGAACGCAGCCGCCGGGCTGGCTGAAGGCGTGCGGCTCTCCGCTCAGCTCGTAAGCGCCGAGATCAGCGCCGCCAGTCCGCGGCTTGGGGTGGAAGCAGTGGGCGACACCGCCGATGCTCTGGATGTAGGCGTAGTCGATCGAGTAGATCCACCACGTTTGCTGGTAAGGCGCATTCGGCGCTTGCTTGACGATGCACTTGGGGTCGAAGCCAATATCCACGTCGGCACCCGCCGCACCGAGATTCTCGACCTCCGCAGCCGCCGCAGCCGCCAGACGAAAGTCGGGGTTGGTGCCGGCGGGGTCGGTAAGAAACTGCGTAGCGCCGCTGTCGAGCGTGAGGTTGTTCGACAGGCCAGACTCGGGCGGGAAGCGCAAGGCCTCCGGATCGGTGTCGGAACCGCTCGCGACGGCGATGGACCCTTGGAGCGTGGTGGTGTCTCTCGACTCCTGATCCGTCCAGTAGAGCTCCCCGGGGTTGGTGGGCGAATTGGCCAGGGGGTTCTGTCCGTTGTGGAAGCACGTGAAGTGGCTCATGTGCGTGTTGTGACTGCGCGTGAGACGCATGCACGACCCACCATTGCGAAAGCCGATGTTGTTGATGAACGAGGTACCTTGAGTGTCCTCATCGACGATGAAACCGCTGCCGTCGTTGTTCTTCTCGGCATCGTAGTTCTCGAACGAAACATTGCGTTCGACGACGTTGTCCGTGGTTGTACCGTAGACGGAGTACAACTGGATACCGCTCGACCATGAGCCCGTGGGATTACCACCGTTGTGAGCAGCGATGCTCTCGCGCACCGTAAAGCCGGAGGCGCTGTACATCCCCATACCGGTACGGCCGTTGCCATCGGCGATACAGTTGACGATCTCCCAATGCCCGTTGGAGTTGTCTCCGATTTCGCCGGTCCAACCGTTCGCGAAGCCGCTGTCCCAGTAGCGCGAGACCAGGCCGACGAAGCGCACGTACGAGGCGGTGTTGCTCCAAACGCCACTCGGCAGATTCCCATCGTCGTCAGGGACGGTGCTCTCCCCTTGTCCCTGGATGATGGGCAAAGCGCACTCGTCCGCCTGGAAGGTGATCCATGCGTCTGGAGTTCCTGAGTTCCGTGGGGCGAGCCCTTCACTGTAGACGCCGTCCATCAGATAGACGGTGTCTCCAGCAGCGGCGACTGAAACTGCTAGGCTGAGTGCGCAGGGCGTGGCTCGGGTGCAGTCTTGCCCGGCGCCAGTCGGTGCCACGTAGTAGCTGGCAGCGTGAGCCGCGGACACCAAGGTGACGGCGGCGACGCCCAGCCACGGTGCCCCCCTGCTTCGGCGGAAAAGCATGCCCACGTCGCAGAGTAGCAGCCCGCAGAAGGCCGTGCACGAACGTTGTTCGCCACTTGGGAACGTTTGCAACGCCCAGTCCGACGCGCCCGCCATTCATTGACCTGCCGTTACCCGGCGCTTTTAGCGCATGCACAGCACCGCCGCGGAAGCACTGACCTGCAGTCGATCGACTTAGTGTTTGACTGACACTTTTTTAGTGTCATGCTGACACTATCATCGTTCAACAAGGAGTCACCCGATGGCTGAAATTCGAAAGTTGTTCTGGATGCGGCACCTCAGGGCGGAGGCCACCAGCCACATCCTGCAGTACCGAACGGGTCAGTTGCGACGCGCCGGCAAGGGACTGTCGTTTTGGTTCTATCCCATGGCCGCGGCGGTCGCGGAAGTGCCGGTCGACGACCGCGACCTGAACTTCATCTTCAAGGGCCGAACCCGCGACTACCAAGAGCTGACCGTCCAAGGGGTCATCACCTATCGCGTGCTCGACGCCGAGAAGCTGGCCGCCCGCGTGGACTTCGCGATCGACCTCGATCGCGGCAGCTACGTCAAGCAACCGCTGGAGCAGATCGCCGTGCTGCTCACGGGCATCGCCCAGCAGGCAGGGCTGCAGGTGATCGCTCAGTCGGAGCTCGCGGCACTTCTGGTGCGTGGGTTCGACGAGGTCGTCCGGGCCATCGGCGACGCGCTCCGCAGCAACGACACCTTGGTCGAGCTCGGTATCGCGCTCGAGAACGTGCGGCTCGACGAGCTGAAGCCGACGCCCGAGTTGGAGCGCGCGCTGCAGACGCCCACGCGGGAAAGCTTGCAGCAGCGAGCGGACGAAGCGACGTTCCAGCGCCGGGCGCTCGCCGTCGAGAAAGAGCGGGCGATCGCCGAAAACGAGCTGCAGACGCGAGTCGAGCTGGCGCGACGCGAAGAGTCGCTCATCGACCAACAAGGCACCAACGCCAAGCAGCAGGTCGAGCACGAGGCTGCGGCGCGGCGCCTCGGGGTCGTCGCTCGTGCCGAGGATCAGGGGATCGAAGCTCGAGCCCAGGCCGAGCGTCAGCAGCTCGAGGCAGAAGCCGCGGGAGCGCGCCAGCGCATCCTGGCTGCAGCCAAAGCGGACGAGGCGCGTCTCGAGGCACAGACGGCTGCCGAACAAGAGCGCGTGCTGGGCGAGGCCGCCGCGGAACGCAAGCGCCTCGAGGGCGCTGCCAAAGCGGACACGGTGCGGATCATGGGCAACGCCCAGGCCGAAGCCACCCGTGCCGAAGGTCTGGCCGAAGCAGAGAAGTTGCGGGCAGTCGGCGAGGCCAACGCCGCGGGTGAACAGCTGCGCCTCGACGCTTATCGCAACCTGCCGCCCCAGGCGGTACTGGCTCTGGCAGCGCAAGAGCTCGCCGGCCAGCTGACGATCGACAACCTGACCATCACGCCCGATATGCTCGGCAGCTTGCTCGAGAAGGCGGCCAAGCTGGGCCTGCAAAAGCTCGAGGGAGAGAAGCAGTGACCAGCGTCCCCCGGGTGGTCGTGGTGACGCGGCCGACCCCCTTCGAAGAGTTGCTCGCGCGCCACGCCACTCGGCAGCAGGCGGAGTTCTTCCTCAAACAACGGGGCCAGAACCTCGCCTTCGTCGAGCAGAACCACCAGCGAGTGAAGCACGCGGTCCACGAGGTGCAGGCCGCCATTCCGCTCGACTGGCGCCGCAACCTGGTGGTGCGGCACGAGCTCGACCGTTTCCTGTTCGAGCCCGACGATACCGTGGTCGTCGTCGGGCAAGACGGTCTCGTCGCCAACGCAGCGAAGTACCTCGAAGGGCAACCCGTGGTGGGCATCAACCCAACACCGGACCTGTTCGACGGCGTGCTCGTGCCGCACACGGTCGAAGGCGGCTGCCGGCGGCTGCTCGCCGCGGGCAGGCGCGACTTCGGGCGCGAGGAACGTACGATGGTCGAGGTCGAGCTCGACGACGGGCAAAAGCTGTGCGCGCTGAACGAGCTGTTCGTGGGACAGCGCACGCATCAGTCCGCGCGCTACGAGCTCGCGCTAGGCGATCGTCGTGCGGTGCACAGCTCCTCCGGCGTCATCGTCAGCACTGGCACCGGCGCGACCGGCTGGGCGCATTCGATCCAACTCGAACGGCACAGCCCGCTCGAGCTGCCCAAACCCACCGAGCGGCTGCTGGCGTTCTTCGTGCGCGAGGCGTTCCCCAGCGTGGCGACCTCGACCGAGCTCACCGAGGGCAGGGTTATCGGCGACGAAGCACTCTCCGTCACCTCGCGCATGGAAGACGGCGTGATCTTCGGCGACGGCATCGAAACCGACCACTTGCGCTTCGGCTGGGGTATCCAGGCAACGCTACGCGTCGCTTCGAAGACGCTGTGCCTGGTGACCTGAGCGGGATAGTGCTCGGCTTCTTCATCTACGAGGCTACGTGCTGAGCCGGCGATAGGTGATCTCGAGATCGGTGTTCCAAGTCTCTCCGTCGCGACAAAGCTCCCATTGCCCCACGATGGTCTTGCCCTCGTGTGCCAGCGTACCGGTGAACCTTTGTGAGAACTCCTCCGCGTTCCGCCAGATCCGCCAGACCCCCGCGTCGATACTGACTTGGTAGACGCGGAATACGCCGCGCGAATCGTAATAGTGCATGGCCCAAGCCCCGGGCTCGGGGGCGCCACAGCGCGCGTCGTCGACGCGGTCGCTGGTCATGTCACCGACGATCGAGACCGAGTCGGGAAAGTCAGGGTGGTCGATGCGCGCGCGTTGGATCAAGAAGCGATTGCCTTCGAGCCAGCTGATGTCCGCGCTGCCGTTCACCACGACCCCAGGAAACGCCGGATGCGTGCTTTCCAGCGCCCACGTACCCACGAGTTGACCGAGCTGTTCCAGATGCATGGTGTTGCTCCTTCCTTGGTTCCGCTGACCCGAAGTCCATAGAGCCCAGCCTCATGAGCGGAATCCCGGCGTTCCAGCGATCACGCAGCTCGACCCAAAGACTCGTCAAATTCCGTCTATCACTCATGAACGCGCGAGCACGAATCGGGTAGATACCCAATGCTTTTTCAGCTCCCCTCGGTCAGTGGATTCGCCGCGACGACATCGATGGGCAGGGGATCCCGGGCGAGTATACTGACGGGAATGGGACGCCATCACCGACTCGAGTTCGAAAGCAGCCACACCCGCCGGTGGCGGTCATTTTCGGTGGTGCTGCTCGCGTTCGGTTTGGGCGGCGGATGCAGCAGCCAAGAATCAGAACCGGATTCCATGACGCTCGCGGAGTTCGCGCAGTCTCTCGCTCGGAATTACTGCGCCCGCGTCAACGGCTGTTGCGAAGCCTACGTCGGTGAGTTCGATCAACCGGCGTGCGTTTCGATGGAAGCGGCGGAAACCATGGAACAGCTGGAGGCGCTGAGCGCTCTGCCCGGGCTGCGGTTCGACGGTCGCGCCGCTTCGAAGTGCCTGAAACACTCCCAAATCGACCCGCTGTGTGACCTGGACGCGACGCTCAGGGGTTGCGACGATGCATTCGTTGGCCAGCTGGCGCCCGGCGCCGAGTGTGAGAGGACCCGACAGTGCACCCGCGAGCCGAACGAAACAGTCACGTGCGACCGCAAGTGTGTGATCACGCGGCGTATGGTGGGCTCCGGTGATGCGTGCGACGAGACCTGTGGCGTCGATTGTTCGAACGAAAGCAACGCCGAGACTGACGGCAAGCCTGTGCGGGCCTGCCCTGCGGAGCAAGGGCTCCAGTGTGGCCCCGAGGGTCGCTGCGAATCGCTGCGTCCCAACGGCGACGCCTGCACCGTATGGGTGCAGTGCGCCAGCAGCTACTGCTCGAACGATGGCGGGTGCGAAGATGCGCCCGATCGGGACGCGCTCGAGGGAGACGCCTGCAGCTCGACGGTGCGCTGCGCCGAGGATCTCACGTGTGAGGACGGCGTTTGCTTCTACGCCATCGAAGATACCTGCAAGAGTCTCGACGACCGGTTACCGTAGCCGATCGACTGCCGCTCTCACAGCCCGTAGCGCTTGA
>JAICQQ010000463.1 GCA_025937785.1 Polyangiaceae bacterium
CTTCCTTTCCACTACGCTGGTACGCTTGCTCAGGTGGGCTCGGATGCGTGCGGCTAGGTTCTCATCATATGCCATCGGCCCCCTTGTTCTGATGGAAGAAGATGCTGCTGGTGCGCATGCATAACGCCTGAACTGAGCCACGGGGCGGCCTGGCGTAGCTCTGGCCGCGAGAGGGCGGTCGGGCGCCCGTCGGCTCGAGTGACTCGTGGGGCGGCCCCTCAGCAACGTCACGTCGCTTTATTTTGCCGACTCATGCGCCGCATCCCCGACACTCGAAGACGTAGGCACAGGGACTTCCTCCCACATTGAACGTCTGGAAGAAGGTCGTCCACCGCCGATCGTTCCCCTGACTCCTTCAGAAGCGTGGGTACTGCACCTGGTCATTGGTGAGGAGCTCGATGCGACCGGCGCGACCGAAGAATCTCGCGGCATCACCAAAGTGCGTCCACCAGCGCTCCTGCTGCCAGCGAAAAAGCCCGGTGTGCGCCGCGAGATTTCCTCCAGTCTGCGTCGGAAAGAGCTACACTGCCGGTTGCGACGGGATCAGGATGCTAGGCGACGCTCGGAAGCATTACGCTAGAACACGATCGTCCGAGCGAAAGTCTGCCCGCTGCTCCTGGAGAACGTCGTTGGCGCCTTCACGCGTGAAAGTGTCACCCGAGACGAGCTCACCACCGGGCGCGAGAGGGTGTGGAGTCGGATTAGGCCTTGCGTACTGGGTAGCGCAGGTGTGTAACGCCGACGCCCGGGGTCACCGTCGGGTTGCCAAGCACGACCGGCGTGCCGGCGAGGTGGTCAAAGAGTCGAACTCCGGAGCCAAGAAGAACCGCCGCGATGTCGATCTGGATTTCGTCGAGGAGGCCGGCATTCAGGCACTGCTGGATTGTGTCGGCGCCGTGGACCCCAACGGATCTCCCGGCGGCGGCAGCTTTGGCTTGTCTCGCGGCGCTTTCGATGCCGTCGGTCACGAAGTAGACAGTCGAGTTGGGTCGCGGCCATCCGGCGGGGATGTGGTGGGTAAGGACGAATGCTGGTCCCCAAGCGTGATTTCCGCCCCAGCCTTGGGCGACGTCGAAAGTGCGGCGACCGGTGAGCACGGCACCAAGTTCGGACGTGAGACCGCGAAGGTGCTCGGCGCTCGGCTTGGACACCTTGAACGTCATGGGATCCGACCCTCCGGTGTGGATTTCGACGTCTCCCGAAGTGAAGTACCAGTCGAATACTTCGGCGACGCCATCGTTGAGGTCGGCGACGAAGCCGTCGAGCGACATGGACATGATTGCGACAACCTTCGACATCGCGTGCTCCTCTCGAGGGCTGGAAACTGCGTTCAGCGCATCGTGCGGTTGCTACCGAAGAGTACTAGGAAACAACTTTGCGAACCATTGCACGCGCGAACGCTACGCTCCCAACTGAAAGGTTAGGCGGACTCGGCGCAGCGGCTGATCGGACCGCGCGCTCACCGATGGCCCTCGTGCGCACGGAGGTAGGTGGCAATTTGCGAGTACTGCTTGCCACGATCTCCTTGCCCCTCACTTAGGTAGTGTTCCGCCCAGCCCAGGGGCGTGCCGCCCCAAGCGCTGTCTTTCGAACCCAGCTCGGCGCCAGCTTCCACTAGTGCTTCGACCGCGTCGAGAACACCAGAAGACACGGCGTGGTGTAGCGGCGTGCCATGCGAGTACAGATCCGCGCTCGGCGCATTCACATCGATACCGGCGCCTATCATTCGACGCAGCGCGTCTGCCTTTCCGTTGAGCGCCGACAGCACGAACGAGAACTGCTTCTGCGGCTCGCTTGCTGTCGTAACCAGGCGATCGACGTCGTCCCATCGCCCCAAACATAGAGCCGCTGCCAGCGTCAGTTTCGCCCCGCGCCTTACGAGATGTTCGGCGGCGGCGAAGTTCCCGTTTACGAGCGCGTTGTTCGGATTGCCGTCGGTGACGGCGCCCGCATCGACCAGGACGTCGATCAGATCGAGCTGGACGCCACACTGTCGCGCGATCCAGGACCACGACACCAGCGTCAGCGCGTAGTCGAGTTGCTCTTGAATTGTCGACGCGCCCTCGCGCCGCCCCGCGGCGATGATCGCGTGAGCCACCGCGGCAATGTTCGAAGGCAGTTTGCCGGTGCGTACAGGATCCTCAGCGACGAACCAGAGCAGGAAGGGACGCTGGAAAAATCCATCCAGCGCGCCACCGACGATATCGCGCAGCCACGCTCCCGGCGACGTGAGGCGCTCTCGGACCAGCGCAGGGTTCGCCGCGACTAGACGCTCCAGCGAAGCGATATCGCCGGTGTCGATGGCCGACACCGCATCGCGAAAATGCGCGTCAAGCGAAGCGAGGTCGCTCGAATTGGCGTTCATCGATTCCTAGTGTCGAAGCGCGCGCCGCGGCGAGCGGGGATGCCAATCCAGGGGACAGCGGCCGACAGGATACCAAGGGCACTGGATAGTTCGATGATGCCTAACGCTCGAGCCGAGCTGCGGGGCGGCCCACGCCGAACCTGACATGCGCCACGGGCGGTCGGGCCGCCTTGTCAGCTTCAGTGATTCGTCAGGTGGCTGATGAAAGCGGGCTCCTGCTCGACTCCCCAACGGGCCGCATCACTTCGTACCGAAGCGCCACCATGCCGCTCTGATATGCCTTCATCTCGAGGAGATGCAGGGCAACGTCCCGGTCGAGTCGCTCGAAGAAGGCTATTCCGTCGCCGATCACGATGGGCAGGATGGAATAGCGAAGTTCGTCGGCCAGCCCACGGCGCAGGCATTCGCCCGAGACCACACCACCACC
>JAICQQ010000346.1 GCA_025937785.1 Polyangiaceae bacterium
TCGTTCGAGCATCAGTCGGTCGTACTCTTCGAAGAGCGTGATGCCGCTCTTGGTCCGCGGCAGAGCGACGCCGAGGACTTGTGCAGTGAGCAGCCCCGAGAGCGCGACCACGCGATCGCGTTCGGTGTAGCGAGCGGCACTCTTCAAGTTGTTCAAGCTGCGCTTGAGAGTCTGCACGATGCTGTCTTCCACGCGGTCCGGCACGTTGGGCACGGAATACAGCTCGGTCAGCTCATCGGCGAAGGCTTCGATGGGCGGCGTGAACAGCACGTCTTGCTGCTGCTTGCGTGCCAGGTCCCGTTCCTTGGCGGCGATCACGTACTCGTCGACGATGCGCAAGATGTCGCGCACCTGGAAGGGCTTCGCGAGGAACCCGAGTGACGATTCTCGACTGCGCTTCTGGATGCTGGGGTCGTCGGAGCCGGTGACCATCACGATGCTCATGTCCGGGTTGTTCCGCCGTAGATACTCACCCAAAATGAGACCCTCCATGCCTGGCAGGTTGTGGTCGATCAGCGCGACCTGAAAGGTCCAGTGCACCAAGAGCTCGAGGGCTTCTTCGGCCGAGGCGGCCAGCACCACCTGGTGTTCACCGGCGCTCAAGATCTGAGCCAGCATCTGGCGGAGCGCTGGGTCATCGTCGATGACCAACACATTCAACTGTTCGGCATCTTCGGTCATACGCGGCCTCGCTTAACGGGGAGGGGTTCGGCAGCTCAGTTTACCCGACTTGTGCCAAGAGCCCCTACGGCCGAACCAACGTTCAGTGTTCGGCGCCTCCGCGCCGAGATCGTCAAGTAGAGGTGCCGCCTCGGGAAAACCCCGCGCGGCGATGGAATGCCGTCATTTTTGGTTAGGACCTGTGTTACTGGCAGTCACGCATGAGTTTGGGTTCGACGAGGCGTTGGTGCACGCTGGGCGCCGCATGCTTGCTCGCGGGGTGCGGTCGCGAGGGCGCCGTGCCACGAGCAGAACCCGGCATCCTGACCGTGGTTGCGAAGCAAGAGGCGTCGTGGGTGCGGAACTTCAACCCGCTCATGGTACCGCAATCGCTGTGGGGCGCTCTGGGAGCGATCTACGAACCGCTGATGACCTACAACGTGGTGACCGGCGAGTACGAGCCGCTCCTGGCCACCAGCTATCGTTGGGAGAAGGGCAATCGGCGGCTCGTGTTCGAGATGCGCAAAGGCGTGACCTGGTCCGACGGCGTTGCCTTCACGGCGAAGGATGCAGCTTTCACCTTCCGGTTGCTCCAGAAGTTCAAGCCCCTCGATCAGCACGGGGCCTGGACCAAGCTCGAGTCCGTTGCGGCAGTCGACGACGACACGCTCGCCTTCGAGTTCAAGAAGCCGTTCGTGCCCGGCCTCTTCATGATCACCCAAACGGCGATCGTTCCACAGCACCTGTGGAAGGACGTCGACGACCCCGTGAAGTTCACCAACGACGACCCGGTGGGCACGGGGCCACTCACCGAAGTGGCTCTGTTCCAGCCGCAGGTGTACCAGCTCGAGAAGAACCCCAACTATTGGGACCCCGGCAAGCCGAAGATCAAAGGCGTAAAACTGCCGGCGTTCCCCACGAACGACCAGTCGAGCCTCGCGCTGATCCACGGTGAAGTCGATTGGGCGGGTAGCTTCGTACCGGCGATCGACCGCATTTTCGTGGGCAAGGACCGCGAGCACCGCGGTTACTTCTTCCCCCGTGTCGAGGGTACGGTGATCTTGTACACCAACACCCGCAGGCAGCCCCTCGGCGACGTGCGCGTGCGCAAGGCGCTGAGCATGGCCATCGATCGGGAGAAAATCGTCAAGGTGGCCATGCACGGCTACACCCGCCCATCCGATGCGACGGGGCTCAGCGATCTGTACGCCAAGTGGAAAGACCCGGAGGTCGTCAAGCAGAGCGCGTGGGTAAGCTACGATCCCCAGGGCGCGGCGCGGCTGCTCGACGCCGCCGGCGTGCGGTTGGCTTCCGATGGCGCGCGCCGGCTCCCGAATGGCAAGCCGTTCGCCGTGGAGATCAACTGTGTCGCGGGTTGGTCCGACTGGATCTTGGCGGCGCAGATCATCGTCAAGAACTACCAGTCGCTGGGGATCGTCGCCTCTCTCAAGAACTACAGCTGGAGCGCCTGGTACCAACGCCTCAGCGGCGGTGAGTACGACCTGAGTCTCTCGTGGTCGTCCGGCGATGACACGCCGTACGAGTTTTACCGGCGGCAGATGTCGACCGATACGCTCAAACCCGACGGGGTATCGACCGATCACAACTGGCAGCGTTTCGGCGACCCCGAGGTAGACCGCCTGCTGCGCCAGTTCGAAGGCACCTCCGACGCCGACGAGCAGCGCCGGATCTCGCGCGCGTTGCAGCAGAAGTTCGTCGACAACGCTCCGTCGATTCCGCTGTTTCCCGGCCTTGCCTGGGGCGAGTACAACTCGGCGAGATTCAAGGGCTTCCCCACCGCAGAGAACCCGTACGCGCCGCTGTCGCCCCACAAGATCGCCGGCCTGCCCAATTTCAACATGGTCCTGCGGGAGCTCGAGCCACTATGAAGTACGTGCTCCGGCGCCTCGGCTTTTACTTGATCGCCGCGTGGGTGAGCTTGACGTTGAACTTCTTCATCCCGCGCTTGATGCCCGGAGACCCGGCCTCGGCGGTGTTCGCCCGCTTCAAGGGCATGTTGAATCCGGAAGCACTCACCGCGATGCGTGAGGCCTTCGGGTTCACGAACGAGCCGCTGTACGCGCAGTACCTGACCTACCTGAAGCATCTCTTCCGCGGAGATCTCGGCATCTCCGTGGTGCGTTTCCCGACGCCCGTCACCGACGTGATCGGTGAGAGTCTGAAATGGACGTTACTTTTGGCCGGCACGGCCGTGGTGTTCGCGTTTGCGCTCGGCACGCTGCTCGGTATCGTCGCGGCTTGGCGCCGCGGAGGCTGGCTCGACTCGGTCGCGCCTCCGGCTTTGATCTTCCTGGGCGCGTTCCCCTACTTCTGGCTGGCGATGCTGCTCTTGTACGTCTTCGGATTTCTCCTGGGTTGGTTCCCGCTCCGAAGCGCCCACGCTGACGGCTTGACGCCGGGGTTCACTTCGGAGTTCATGGCAAGCGTGGGCACGCACCTGGTCTTGCCGGGTCTGACGATCGTGGCAGCCTCGCTCGGAGGTTGGATGTTGAGCATGCGCAACACCATGATCGGCGTGCTGGCGGAAGACTACATCAGCATGGCCCAGGCCAAGGGGCTCAGCCAGCGCCGCATCATGCTGCACTACGCCGCACGCAACGCGTTGCTCCCGAGCGTGACCGGGTTCGGTATGGCGCTCGGCTTCGTGCTGAGCGGCTCGTTGCTGACCGAAATCGTGTTCTCGTATCCCGGTCAGGGCTACTTGCTGCTGCAGGCGGTGCAGAATCAGGACTACCCGTTGATGCAGGGGTTGTTCCTGGCCATCACGTTCGCCGTACTGGTCGCCAATTGGTTCGTCGACATCGCCTACGTTTGGCTCGACCCGAGAACGAGGTCGCGGTAGTGCCCGAGACCGACGACAGCGCCGTGGGACACCAGGCCAGCTCGACGCCGAAGCCGCGCGGTCTGTTGCGACAGTTGCTCCAGAACAAGAAGGCGACGTTTGGGTTCGCCATCGTCGCCGTGTTCGTGGCGCTCGCGCTCTTGGCGCCGTTCGTGGTGCGGGACCCGAGCGCGTTCCTGTCCGTGCCGCTGGCCCCTCCCTCCACGGAGTATTGGCTCGGAACGACGGGGCAGGGACAAGACGTGTTCGCCCAGACGCTGTACGGCGCGCGGACGTCGCTCTGGGTAGGCTTTGCCGTCGGTGTCGCGGTGATCGTGATCGGGACGGGTATCGGGCTCGCTGCAGGCTATTTCGGCGGCACCGTCGACGACGTGCTCACCACCCTGATCAACGTCTTCTTGATCATGCCGGGCTTACCCCTCGCGGTCGTGTTGGCTGCCTACCTGCCCGCGGGACCGCTGACGTTGGCTTTCGTGATGATCGTGACGAGCTGGTCGTGGCACGCACGCGTGGTCCGCGCGCAGACCCTGTCCCTCAGGCACAAGGATTTCGTCAATGCTGCGATCGTCGGTGGTGAGAGTCACGTGCGCATCATGTTCCTCGAACTCCTACCGAACATGACTTCGCTGATCGCCTCGGGGTTCATCGGGGCGACCGTGTACGCGATCGGGGCGCAAGTGGGCCTCGAGTTCTTGGGGCTCGGGGACGTCAGCGTGGTCAGCTGGGGGACCAACCTGTACTGGGCCGCCAACAACCAGGCGCTCTTGACCGAAAGCTGGTGGACCATCGTGCCAACGGGGCTGGCGATCGCCCTGGTGGGCTTCTCGCTGGTGATGATCAACTTTGCCATCGACGAGGTGACGAACCCGCGCCTCAAGGCCGAACGCAGCTGGGTCGCAGCTGTGAAAGCCGCCGGCATCGCGCCGGGCTTTTCGACGCCGGTGATCCGGAGGCGGGATGCCTGAACCTCTGCTGTCGGTCAAGAACCTGCGCGTCGAGTACCTGACGCCCAGCGGCCCGATACGCGCGGTAGACGACGTGTCGTTCGACGTAGCGGCAGGCGAGGTCTTCGGCCTGGCCGGCGAATCCGGTTGTGGCAAGTCGACGCTCGCCTTGGCGGCGTTGAGGCTTTTGCCGCCGCCTGCCGTGATCACCGGGGGAGAGGTGTGGTTCGAAGGCGAAGACATCTTGGCCATGGACGACGTGGCGCTGGCGAGCTTTCGCTGGCGCAAGATCTCACTGGTGTTTCAGAGCGCCATGAACGCGCTGAACCCGGTGCTGACGGTGGGCGCGCAGATCTGCGACGTGATCGAGAAACACGAGGGGGTATCGCGTTCGCAAGCCCTGAAGCGCGCGGCCGAGCTGCTCGAGCTGATGGGCATCGCCTCGTCGCGGCTACGGAGCTACCCGCATCAGCTTTCGGGCGGCATGCGCCAGCGCGTGGTGATCGCCATAGCACTCGCGCTGAAGCCACCGATGATGTTCATGGACGAGCCGACCACCGCTCTGGATGTCGTGGTGCAGCAGGAGATCATGCAGCAGATAGCCGCGCTCAAGCGGCAGCTCGGATTCTCGATTCTGTTCATCACCCACGATCTGTCGCTGATGCTCGAGTTCTCCGATCGAATCGGCATTCTCTACGCGGGCAAACTGGTCGAACTTTCGCGCGCGAGGCAACTGTTCGAGGCTCCGCGCCACCCATACACCCGCGGTTTGATGTCGTCATTTCCAGCGCTGCGCGGGCCGCGCCGGCGCCTGGAAGGGATTCTCGGTTCGCCGCCCGACATGTCGCACCCCCCCGCCGGCTGCCGCTTTCACCCGCGCTGCACCGAGGCGCTGCCGCGCTGCCGCGCAGAGCGCCCCGCGTTGCTCGAGGTAGCGCCTGGCGCCGAGGTTGCGTGCCACCTTTACCCTGAACCAGCGAGGCCAGCGTGACGCAGGCATCGGTTGGCGCTGACGCCCCGATCCTCGAAGTGCGCGGCTTGGGGAAGTACTTCTCCGTGGGCGGCGGCTTCAAACCGAAGCGCTTGCGCGCGCTGAACGACGTGTCGTTCAGCTTACGTGCGCGCGAGGTGATCGCGCTCGTAGGTGAGTCCGGGAGCGGTAAGAGCACCGTCGCAAAGATCCTGGCCCGCCTGGAGCAACCCACGACGGGCCAGGTGTTTTTCCAGGGACGCGACATCCTCGCGGCCGAACCGAGACGCGCCTCGCTCAGGTACCGCAGCAAGGTGCAAATGATCTTCCAGGACCCCTTTGGATCGCTGAACCCGCTGCACCGAGTGCGCTATCATCTCGCGCGCCCGCTCGCGCGGCACCATCGGCTCGCTGGGGCGGAGCTGGAAGCACGCATCCTGTCCTTGCTGAAGGCAGTCGGGTTGACCCCTCCAGCCGAGTTCGCCAGCAAGCTCCCGCACCAAATGTCGGGCGGGCAGCGGCAGCGGGTGGCCATCGCGCGCGCACTTGCCGTCGAACCCGCGGTGATCCTAGCCGACGAGCCCATCAGCATGCTCGACGTTTCGATTCGCATGGGCGTCCTCAACTTGATGCTCAAGCTGAAAGAGGAACGCGACCTCGCCTATCTGTACATCACCCATGACATCGGCAGCGCCCGCTACGTCGGCGACACGATCATGGTCATGTACGCAGGGCACATCGTCGAGAGCGCACCCAGCGATCGACTGATCGAGTCCCCGGCGCATCCGTACACGGAGCTGTTGCTGGCCGCGGTCCCCGACCCCACCGTGAGCAAACCGAAACCGCTCGGCGCAAAAAGCGGTGCCCCGCAGCTGATCGATCCCCCGCGCGGTTGCGCGTTTGCCGAACGCTGTCCCAAGGTGATGGCCATCTGCAAGAAGGAAGACCCCGCCTCCGCCGAGATCGCCGCCAGCCACCACGTCCGCTGCCACCTGTATAACGAGTGAGTTGTAGCTCGTAGGCATCGGCTTCGCGATCCATCACGTGTATCGCTCGGCAATCGGCGAAACCCCGGTACTGGGATCTCAGGATTGATCGGATCTCCGACGGGAATTTCCGGGTCTCGCGAGGTTGCACCCTGATTCGAGGATGAGCCGGCGCTCGAAGCCGCGACCCCGCGTCCCGTACGCACCGACCGCGAGCCCTGTGGCCCGTAAGCAGCGACCGCGCGAGCCCTGTGGCCCGTGGCCCGTGCAGCGCGAGCCGTGTGGCCCGTAGGCGCCGCCCGCGAGCCCCGTGCGCGCCGACCGCGCGAGCCCTGTGGCCCGTGCAGCGCGCTACCGCA
>JAICQQ010000303.1 GCA_025937785.1 Polyangiaceae bacterium
GGCCACGTCGAGCGTCGGTCGGTCGCTGTTCGCCAAGCCCGCGGGGTTGTAGTAGCCGGCCGCCCCATCCTGCACCATCGCGGTTACGGCCGCGCCCGTCATCGAAGCTTCGCTGCCGATGGGGATTTCGTCGTCGTTGCCTGCCCGAGCCGCCGCGCCGGCGAACACCACGACGAACGCCAGGTTTGCTGAAAGGGATCGGCTGAGCCGCATGGAGCGAGGCGGACTATGCCCGAAGCCGTGTCCGCCTCCAAACTCAGAATGTCGCGCGCTTTCTCGACCGCTCGCGGCCGCGCGCATCCGGTTGGATTCGACACGGACGCCAGAACCGAGTCGCTCATGATGGGTGAGGCCCCGCATGTACGGCGTTCTTCTGCAGTCCCGTCCCCCCGCCGCTCTCCTGGTCTCCCCGTGCGGCTCGCCTCGACGCTGGTGGGAGCCACCCATGCGGCGCCTCGCAACACGTAGCGAGCGAGCGGCTCGCTGTACTTTCGGCGATTTCGCTGCCACTTGTGGGCCATGAAGCCGGCGCCGTAGTCGCGATCGGCTTCCAGGGCGTGAGGCGCCGGGCACCTGAGGGCAAGGTTTCAGCCGTGTCCGCCCCCGCCTTTGGCCCAGGGCTGCTCGTGGGCGAACTGCAACCCGCGCGTCGCGTTGCAGCGGCGTCGTAGATTCGAAGGTTCGGGCGGCTGGGGTAGCGGTCATACCCACTTGCATCATGAAGCCTTTGGGCACTCGTCTTACCGAGACGGCCCTGAGCGCCGCGCTCATTGATTGCAGGCTCTGGCAGGCCGCGTGGCGCAGCTTCGAGAGAAACTCGACAAAAACTTCGTCGTGCAGCATCTGAACGCGTCCGTGCCGAAGGTGTGACGAAATCGTCAGGTGCCCGGCGACACACTTCCTCCCCGTCTTCGTGCCAGCTTGCGGCGCCTCACCTTGCGGCACGCCGCCCCGCACACCCGCTGGTGCACAGTTGCGGATGCCACCGGCCGAAACCACTCCCGACATTCTGTGCATCGCTTGACTGCTGCTCGCGGCATGGCCAGCAGCATTGCATCCTGCCCGCACTAACGTGTCTCGTGCCTCGGCCAAAAGGAAATTGGCCGGTTAGATCTCAAGCAAATCATCACTGAAGACTCAGCATCTGTACGTCGAGCATTCGCGCGACGTCTAAGCTACGCCAGTGCAGTCTAAATCGCGACGATCGCTGGCTTCATTCTTCGTCAGCTGATGCAGGTCCCCCTTGACGCGCGCGCAGTCGCGCGTATACTAAAGAACTCATTCGACGTCTGCGGTGCGCACGCTTCGTTCTGCGGGCCCGCGCACCGAGGATGTAGAGCGCGGACCGCGTGGCGCGAGCCGATCGGTGAGTACGGGCCGCGTGGCTAGGCAGAATCAGGCGGTGAGTACGGGCCGCGTGGCTCGCGGTATCAGGCGGTGAGCACGGGCCGCGTGGCTCGCGGTATCGGGCGGTGAGCACGGGCGGCGTGGCTGTACGGAAAGGTTGCGCCGATGTTCTGGTCGGCGGCGAGTGGATCATCGAGCTCGAGTCCGTCGAGCAGCTGGCTGCCGTCCTCCGGGCGATCGACGGTGGACGCACTTTGACGCTCGGGCTGCAGCCGAACGAAAGAGTCGGTGGCTGAAATCGGAACGTGCCCGCGGCGATCGTCCTGGGAGCCCGCGGCGTCGAAAAAAAGGCGGCAACCTACGCAGAAATAGTGAGCGCCGAGCGGGCTTCGGAGTACGCTTTGGGACGATCTTGCTTGTGGAGGAAGCTGACGATGGTGGACCGAGTCGCGCGTGGTGGGCGCAACAACCTTGCGGGTGTGCTCGCGGTTGTTGCTATTTTCTTGGGGTTTGGTGGTTGCAAAGAGGACCCGGCGTCGAACGATTCGAACTCGGCCGCTGAGTCCGCCGGTGGTACGGCCACGACTACGACTGGTTCGACTGCAACCAACACCACCGGCATCCTGGCTACGGGCACCGGCGGGGTCGGCAACACGACGACAACGTCCGGCGGTACTGGCATCGCGACTACGACCGGCAGCTCCATGGCGGGCCAAGGCGGCGAGGGCTCCGAGTGCACGCTCGATCAGCTCGCTTGCGACGCCATGTGCATTGACCCGCGGTCAGAGCCGGCGCATTGCGGCGCCTGCGACAACGGCTGCCCCGCGGGCATCGAGTGCCGTGAGGCCGAGTGCGACTGTCCGGGTGCGGCGATCGGCTGCAGCGGCCGATGCATCGATCCTGCGACGAACGTGGAGCACTGCGGTGCCTGCGGGGAGGCTTGTGCACCGGGGGCGCGCTGCCAAGGCGGCGAGTGCACGTGCCTCGGCGGGCAAGACGCTTGCGGCGACGCCTGCGTCGATCTTTCGACGGACCGCAACCATTGCGGTGACTGCGACACGAAATGCGAGACGAAGTTCGTGTGCACCGACGGCGAGTGCGAGTGCGCGCCCGGCTACGAAGCGTGCGGCGACAGCTGCGTCAATTTCGATTCCGATCCCGCCAACTGCGGCGGCTGCGAGCAGGTCTGCGCCGAGGACGACGTTTGCGCCGCGGGTGAATGCGCGACCTCTTGCCCCAACGATCTCGTCGAGTGCGACGGTGCCTGCGTCGACATCGAGTCCGACGTGACCCATTGCGGGGATTGCGGAACGACGTGTACGGAGGGCTTGGCGTGCGTCGATGGCGAGTGCGCGTGTGACGGCGAGCTGACCGATTGTGGTAGCGGCTGCATCGACACCTCGAACGACGCGACCCACTGTGGCGACTGCGAGACTGCCTGTGCCGCAGGGGCGGCCTGCGTCGATGGCGCGTGCGAATGTGAGGACGACGAAACGGTGTGCGACGGTGCCTGCGTCGACACCAGCTCGAATGCCCAGTACTGCGGCGACTGCGACACGGAGTGTCCGGCCGATCAGGCCTGCGTGGACGGCGAGTGCAGCTGCCCCGCGGGCGCCACCGAATGCGGCGGCACCTGCGTCGACACCGACGTGAGCAACCTGCACTGCGGTGAGTGCAATGCGCCCTGCTCGGACGGCACCAGCTGCGTCGATGGCGAATGCGCCTGTGCGGGGTCGAGCATGCTCTGCGACGAGACCTGCGTGGACGTGGCTACGAGCAACGTACACTGCGGCGAATGCGACAACCCCTGCACCGGTGGCCGCACCTGCAGCGACGGCGAGTGCGAGTGCCCCGACGGTGAAGAAGTGTGCGAGGGCGTGTGCGTCGACACCCTGACCGACAACGACCACTGCGGAGGTTGTGGTGACGCCTGCACCGGCGAACCCGAGTGCGAGGGTGGCACCTGCACGGCTTGCGACGGCGCGCTAACGGCCTGCGGCGATGTGTGCGTCGACACCAGCAGCGACGAGCAATACTGCGGCAGCTGCGACGAGGAATGCGACGACGACGAGACGTGCATCGGCGGGACCTGCACCGGCGAGGTCGAGACCGAGCCTTGCACGCCCGACTACACGGTAGCGAACGCCGAAACCACCACCACCCCCAACTTCGGGACGACGGGGCCCTACTGCATCAAGGTCAACTACAGCTGCCTCGGAGGCTGGGGCTGCAACAACACCAGCGGCCGCACGGTCCAGGTGAACGACGAGGCCAGAACCTGCGGGCAAATGCCGGTGCCTGCCAAGGTCAACGACGCCTACTACTTCGAGTTCACGGGCGGCACGCACAGCTTTGCGAGCCTCACCGTCTGGAAGGGCTCCTGCGACTGAGACCATGAAACAGGCCACGGAGTGGAAGCTCCGTGGCTTGGTCCTACCGGTGGTTGCGCCTTACTCGATCGGATCGATGACGACGGTCTTGCAACCGACCTCGATCGCGACGTTGCCAGTTGCGGAGGCTGTCAGACGCTCGCAGGTCGAATCGCACGTCCTGATGGTCAGCGGATTGCTGCGCGACGGGTAGTAGTACCAGCCGCCTTCTTCACCGCACTCGGAGGCGTCGTCGCCGACGTACGGAATGGTCTCGGAGTCGTCCCCGGCGTTCGGAGTGAACTCGACGTTCACCTTCCCGTAGTCGAGGTCCTCACCGCCCCGGGCCTCGGGGATCTGGAACTCGCAGGAGAGACCATGGCTGCGCACGGAGTTCAGCGCGGCCACGAACTGCGCTGCCACGTCATCCTGATCGCTGATGACGAACGCTTGCCCCTTGCCCTTGTCGGCGATGGCGCGGATGTTGTCGGGACCCTCGGTGGCATCTTCTGACGGGTTGTCGGGGTCTTCCGGCTCGAACACACCGATGGTGTAGGTCTGCACAGGCACGGTAGCGCCGGCGCCGACCGAGGCGAGCGCCGCGATCTCGCTGCGCCCGGACGGGCTGCAGCCGCCGGTGGGCGCCCCGTCGGTCGCCAGCACGACGATCACCTTGCGCTCTGGGTGCTCTGCTGCCCAGGAACGCGCGTACGCGATGGCGCCTTCCAGCGCGGGTCCGGTCGGCGTGAGGCCGAACGGGTTCTGCGCCGGGGCGTACGCGTCGAGCGAGGCGAGCAGCGCTTCCGCCGAGGCGGGCAGGGTACCGATCGGCACCTCGGGGGTCGTGTAGTCGGAGAGCGTGCAGACCGTCTGCGACACGCACACGCTGCTGGTCACGGCCGTGCACTCGACGTCGTTGCTGCAAATCGATCCCGCGACACACGACTGGTCGCCACAGCCTCCGAGCGCTTCGCAGGTGTCCCCCGAGCCGCATTCTTCGTCGTCGATGCACGGGATCAGACCCTGCAGCGTCGGGCCCGGGTTGCGTTTGGTGCGGCAAGCCTTCAGGTAGCACATGCCTTCCTCGCACTCGTCGTGCGAGCTGCAGGGCTTGTTGGCCGGAAAGTACTGGATGCCGACGCCGATCCCCTCGGAGCTCGGATCGGACACGAAGGCCTCGAGCGCTTGCGTGATCGCGTCCCACTTCGAAGTGCCGCTGGCGGTGGCCGCGTTCATGGAGAGCGAGCGGTCGAGCATGATGTACACGTCGAGGGGAATGAGCTCGGCGGTGTGCTGGTCGCCGGCACACTCTCCCCCGGCGCCGCCCCCGGCGAAGCCGGAGGTGCTCACAGCGGAAGAGCCGCCGGCGCCCACCACGATACCCGTGGGACCGCCGAGCGTCGGCCCGCCGTTCGTGCCGCTCGAGGTGTTCAGGCCGCCCGTGCTCGAAGAGACGGTGGTAATCCCAGACGACGAGTCGTCGGTGCTGCCGCTCGGCTCTTCCTTACAGGCGAAGGGAATGGCGCCGAGGGCCGCCACGATGCCGAGGATGCGCCGCGCGCGGAGCGGCCGTGTTCTTGAGTACATGCGGTTCATTCTCCGACCCCACCCGGGCGCGCCGGTACGATCACCACGACGTCTTGCGTGTCGAGCACCGTCCCGGTTTGCACGTCGACGATGTCGATGAAGGCGTTGTAGACTTGGGGTTCGACGGTTTCTTCGACGTCTTCGTTGCGCGCGTGCACCGTGAAGAACAGGCGCGCACCCTCGCGTTCGGCGCTGCTCGACCCCACCGCGAAGCCTGCGAAGCCATTGTCGTAGTCGGCGTCGTCGAAGGCGCTGGGTACCGGCACGGGGTTACAGCTGAATTCAGGCTCGAGCGGCGGCTTGAAGTCGTCGTCCGGCGCGTTCGCGACCAGCCGCGTGAGGAACGCTCCGGTGTCGGGGGTGCCGTTGTCGCCGTCGTCACGCCCTTCGGCGAGCACGTCGAACTTCGTGTACTTGATGATGGCGTCGATGCCGTCGGCAGTGACGTCGGCCAGCCCGGTTCCGTCGTTCTCGATCTGGTAGCGCAGCACACATTCGGGGTCGCCGCTCGTGCCGGTCGTGGGCGCGGTGGCGCCGGGCAGACAGCACTGACCTTCGCCGCAACGCCACTCGGTCGCGCTGGTCTTGAAGGAGCAGGGCGGCACCACGGCGCGCGTGACTTCGGAGACTTCGTGCAGCTGCGCCGCGGCCGCGTCGTAGATGCCGTTCTGGACGGTGATCGCGCGGACCCCGAGCCCCTGCAGCGCGTCGAGCGCAGCGGCGCGCCCATGTGCTTGGTACGAGGACGGGTAGGCTACGTTGTAGCCGTGATCGACCAGGTCGTGACTTTCGTTGTCCGTCGCGTGCACCACGATCGGCAGTGACCCGGGTCGGAACTGCGCGCCGCCGTTGCGACCGTCCGTCCTGAACGGGCCGAAGTTGCCGCCCGCGCCGTTGACGCCGATACCGACGGCCGCCTGGAACAGCGCTTCGTATCCCGACTCGGGACCGTCGTTGCCGCCGCCGAGCGTGAGCGCGTTGGCTCCTGCCTGAGCGGCAGCCTCGTCGGTGGTGACGCCGGCCAGCAGCGTGAACGGTTCGTCGCCGGCGCTACCGTAAGGAGAAACCGGGAAATCTTCGAAGCCTCCGACGCCGAACGCGCTGTCGGAGAGGCGCTCTCGCGTGCGGGTCATGATCGAGCTGAGCCCGGTCTTGAGGCTCTCGATGACGCCACCCATCGAACCGGTCGTATCGATGGTGAAGAACACGTCCGCTTGCTGGACGCGGGGTACGAAGCGCAAGGTCGCGCTCTGCTCGGGGCCCTCGAAGGGAAGCACGAAGAAGAACTCCACCCCGTGATCGAGCACCGTGTCTTCGGGGTCGCAGGGGTCGGAACCGATGACGCCTTCGACGAGATCGATGTAGCCGTCGCCGTCGCCGTCTTGCTGCCCGCGCCCGCACTCTTCCTCTTCGTCGTCCGGGAAGCCGTCCCCATCCGAATCGAGGTCGAGGAAGTCGGGGGCGCCGTCGAAATCCATGTCGAACGGTGCGGTGTCGACCAGCGCGTCGCCCGCCTCTTCCGCGTCGGTGTAACCGTCGCCGTCGCTGTCGTCGTCGAGCGCGTTGATCACGCCGTCGTCGTCGGAATCGCGCAGCCCCTCGTCGCCGTCACTGATGGTATCGTCGTCGCTGTCGGGGTCGTGAGGTTCGAGCCCGTGCTCGACCTCATCGGCGTCCGAGATATCGTCGTTGTCCGAGTCGTCGTCCAGATAATCCGGGATGAGGTCACCATCCGTGTCGAACCCGCCTTCGATCTCCGTGGCGTCGGGGATGCCGTCGTTGTCCGAATCGGTGTCGACGAAGTCGGGTGTTCCGTCATCGTCGGTGTCGACGGGCCGCGTCGACGGGTCGTCGTCCCCCGCCTCGAAGCCGTCGCTGATGCCGTCGTTGTCCGAGTCGGTGTCGAGGTAATCGGGAGTCCCGTCGTCGTCGGTGTCGCGACCCGGGGCGCCTTCGTCGGCGTCGTCGATGGAGTCGTTGTCGGAGTCCTCACCGGAGTGCGGAGCGCCGCCTTCGCCCGTGGTGGCGGCGCCGGCTTCGCCCGTGGTCCCGGTGCTGGTAGCACCGCCCAGCGAGGGCCCTGTGGTGCCCGTGGTTCCCACGCTGCCCGTCGCACCACCAGCGCCGACCGAGCCGGTGCTCGCGGTCGTCGAGCTCCCCCCATCACCACCGACTTCGTCCGATTGACCGGTGTCCTCTTTGCAGGCTAACGGCAAGCAAAGGGGCAAGATTCCCAGCAAATAAGCAAGATGACGCACAAAAACCCTCCAATCCCGACATTGACTTTAGACCCACGAGCCCGGACCGGCCACGTGAATTTTGGAGCTTTGCGCGAGATTGTTGGCAGCTTTGCGCGCACGACCGAATTGAACTCAGCCGAGAATATTTCGCTCAGCCGCGTAGCCGATGCCCGGGCGCAGAATGCGAGACGCCGCGGTGCGGACGTTGACGCAACTCGGCAACCCGGGGGCACCGCTAATAGAGGACTTCGATACGGAAGCGGCCGCTCAGCGAGTTGTTGATGTAGCTGCCGGTGCCGATCTGGAAGTCTTCGACCTTGTTGCTGGCGTGCGCGATGACCAACTTCAAGTACAGCTGATTCCAGAGGGTGTACTGCGCGGCGCCGAAGAACTGGATCTGGTCGTTCGTGTCTTCGTCGTCTGTCGCTGCGTTGTAGCGCATGTTCTCGTAGCTGTTCCAGAACGCGCCGAAGCCGAACACCAACGGCTCATACCCCGGACTGGCGTTCACGAACCCGCCAAACGTCTGAACGGTGTTGCTCACCGTGAGTTCGGGACTGCCATTGTTGTCCAGCACGTCTTCGTAGCCGCGAGCGAAGCTGCCACCGAATTCAACGTAGGGGTCGAGCACGAACTGAGCGGCCGCGCCCCAACCGTTCTTGGTGTTGCGGTCCTGCTTCGTCTTGTCCTGCGGAATCGCCTTACCGTACTCGTAGCCCGCTTTCAGCTTGACCCAACCGATGTCGAAGATGGCGGCCGGGCGGATGTCCATCTGATACGGGTTGGTGGTCGCGTTGCCGGTACCGATGTGGCCCAAGATTTCGCCGCGCAGGTACTTTGTCGGGTAAATATGGGCCGCGTAGCCACCGAGCAACAAGTTCTGCCGGTCCCAGAAGTAGGTGAGACCGTAGCCGTCGGTGGGCCTCTTTTGCGTATTGGGAATCACGGCACCCAGGCGCTCGAGCGTGTTCTGGTCGAGGCCCATACCAAAGTGGTTGGCGATTTCCCAACCCTGAAA
>JAICQQ010000477.1 GCA_025937785.1 Polyangiaceae bacterium
CCGTGACGCCGTCGGGAGTCGAGCCGCGAATCTCGAAGCCGAGGATGTCGCACCAGAACCGCTCGGCGCGAGCCACATCGTTTGTGCCGAGATATCGGCTCGTCGGAGCGGTGATTCTGGGCTTGGAGGTTTTCGGGTCGATCGCGCGCACGTGGTGCACCAGCTTCGGCCAGCTCTCGAAGCCATACTCGCGCGCGAGGGGGAACTGTGCATCGGCCAGCCGAGCGGAGGGGTCTGCAACGCGAAGCGCGGCAAGGCGCTCCTTGGCGAGCTTCCGCAGATGCTCGAGGGATGGCCGTGCGGGCAGCCGCGACATGGGCTCAGACATGCGATCTCCTTTCGATGCGCGCCCGCGTCCGCCAGACGGGCTGAAAGAAGATCGGAATTTTGCAGCGCGTGGAGAACAGGTGGGCTCGGCCCTTCCCGCGGACAGGGGGCATCCTGCGACGCCACCTGGACCTTAGCAGGATCCGAAGGTGGCGGCAATGGTGGCTCCCTCAGCGCTGCTCCGGCTGGCTGCACGCCGTGACGCTAACGGTCTGGCCGTATCGTCCGAGACGCAGTCCTCACACGCGAAGCATGCCGCGAAACCCTCTCGCGGCGTAGTACGACTGCGCGCCGTTGTGATACACGAAAACGTGATCATAGCGACGATCGCAGAAGAGAGCCCCACCCAATGATCGAATATCGGGCGGTGTCTGGATCCAGCTGGACGTCTTGGTATCAAACTCACCAAGCTGCTGCAGCTCACGGTACTGCTGCTCCGTCAATAGATCGATGCCCATCTCGGCCGCCGTCGCCACAGCACTGCCTTTGGGCTTGTTCTCCTTCCGGGCGTCCAGTGCTTCCTCATCGTAACACAGGCTTCGACGCCCGCTCGGGCTCTCTGCCGAGCAATCGCAGAACGTGACGTGCCCCGACTTGTCCGTACCAGTCACATCGGGCTCGCCGCCGCTCGCCTCCATGACGCGAAGGGACTCGAGTGCAGAGCGATTGCGCTCGAGCCTGGCCTCAACCGTGGCCCACGCGATCCCCTTGTGGCGATGCATGTTCTTCTCGAAGCGCGTCTTCAGTTTTTCAATCAGATCATCACGTTCTGGTGACTTCATAGTGTTCTGCGCGTGGTCATGAGTGGTGGCTTCGTTAGGCCCGTGGGGGGTGCGGACCGCCGCTGTGCCAATCACCTTCATTTTGCCGCTCCTATTCTCTCGCGAATCTCAAATGCACCACGTTCGGGGCCGCGACCGTCTCGACCAGTACCAGCCCGTGCAAGTCCTCGACGGTGTCGAACAGGCGCTCGCCCGCGCCGAGCAGCATCGGTGCCAGGTGAAGCTGCATCTCGTCGACCAGGCCGGCGTTCAAGTACTGCTGCGCCGCCCGCGCCCCGCCCGCCAGAGCTACATCCTTCCCGCCCGATGCGCGCCGAGCCTGCTCGAGCGCACTCTCGATCCCATCGGTCACGAAGGTGAAGCTCGTGCCGCCCTCCATCATCAGGGGCTCGCGCTCGTGGCGCGTCAGCACGAACACCGGGTGATGAAAGGGCGGATTGCGTCCCCACCAGCCCTTCCAGGGATCCGTCGTGCTCCACGGGCCCGGAGCGCCGCCGAACATGTTACGGCCCATGATGGTCGCGCCAATGTTGACGAGCTCTGCCTCCATCACCCGCGTACTCTCATTCACCTCGCCACCCTCCTTGCCATGTGCCCGCCGCCAGGCCTCCAGCGGCACCACCCATTCGTGCAGCTGTTCGCCGCCAATACCGAGCGGTTCCTGCACGCTCTGGTTGGGTCCGGCGACGAAGCCGTCCAGCGACAGAGAGATCCTGAATCGAAGCTTTGACACGAGTTCACCTGTTGATCCGGCGTTTCGGTTGAGCCGTGACGGAGATGTCGCGGCCGCTCATTGAAGCGTCGACCGGGCTCCCCCGAAATCGACAGAGTTGCAACCTCCCCGTATCTACGATCGACTCCGCCGCAGTGTCGCGCCAGGCAGACGCCGGCATTAATCGGCGGGGCGGAACATACGCGGTGGTGCGGGGTCCACCTGCCCAAACAGCAAAACGAGAGTCGGGGTGGACCATGCGTACCGTCACCGCACACATGCCCTGGTGGACGAAGGAGGAACGCGTCGCACGCCTTGCGACCGTCGCTATGCTGACGCTCCTGCTCGCCGGCTGCTCGGTCGTCCTTCCGCGCCCGCCGGCCCTGGAAGCTGGGAGCACGCGCGAGGAAGTGCGCCTGCGGCGAGACCTCTGTTCGCTCAGCGCATGCCCCGCCACCGTCGATGTCGGACCGCGTCGCTTCCAGGTGAAATCGCACCACCAGCAGTCGACGCTGGACGAGGCGATCCGGCG
>JAICQQ010000183.1 GCA_025937785.1 Polyangiaceae bacterium
GGGCACTGTGTGACATGTGATACATTTGGTCGCTCTCCACTGTACTATCAATCGCCTACTAGTTATGACCGGTTCCTCTCAGGAGGAGATCATGGCAATGCGAAAGAAATGGCAATTGTTGGCGGCGGGGTTGTTTGTCGTTAGTTGCGGAACCGCGGCTGACCTTGACGAAGAAAGCGTTCGGACAACGGAAGAGCAGACGCTTTCGTTCGATGAGTTCAGGACTACGCTGCCCGTCGACGACTCGGGTCGTTACATCGTCGAATGGGACTTGCTGCTGGATGACGAGCAGCTCTACGACTACTGGTTGGAGCTACCCTCATCACATCCGGGCAGTCTCATCATCAATAGGCTCACAGATGGCAGCACGCCCCTGCAGGCGTCGACGCTGACGTACTGCATAGACAACTCGTTCAACAATGGCGATAAAGACAAAGTGGAAGGCATGATCACGACCGTCGTGAGCAATTGGTCGTCAGCAGCGGGCAAGACGTTTTCAGTGACTCGAAATAGGTCGCAGGACGGAACTGGTTGCACCAATGCTAACAACAATGTCTCGTTCAACGTGCGCAAGCTGAGCGGGAGTACCTCGTTCGGGTTCTTTCCAGGTGAAGCGCGGTCCAACCGGGAGCTCAAGATCGCTGGCTCGCACTTCAACTCGACTGACTTCGGGGGCATCATGCGGCACGAGTTTGGTCATATCTATGGCTTCCGTCACGAGCACATTCGACTGTGCCCGGCCGAGAACACGTCATACAAAGAGCTTACCCGTGTCGATCGTCCCTCAATCATGCATTACCCCAATGTGTGCGGAGACGGAAATGCTCCCCTAGGGAATCTCTCGGATTATGACAAGAAGGGCGCAAGGTGTGCCTACTCGGGGCAGTGCGAGTGGATCGGATTTGCTGGGGCAGCCAACGACATCGGTGTCAGTGCCAACGGTCAACACGTGTGGGCCATCGGTAACACCCCCGCTACCGGGGGCTTCAGCATCCATCGACGTAGCGGTTCGACTTGGCAGACGATGCCCGGGGCCGGCGTTGCGATCGCGGTCGAGCCGGGCGGCAACGCTTGGGTCGTCAACGACCAGCAGAGCATCTTCCGATACAACGGCTCCACCTTCGTGCAAGTGAGTGGGGCGGCGCGCGACATCGCCGTCGGGGCCAACGGCAAGGTCTGGATCATTGGCAATACTGCGGATAGCGGTGGCTACCTCATCTACCGTAGAGATGGGTCAGCGTGGACACCGGTAGGGGGCGCTGCTGTACGGATCAGCGTAGATCCGAGCGGCAATGCGTGGGTCGTGAACGACCAGCAGAACATCTATAAATACAACGGTTCCACCTTCGTGCAGCAGAGCGGTGGAGCTCGGGACGTTTCGATCGGTGGAGACGGAAGCATCTGGATTATCGGAAATACTCCAGAGCTCGGCGGTTACGGCATCTATGAGCGAGTTAGTGGCGAGTGGTTCAAGACCACCGGTAGCGCTCTGCGTATCTCCGCGGGGGACGGCACTCCTTGGATCGTGAACGACCAGAAGGGGATCTGGTACAATCGCTGGGAGTAGTTAGAGATTCACGCTGCAAACGCGGAGAAGGATCAAGTAGTTGAATGCGAGGCGCGCGCCCCTCAGGTGTGTGCGCCCGCGGCTACTTGCCCGAGCTGAGCTTCAACGCCTGAAGCCACGAGGCGACATCCCGTAGGATTTCAGCCAACGGTAGACCTGAGCGCGATCGCAGTTCAGTGAGCGCGCAACGCGAGAAATATTGCCGTCGTGTTCTCGCAGGAGGTTCTGCAGCTGTGTTCTCAGAGAACCCTTCGCGGCCTTCGATTCGACTGCGTCGTCGGCGACCAAGAAGCTGCCGCGCCCGGTCAGACGCGGATCAACGAAGCGCAACACTTGCAGGTCAACCTTGTGCTTGGCGCCCGGAGCTGCGGCAAGCTTTCGCACCAACGTCTTGAGCTCGCGAACGTTGAACGGATACGACCAAAGCAACAAGGCTTCGGCGGCGTTGGCGCTCAGCGTGAGCTCGAACCCCTCCTCGGCCGCAAACGCTCGCGCCAGCGGCAACACCTCGGAGCGGCGGTCGCGCAGAGGCGGAATCCGAATGCGCCATTGGGCGAGACGCGCCAGAAGATCGAATCTGAACTTTCCTTCCGCAGCAGCCATGTCCAAGTCGATGTTCGTGGTAGCGATGAACCTGACGTCGACACGATGGAGTTGGTCGGACCCGACGGGTCTTAGCGCCCGCTCCTCGAGGACCCGGAGCAGGGCCGGCTGAACATCGGCGGGAAGAGCGCCGATTTCGTCGAGGAATAGGCAGCCGCCGTTCGCGCTCGCGCACAGCCCGAGCCGGGATTGCGCCCCGCCGCCGACCGCGCTAGGCACATGACCGAACAGCTCGGCCGCGGCCAGTTCCCTCGACAGCGTCGCGCAGTTGACGGCAATCAGCGGACCAGGAACGCCGCTGTTCTCGTGGATCAATCGCGCCAGCACCTCTTTACCAACACCCGTTTCCCCTTCGAGCAGAACTGCCAATTTGGTTGCGGCCACGCGTCGCGTGTCTGCGACCGGATCAACGCTACCCGCCTCAGTATGCGCGAGTAGTAGGGTGTCGCCGCATCGGATCACGTCGCCGTGATTCAAAAGGCTGCTCGCCACCTTCGATCCGTTCACGTAGGTACCGTTGGCGCTTTCAGCGTCACTGATCCAAAACGCCTGTTGAGCATCGTCCCAGTGAACTCGGCAATGGACGCGAGACAGTCGTGAGTCCCCCAGTGACCAGGCGCCGTGAACGCTGCGACCAATCAGAAGCTCGCTCGGCGCTTCGAGCAGCACCTGTGCGTCGTCGGGTAGCGGTTTTGGCGCGTGAACGATGGTGAGTCTGAGGCAGTGCCCCGCCGCAGCGCCCGCCAACTCGGCCTCGTCCGTCCCATCGACTGTGCTGATATCCGTCACTGGCAAGTAGTTCATTGCGCTTCTGTCCTGCTAAAAGTGTCCCGCTAGCGACGCGCTCCACCCTGCCTGCGGACCTCCCCTGGCACCGTGAACGAGCAGGTAGGTACCTCCCGCAATGCCCGCGACCCCGACGACAAAGCTGGCGGTTGCTATGTTGGCATAGAGGCGACCTCGATCAGCTGCGACCACGCCGCGGTGTGGACACTCCGGCAGGCCGCCTCCGTCCGGTTGTGTGCACTCGCTCTCGACGATCGCGTTCTGTTGGAGAACGACGAGTCCCGCTATGCCGCTGACGACCAGACTGACACCGCCGACGGCCAAAACACCATAGGTGAGTGGACTGACGGAACCGTTTCGGTCTATCGAGGGAGAGTCGCTCGGTTCTGGATGCACCGGTTTCGAAGACTGGGGCACGGCCGTGGCAAGAGCCGTGTCTCGACTCGCTTCGTCGTGCTCGGTCGCGGCAGACTCAAGACGTGGTCCCGGAGCAACCCGTACCGTGCGCGCTTCGGCAGGGTCGAGCTGCAGCACATATGGCATCGAACGATACCCGGGTGCCGAAATGGTGACCCGATATTCGCCCGGCATGAGCAGACGCGTCTCGTTCAGCGGAAACCTACCGTTGCGATCGTTAGCGACTGCTCCATGCGGGCTCCCCGAGTCGAGGACTAGGGTGATTCGAGCAACCCTTGTTTCCAGGAGCCGCATGCGCTGCTCTATGATCGCAACGCGGGGGTCGTCACTGGGGAGCTCTTCGTGGAGTTCTTCGTACAGGGTGAGCGCCTGCGGCAAGCGGTTCAGTTCTTCTTCGCAGCGGGCCAGATTCAACTGAGCACCCGCGGCTCGCTTGAGTTCGAGGGACCTCCTGAAAAGATCGCAAGCAGCGTCGACTTGCCCATGGTTCATGGCCTGTCTGCCCTCTCGGAATAAAGCTTCAGCCTCGGCGTCGCGAGACTGGGCTGCAGTTTGCCTGGATAGGAGGCACGCGAATACCAGCACCAAGAGACGAAGGACCATGGGCTCACTCACTCCCACACGTCCAGCAATGCCCCAAACTCTGGTTCGACGGCAGTTGGGCCGTCCAGTGCGACCGCCTTGCGCTTGGGCATTGCGGGCGGTGGACGCGTCGCCTGCGCGCGCGACCATTCGGCCTTGGCTGCTCGTGCGCGCTGGGGCATCGACTCGCGAGCCGGCATGGCGGGTGGAGCTTTACCCCTTCGAGTCGAATCCCCTGCCGCGGGGGCTGCTGCCAACGTCGAATCTGTGGGGGGCCGTACTGCGGGTCCAACCTCAGCACGTGTGTGCTTCTCCTCTGGCGCGGCGACCACTTGGGGCCTGCCTGCGTCCGACCGCGATGAAGCGTTCCGTTGGCTCGCGGTCGCGGTGCCGAGGACAATCAACCCGGCAGTGCCGAGCGCCAATAATTGGCGTCGCCGGCCCACCTGGCCCGAAACCGTTTCTTTCAAGCTGAGAGTGCGCGACAATGTGGAGAAGTCGTCGTGAGTTGGCTCTTCGGCGCTCGGCAGAGCTGGCGCTTCTCGTCCTGTGAGCGCTCGATACATGTGCGCGGCATCCGGCCAGCGCTCGTTCTTGGCAAGCCGCAATGCTCCGTCAACGGCAGCCGCGAGCTGCTCAGGCACTTCGGGCAGCGCATCCCGGACCTTCGTTGTGGGAGCACCCATGGCGAGCGCCCACTGTTGGTTGACGTTGGCTGCGTCGTGCACGGCGCGCCCAGTGAGTAGCGTGAACAGCGTGGCGCCCAGCGACCACAGATCCGACTGGTGGTCCACGGCGTCCCATTGCCCGCGTGCTTGTTCTGGAGACATGAACGCTGGTGTCCCGAGCAGCGATCCAAAGCGAGTGGCGCCTGCGGACACAGGACCGACCTGAGGACATTTCGCTATGCCGAAGTCCAAGACCTTGAGCGCGCCTTGCTTGGTAAGGAACAGGTTCGCAGGCTTGAGATCGCGATGTACGACGCCCTTGCTGTGTGCCTCGATCAGCACTTCCAATACGACTTCGGCGATCTCCCTCACGCGCTCGGGAGCGAGACGCCCCCCCTGCCTTCTACGAAAAACCTCGACGCTCTGTCCGGTCAGCAGGTCCATGATCAGGTAAGGTGTGCCATCGTCGTGCACGTCCACGTCGTACACGGGCACTACCGCTGGATGCGATAGTGAATTGGCAACATACGCCTCGCGAACGAAGCGCTTGTGCAACCGAGCTTTCCCCTTGTGGCGCGCATGCAGCATTTTGACCGCTACGCGGCGACCTGTTGCATGGCGCGCTTCATAAACAGCTGCCGTACCCCCGAGTCCTAACAGGCGCACGAGGCACCACTTGCCGGCCAGTCGCGTGCCAAGCCTGCGGATTATTTGGCCATTCACGTCTGCCACGTGCCCGATCTCCACCGACGCCTCCCTATGCCTTTGCCCATCCAGCCAACTCCGACGTTACCACAATCCACTCTCCGATTGTAGCTCGTGAGTCCGCTCCTATTTCGTGATCCGACGCATGCTTCCCCTCGAGGCGGTGTCATTAACACGCGGGTGCGTGCGGCCGACGAATGACCGTAGACCCAACATCCCGACGGCAGTGTTCGTGAGCGATGGCGCTGCCGGTTCGTGTGAGCGGCTCGCGGGCCTTGGTTCACGATCCAAGTACGTCCACCACCAAATACTGTGAGCGGTTTCTTCTCTTTCGTGGCACAGGGTCTATGCGCGCGGAACTGTCGCGTGAAAGGCATCACCCGCTTGACCCGATCCGCTGCTTTTCGGATGCTCGCCACGTGAAACCGATCACTCGATTGTCTGCGTTGGCGGTCTCGACGTGCGTGCTTGCTTGCGGCAAGCTGCTCGGTACGGATTTCGACGTCGTGTCGAAGCCACGCGCGCCCACCGAGAACGTCAGTGGCAGCTCAGCAGGCGGTGCGGGCAGCTCGTCGGTCACAGGTCAGAACTCAGAGCACAGCAGCGCTGGCGGAGACGGCAGGTCAGGTGGCGGCAGCCCCACGGTGGGTTCTGGCGAGAACAGCGGGGGGTCCGGCGCTTCGGATGCGAGTGCAGCAGCCGACGTTGGCGGCGCCTCGGGCACCGGGTCCGGGTCGACCAGCAGTGCGAACGATAGCGGAGGCGAGGCCGGCAGCTCAGGCAGCGGCGAAGGAGGCGAAGCCGGTAGCGACGGAGGTCCGATGCATCCTGAGCACTGCAGCGCCACGGCTCCGTTTTCCGCTGTCCGACAGGTGCGCGGGACCAGCGGACCGGGGGCGCTGGCACATTATTCCAATGATGAGCTTACGGTCTACTATGTAGCTACTACAGAGTCGGCAACCAACATCGTGATGGCGACGCGCCACTCGATTGAAGGAGCCTTTGGTACTCCAGTGCCCGTTTCTGCTTTGAATCTAGCGGATTTTGTCGCCAGCCCGAGCATTACCGCGGATGGCTTGACTGCGTACTTGGAAAGTCCCCTCGGCGGGCAATTCCGGATCTATTCCGCTTCTCGGGAGACGCAAGACAAACCCTTTTCAGTCCCGACGGTCGTTGCAGAAGTCGCCGTATATGCAGGCGGGCCTTTCGTTACCCAGGCTGGCACTGAGCTGTACTTTCACTTGAACCGCGACGGCAACGGCGGCGTCGGCAATACCCAGCTCTTCCGAGCGACGCATACCGCGCTTGGCTTTCAGACCGTCCAGGAGCTCGCTGGTGTGAGTTCCGACGACTATCACGAAAGCCATCCCGTCCTCTCTCCAGACGGCCTCGCGCTCTACTTCACTCGAATCCCTGTTTCCGACCCGACTTCTCATACGAGAGTTTGGAGGGCAGTTCGCGCCGAAGTTAGTGAAGACTTTGCGGACCCGGAACCCGTCGCCGAACTAGATACGCCGGCAAGCGAAGTTCCCGACTGGATCTCGATCGACAACTGTCGGCTCTACTTTTCGCGCATGCCTGTCGACGCGTCGCTGCCTGGCTCCTCCCTGTGGGTCGCGACCAGAGAGCCCTGAAGACTAAAGCTCGCGTGATTTGCTCGTGGAGCAAGATCGATCAGCTACGCTTCTCTCACCCCCGACCTGAACGGCTACACCAGAACGGACCCCCAACTGTACCCCTGCGATGGCTTGGGGGTGAGGTACAAATGCGAGCTGAGCCGGATCCCGATCCCTACGCTCAGCGAGCCGCCCACGCCCGTCGTGTTGTCGCTGCCACTTTCTAGCGACCTCCAGTCTGCCTGTCCCCGTGTTTGCAGATGCCCATCATAAAGCCCAGCCCTACTACGAATGGGTGGAACACCCCACGCGTTGCCTGCCAACGACTGTCTCCGCCCGTCAGTGTACCCTGCTCTCGCTGCTTCCTTCGGCCGCCTCGTGACTCATGCCCGACAGAGGTACTGAAGAGTTAGGACACTTCGTCTCATTGGTTCGGCGCTAACGCTTCCGTCCAACCACAAGGCAGCGGATCCCGATCGGGTAGCTGACCACCTTCCCGAGGGCCGTTTCGAGGTTGACGGCAAGCGAGAGCAGCCTGCTCTTCGAGGTGCGCGACGCTTGGTTCTTCACGACTTCCTCTGGATCGAGCGGTTTGGCCTGCCTGCGCTGATTGAGGCGTTTCACCATCGCAAAGGCGGGATACAGAAAGAAGCCGAGGTGAGACTGACGCTCGACGGCGAAACCAGCGCCTTCCAACTTCTGCGTGAGCTCGGCGAGCCGGTAGCGGCGAAAGTGCAGCAATGCTTTGTCGTAGGCGTCGAATAGGTGCGGCCCGGCGGGGACTTCGATCACCGCAACGCCGCCGGGCTTGAGAATGCGATAGGTCTGCGCGAGAGCAGCCGCGTCGTCGTCGATGTGCTCGAGCACGTTGAGCATCACTACGGCATCGAACGATTCGGAGGGGAGCGGGCACCTGACGAGGTCGAAGCGCAGGAGCGGAACGCTAGGGTGCTCGTCAGCCAACGCATAGAGCGGAGCCCGCACGACGTCGGCGCCGATTACGGTAGCGCTCGGAAACCGTCGCCGGAGCGCCTCGAGCATGAACCCCGAGGAGCAACCGACCTCCAACAAGGTGAACGCGCGGGCCCCGAACCGGACGGCAAGTTGCGCGAGTGCATCGTTGCGCGAGGCGGTGTCGATCGGGTGCGCATCACCAGCCGCCTCCTCATGCAGCTGGGTGAGGTCGTCCGACCACCCTGCTTCGTTCTCACTGTACTCGAGCACCGGTACGATGCGGTCGCCCAAACGGAAGCCAGCGCCGGTCCACTGGGGGACCTCATTGCTGCCGCGAGGCGGTGGGAAGGGGAACGGCAACATGTTTGTGTCAGGACCTCAAGCTCCGACGGCAGTATACAAGAACGCCCCATTCCAACAAGGACGTCGGGCAACGGCGCAATCGCGGTCTGACTTGGGCACCGAACAACGCCCCGCTCTTCACCCAGACCGTTATCGAGCAACCTGCCGCGGTCGCGCGGGCCGCGCCGATCGAGCTGCCGTGTCGCGAGCAAGGCAAGCCCTTGGCAACGATTGCATCGCAACGATTGCACCTGCCTGATCGTCCGCGCGTGCGCTGCCGGCGACGGGTTTGCCTTTTTGTGTCTCGTGTCCAGCGTCGCGAATCGCTTGCGGCACTCGCGAACACGTTATACCGTCGTTGGTGGTTGGTGGTTGGGGCCCGCGGGGCGCTGTATTACAGGTGTAAGACTGAATTCGCCGCTTGCACCGAGTGAACCCGCTCTGCGGCACAATCGAGAACACAGGAGTTCGGAATGTCATCGAGACGAATCGTTCACGTGGGCACTTGGGGAAGCGCCTTGGCAGCCAGCGTCAGCTTTTACGGTTGCAGCGCCGGCAACGAACCGGAAGGCCCCGGCACGCCCGATGCACCCGTGGCGGCGGCGCCCAGGCCGCAGCGACCCAGCGGGGCTACCGGAGCCGCCGCGATCGCCGCGCACGCGACCCGCGTGAAAACGGCGCTGCCGCAGGCTCGGGTCCATCTCCACGGTAACCGCGTGCAGCGCGTCTACGGTGCCGTCAGCACCGGCAAGGACCCCGCGGACGCAGCCGAGCGCTTCCGCCAGAACAGCGCTGGGCTCTTCGGGGTCGAGCCCGGCGACTTGCGTCCCGTGACGCTGGGCGCTTCCACCGCCAAGAAATCGGCGCGTTTCCCGCGCATGAACCCAAACGGGGTGGGTTTGATGTACGATCCGGCCACCGGCAAACACAAGTTCCGGCTCTTCAGCTATCAGCAAGAACGCGACGGTATCCCGGTCTTCCGCGCTGGGCTGCGGACGCTGGTGCGCGACGATGGCAAACATCCGGTGGTCTGGGCGAACTCGGACTTGAAGCCCATGGGCAACTTCCGAGCTCCAGCGCAGGGCGCCATGGGTTCGGTCGACGTGGACAAGTCGCTGGCAGCGCTGCGCACCAGTAGCGCGCTCCAGCGGCAGAGCCTGCCGACACCGGCGGGGCTCACCCAGGTGAGCACGCCGACGCTGACGGTGTTCGCAGGCGTCGAGGGGAAAGACGAGGCCCCGCGCCTGGCGCTCGAGTACACGGTAGAAGCCGCGGGCGGGCCCGGAAAATGGACCTTCGTCGCCGACGCGAGCTCCGGCGACATCCTGCATGTCGAGAGCAACCTGCACTTCGACATCACCGGCAGCGTCCAGGCCGAAGTCACGCTCGGCTCCGAATCGATGGAGTGCGGCACGCTTGGCGCGGCTCCCCTGCCCTACGCCGCGGTCACGTCGAGCGCCGGCAACGCGCTCACGAACGCCAGCGGCGACTTCACCATCGTCCAGTCGGGCGGTGGCGCCGTCGACGTCACCTCCAGCGTGACTGGTCAGTACTTCGCCCTGACCAACGGCGCAGGGAGCACGGCTTCGTTGTCGATGTCGGTCACGCCGCCGGGGCCGGCGAACTTCCTCCACCAAGACCCGGCGGACCCGCCGGAGCTGGTGCTCGCGCAGCTGAATGCCTACCAGCAGGCGAACGCCCTGCGCGACATGCTGCTCGATCACGTGCCCGAGTATCCGGTGATCTCGGGGCAGACGAACTTCCCGCTGAACGTCAACCAGACGGGCATGCTGTGCGACATCACGGGCGGCGCTTGGTACGACGACGACAGCTCGATCCGCAGCATCAACTTCTGCCAGCGCTCGGGGGAGCGCGCGAACGCAGCCTTCGGCAGTATCGTGCACCACGAGTTCGGCCACCACATGATCGATTCAGGGGGCAGCGGGCAAAACGAGTACGGCGAGGGCATGGCCGACACCATCGCGATGCTGTTCGCGAAGGACCCCAGGGTCGGGGTCGGGTATTACCTGAACCAATGCGACACGCCGCTCAGGCAGGGTGACAGCGACTGCCAGTACAGCGCGACCAACTGCTCTTCGTGCGGTCCTTCGCAGTACGAGTGCGGCGCGCTGATCTCGGGCACCGTCTGGGACATCTGGCAAGAGCTTGCCGTCACCGAGCCCGACGACGCCGACGCCATCATCCGGTCGCTAGTGTTCAGCTCGATCCCGCTGCACACGGGCAGCGGCATCGACGCCTCGATCGCGATCGATCTCTTGACGCTGGACGACGACGACGAGCTGATCGAGAACGGCACCCCGCACTACGACGAGATCTGCACGGGCTTCGAGCTTCACGGCATGAGCTGCCCTGCCATCGTCGACGGGCTCGTCGTGAAGGGCGCCGATCTCGACGCCGAGGGTCCCAGCGACGGGCCTTTCGAACCGGTCAGCATCAGCTACACGCTGCACAACCTCGGTCCCGAGGCGACGCTCGACTACTCGGTGGTCACTCCCGCCTCGGCCACCTGGCTCAGCGTCGACAGCACCGGCGGCACGATCCCGCTCGGTGAAAGCGCCAGCGTCACCGTCTCCATCGATCAGACGGCGGCCGCGGCGCTCCCCGACGGGGATTACAGCGCGGCGATCGAGTTCGTCAACCAGACCTCGGGCGTCGGCAACGTGAGCCGCACCGCGAAGCTCAGGGTGGGCGCTCCCGTACCGATCTACACGGCAACGTTCGACACCGGCCTCGAAGGCTACGTCGCCGATACCGAACCGCAAAATCTCTGGCACCGTTCGACCGCTTGCCTGGACACGCTGCCCGGACACTCCGCCCCGGGAAACCTGTTCTACGGCAGAGACGATTTCTGCAACTACAACACGGGCACGCCGATCCGACACACCATCACGGGGCCCGCCATCGCGATCGCCAACCGCGACATGGCCGAGCTCGGGTTCAACTACTTCCTGGATACCGAGGAAGCCTTCAACTACGACAACGCCGAGGTGCTGGTGTCGGTGGCGGGCGGCCCGTTTCAGGTGGTCGCCAGCAACAACAGCGGCGGCGCGGTCCTGAACGAGACCACCGGTTGGGAAAACCTCCGCGTCGGCATCGCCGATCTGCTGCCCGCCAGCGGCTCGACGAGCATCCGCATTCAGCTGGCGTTCAACGCGGTCGACATCAACAACAACGTCGACCGTGGCTTCGCGATCGACGACCTCACCGTGTACGCCAAGCCCGTGAGCTGCGCCTCGGACGCCGACTGCGACGACGGCGCAATCTGCAACGGCGACGAGATCTGCGCGGATCAGGCGTGCGTGCCCGGCACGGCGCCCGTCTGCGACGACTCTGACGAGTGCACCACGGACAGCTGCGACGATGCCACGGGCTGCGTGTACGAGGACAACGACACCTGCAACCTCACCCCCGCGTTCGTCGAAGCGAACGGCATGGTCGTGTTCGAGGCCGAGCACTTCATGCAGAAAACCGCGCGCTCCAACCACTCCTGGAACCAAACGGCGAACGGACAGGCCTCGGGTCAAGCGCTGATGCTCGCGGCACCGAACGGCGGCGCCACCATCGACACGGGCTACCCCAACAGCAGCCCCGAGCTGACCTTCACGGTCGACTTCTCCACCACGGGCACTTACTACGTGTGGGTCCGTGGCATCGGGCCGAGCGCCAACGACGACTCGTGCCACGTGGGCCTCGACGGTGTCGCTGTCCCCAGCGCCGATCGCATCACGGGTTTCACCACGGGCTTGAGCTGGGCGCGCAACACGATCGACAGCCCCATCGCGACGCTGCCGGTGAACCAGGCGGGGCTGCACGCCGTCAACCTCTGGATGCGTGAAGACGGCTTCTCGGCAGACAAGATCGTGCTGACGACGAACCCCTACTTCCGCCCCTTCGGCAACGGGCCGGTCGAGAGCGACCTCGAGGGCCCGCCGCAGGCGCGGCCCTGCGACGACTACTGCGATGCCCCGGTGGTCTTCATCAGCAATAACCACCAGTCCGGCAACCTCGGCACCACCGCGACCTGCCACGAGACCACGGCGACACTCAGCGGCGGTAACTGCGGCAACTTCGTCAACCCGCGCCAGCTCTTCGTCAACGGCGTCGCCATGAAATGCGACTGGACCCCGTGGTCGTCACTGCCGCCTGCCGTGAATGGTGGCTACTGCATCACCACGACGGCGGGCAACCACCCTTGGGCGGCCTTCGCCACCTGGTAACCTCCACGAATTCGTTGGCTTCCCTGTGCCGGCCACGGTGTTCGAAACGCCGTGGCCCGGCCTGCGCAGCGGGCGTTGTGGGGCTGGTTATCCAGCGACCTGCGCGTAGGTCATCACGAGGTACAGGAGCGCCTCCTGGTCCGTGGTGTTGCGATAGGCGTGCGGCACGTCGGCTTCGAACGTCAGCACATCACCCTCGTTCAGCCCATAGTGCGCGCCGTGCACCTCGATCTGCGCGCCGCCACGGCTCAGCGTCAGCTGTTCCACCGTGCCGGGCGGGTGCGGCACCGCTCGCTCTTCGGCGCGGGGCGCGAGCCAGAGTTCGTAAAACTCCACGCGCCGCGGGCCACCGAGCGGGAACAGCGCGCGCGAGACGAAGGTGCCGTTCTGATTCGCCAGGCGTCGAGTCTGCGCCGCGGTCAAGAGCGTCGTACCGCCATTGGCTCGACCGCTGATGAGCGCCGAAAAGGGCAGCTCGAGCGCGCGAGAGATCTTCCACAGGGTCTTGATGGTAGGTGTGCTCTGGCCGAGCTCTATCTGGCCGAGCATCGCGCGGCTCACCCCCGCCAAGTGCGCCAGCTTGTCGAGCGAAAGCCCCTGTTCCGAGCGCAGCCTCCGAAGGTTGCCACCGATCTCGGGCATCTCATCGGCGAGCAGCTCCTCGTCGGGCGGCGTCTTCGTGACCGGTAGCCTCGCACGAGTCCGTTTGGCCCCTGCGCTGCTCCCTGGCCGTGAGCGCACTGGGGCGCTTCGCGACGATGTCATGACGCCGAGTATTTGCTGGGAGCTGCGGCTGCGTCAACGCTGACAACCCCTGAAAACGGAGGGATCGTCGCTATCACGGGCTCTGAATCGCGGAGGAAGATCCGTGATACTGGTCATTCCTGCACGACTCTGAATGTGCGTAACTGTGCGCTATGAATCACATTTACCACCGATGTGTCCAGTATAACGGACAAATGGTTTGACATACGGTCCGCTATAACGGATGTTTCTCTAGTCGTGGCGCTGCAACCCACCCCCCCCGTCTCTCGCCGAAACCCCGGACGGACGGGCCTGCGCATCGCCATCGTCGGAGGGCTCGGGCGGGCGGAACCCATGCTGCGCAAGCTGGCCCTAAGGAGCGCGCACACGATCGAGTTCCACTCGGGTGACGTGGGCGGACGCGGTAGCGCGTCCCTCGAAGCGGTGATCGCCCGTTCCGAACTGGTCGTGGTGATCACCGATGTGAACAGTCACGGGTCGGTACAATTGTCGCGCAAGGTGGCGAAGGCGAAAGGCGTGCCGCGTTTGGTGGTCAAGCGCCTCAGCCTCGGTCGCTTTGCTGACCTGCTTAGCTCGCTCGACGCTTCGGCACCGATCGCGATGGGGGTCGCGTCATGAGAGGCAAATCATGAGCACGTGGATCGAAAGGAACGGGTGGTTGGCGTGGATGTGACACGGATCCTCGGGTTGTTCGTCTATTTCGTGGTTGTCGCAGCGATCAGCATGGTGATGTTCGCGAGGCTTCGCCCACCCCGGCCGGAACGCAGCGCTGCTCGGGATGCGCCCCCGTCCTCCTTCCCGGGTTCGGCGGTCCTGGGTTCAGTCCTCGTCGGCGACGTACAAAAGGCCGATGCGGCGTGCGTCCACGACGACGACACCAGTTTCGAAAGTGGCGGACGTTACCGAACCGTACCAAGCGCGCGTGCGCAGACCCAGCGAGGTTTCCTGCACCGTTCCATTGGTGAAGAAGCGCGCGTCCGGCGCGAACAGGTCGACGAACGCGGTGGCGATGCGCTCCGCCGCGCTGAGCTCGAGGCGCGCCGTGTCGTACGCCTGCTCCCACGCGAGCGCCGCAAGCAGCAGGCGCTGCGCCTGGTGCCGCGTCAGCACCTCCCAACGCCCTACCGGCGCACCGGCGACACCTAATCCGCAGGCAGCTACGAAGGCCTCGAGCGGCACACCGGGATCTTGGCTCCACAGCTCCCAAAAGCTGCTCGACTCAGCCCAGTCCAGCGCCCGCACATGAAAATGCACCTGCTGCTCCAGCCCCGTGAGCAGCGCGCGCAGCTGCCGCACGTCCGCAGCCTCCCCCGCCGAGCCCTCGCTCACGCGCCGCCGTCCCGGGTCACGCGCCGCCTTCCCGGGTCACGCCGCCCCCAGATCACGCGCCGCCCCGCCGTCCCGGGTCACGCGCCGCCCGCCTTCCCAGATCACGCGCCGCCCCGCCGGCGCGCAAAGAAACAGAGCCGAGGCGTGTGCTCGCCCTCCACGTCGTCGTCGGTGATTTCGACCTCGAAGCCACGACGCTCGAGCAAGCGCACCCACGTGGCCTCGCTGAACAACCCGAACTCGTGGCGTTCGTGGTGCGCCTGGACGGCTCCGTCGCTGCTACGAACCAAAAAGTTGTAGTGCGTCGTCCCCGTCGCCGCGTCGGGGGCAAGACCCGGGGTCCACTCGAGAAATCGCACCGCGCGCCCGTCCGCCGCGTCCGAACCCCCGCACTCGCTGCCAGGCTCGAAGCGCTCGCGCACGTGGTCGGGCACGAACAGGGCGAGCCCACCCGGCACCAAGTGCCGGTACGCAGTTCCGAGTGCAGCCTCCAGATCAGCCTCGGTCGTCATGTAGTCGATCGCATCGTGCACGAAGACCACGTCGAACCGCCGGTTCAGCTCCAGGCTCCGCATGTCGCCCCGCACGTGCTCGCAGTCCGGGTTGAGCTTCGCCGAAACGGCCAGCATGCCGTCGCTCAGATCGCTGAGCGTCATCGCGAAACGCTGCTTGAGGTAGAAGGCGTTGTGGCCACCGCCGCTGCCGAGCTCGAGCAGCGTTCGGGCCGCGGGTGCGCGTGCTTCGATGAGCTCGCGGTAGTGTCGAGCTTCGGCTTCGTAGTCTTCGACTGGAGAGATCAGGGGCCACCAAGGGGCCAGAAACTCGTAGAAGATCTGCATGGGGGCTCGCTGCCGGGTCAGCTTACGTAGGCCGCGAGGTGTTTGCCCGTCAGCGTCGAGCGCGCCTTGACCAGGGCCGCGGGCGTGCCTTCGAACACGACGCGGCCGCCGTCGTGACCGGCGCCGGGTCCCAGATCGATGATCCAGTCGGCGTGCGCCATCACCGCCTGGTGATGTTCGATGACGATCACCGATTTTCCGGCGTCGACCAGTCGATCCAGGAGCGCCAGCAGTTGTTCCAAGTCTGCCAAGTGTAGACCGGTCGTCGGCTCGTCGAGCACATAGACGCCTCCCGCTTCGCCCAGGTGGGTCGCGAGCTTGAGCCGTTGCCGCTCGCCGCCCGAGAGCGTGGTGAGCGGCTGGCCCAGCCTGACGTAACCCAGACCCACGTGGGCCATGCGCTCCACGATGGCGTGGGCGGCAGGAAGCTTCCCCCCGCCCTTGGCGAAGAACGCCAGCGCGTCTTCTACCGACAAATCGAGCACCTCGGCGATGTTCAACCCACCGAAGCGA
>JAICQQ010000494.1 GCA_025937785.1 Polyangiaceae bacterium
GGCTTCGAAGCCGTTGCTGCGTCCGCGAAATTCGCCAAGACACCGATCGTGATCAGCGAGGCGGATCCTGACGGGTGCGCGGCGTGCCCCGTGACCGTAGCGCCCTACAACGCTTATCGAAACTCGCCGGCCTACGGGGCCTACGAGGTGGCGATGATGAAGCGTTCGCTCGACCTCGCCGCCGAGGTGGGGGTCGAGCTGCGCGGTGTGTTGACCTGGGCCTTCACCTTCCCGGGGACTTCCTACTTCGCGGGCTACCGCGCCCTCAGCACGAACGGAATCCACCTGCCGGTGTTGAACGCCTTCAAGTTGCTCGGGAGCCTGAGCGGTGATCGACTGCCCGCGACGAGCAGCGGGGCGTTGGCGCTGAGCGACCTGATTGCCAACGGTGTGCGAGCGCAGCCCGACGTCGACGTGTTGGCTGCGCGCGATGCTGATCGGATCCAGGTACTGATCTGGAACTATCACGACGACGTCGTGGCGGCCGCGCCAGCGTCGATCGAGCTGAGAGTAACCCTGCCGCCCGCCTTCGGCGGTGGCGCACTCGTGACGCACACGCGCGTCGACGACACGCACGGCAACGCCTTCGGTGTCTGGGAATCGCAGGGCAGTCCGGACCCGGTGTCCAGCGTGCAACAGGCCGAGCTCCGGGAGTCCATGGAACCGGTCGTGCTCTCGCGCGAGCAGGCGGCCCCCGTGGTGGGCGGCGCCGTGAGCCTCTCGTTCGAACTGCCACGTTTCGGCATCTCCCTCGTGACGCTCACGCCTGCGAAGGAGAGCGCGCGCACCACGCCCGCTGGAGGCGGCGAGGGCTGCTCGTGCAGGCTGAGCGCCCCGGCGTCGGGGGGCCCACCCGCACTGCTCGCGCTCGTGTTCGGCGCGGCGACGCTGCTGCGCCGCCGGAGCGCTCACACAGCGTGCCGGCATCCCCGCAGGGCCTTTCCAGTTGCCGTTTTGGTGTTGGTGGCTTCCGCCTGTCGTGTCTACGACTCGAGCTTGCTGGAAAGCGATGACCCGGGCGCGGGGGGCACTCCAGGCTTCGCCGGATCGACGACGGCCACGACCTCAGCGACGGACTCGGGTGGCCCCGGCATGGGCGAAGCGAATACAATGGGGTCCGCCAGCGGCACCGAGAGTGCGGTCACCTCCGACGCCGGCGGCAACGGGGGCACCGGCGGCAACGGGGGTATCGGCGGAGGCAGCGGAAGCGACGGGGGGAGTGCGGGTGTAGCCACCGGCGGTGACGCTGGCAACGGCGGCTCACCCTCCACGTCGACCGCGACCTCCACGAGCGGCGCTGATTGTGAGCTCGACGACTGCTGTTTGGACAACCCCGACAAGACCGAGCCCGGGCAATGTGGCTGTGACTTGCCCGATACGGATACGGACGCCGACGGGACCTCCGACTGCGTCGATGCATGCCCGGAGGACGGCGACAAGGTCGAGCCGGGCGAGTGTGGTTGCGGCGTGCCGGACGAAGACACGCTCGAAGCCGCGGGATGCCTCGGGTTGGCCGCTGGGATCTTGCATCGATACTCGTTCGACGGCGAGGGTTCGCAAGCTCTGGACAGCCAAAGCGGCGCCCACGGCGAGCTGGTGGGCACCACTCTGAGCGGTAGCGGCGAGCTCGTCCTCAGCTCCGCGGACGTCGAACAGTACGTGACGCTGCCATCTGGCATCCTGTCATCCCTATCCAGCGCTTCCATCGAGCTCTGGTTCGCATGGGACGGGGGCCCGATGTGGACTCGTCTGTTCGACTTCGGCGA
>JAICQQ010000357.1 GCA_025937785.1 Polyangiaceae bacterium
GATACACTTCCAATCCCTCATGATCGAGCGTCATGCTCCAGCCATCGGCCCCACCTCGGCATCGGTTGCGCTTCTTCGGGCACGGGCACGTTTACGTTCACGTTCACGGGGCCATCGTCCAATTCAGGGACAGGCCCTAGCTTCATGGCCCGCAAGCGGGCGAGGAAACCGCTGAAAGTCAGGAAACCGCTGGCGCGATACGTGTTGCGAGACGCGGTGCGGGTGGCTTCCATCAGCGTCGCGGCGAGCAACGCGGGAGGGTTCCTGCGAGTGGGCGGAAGCAGTGAAGTGCGGGAGAGGCGAGACGTGTCTTAGTGGATGCGTGACGCTGCTCACTATCTACTCATACCCTGAGGCGCACGATGGATCGCGACGCACTCCCGGTCCAAGCGCGAGCCAGGATCGCTCGAGGTGTGTCTCGGTGGCCCCCTCCGGTGGCCCCCAATCGCGAGCGGCACGAGGGACCTCCAGGGGCTGCCTCGGACCGAGCCGAGTGAGTTAGGCCGGCACTTTACTCGTGCCAGCCGGTAAAGCCGCACGGGCACACGAGCCGCTCGAATCGATTGCCGCGACGAGCCCGGGGCTGCCGGCGGTGTTTTCCGAACCGAAGTGGAACATCAGGCTCGCCTGATCTGTCGGCTTTGTATAAAGCTCTCGTTTCGATCCCCTCCCCTTCCGGCCTCGAGATGACGTCACGACTCTGCCGCTCCGCATTCCGACTGGTCACGTCGCTTGGCGTCGCCGCCGTAGCGAGCGCGTGGTCTGCGACGTCGCGGTCTGCCGACGCCACGGAACCGATCCGCATCGAGTACCGCGCACCCGCCAACGCCGGCTGCCCTTCGGCGCCCCAGTTCAGCGCGCAGGTGTTCGCGCGCACGGGCAGCGCCCGGGCGGCGACCGCGCAAGAGACGGCCCGAACGTTCAGCGTCGAGCTGCAACGGCAGGGCACGCGCATGACGGGCAGCCTGGTGATCCAGGAGACGGACGGCGCCACGATGGCTCGCCGTGTGAACGGTTCCCGTTGCAAGGACGTGGCCACGGTGCTCGCCCTGGCAACGGCGCTCGCGATCGACCCGCGCGCCGCGCTCGCACCCAGCGAAACGCTCGACGAGCCCGAGCCGACGCCGGAGACGCCGCCGCCCGTGGTCGACGAGCCTGACTCACCCCCCGCAGACACTTCACGACGACAGGACGCGACCGAGCCGCCGCCCGTGGATGATCAGGCGCCCGGCCCCGCAAGCGTCAGCGAGTACGGTTCAGCCCAGGTCGAGATCGAAGAGCCCTCGGAGATCGCCGCCGGGCCCAGCACGTGGTCCCCGCGCTGGGCGTTGGGCGCCAGCGCGGCCTTTGGTGCTGCGCCGCGCCCGGCGCTGGGTGTGAGCGGACTCGTGGAGCTGCGCCGCGAGGGCCCAGGGCCTGCTCCCATTGGCGAAGTTGGACTCGAGCTCGCCTACCGCCAGGCAGGCTCGCCACCGATCGACGATGCAGAAGCCACCTTTCACTTCTACGTGGTGCGGCCGACGCTGTGTGCGTCGGCGGTCGTACTCGGCGCTCCGCTGCGCATCGTGCCCTGCGCGGTGATGGAGCTGGGCGGCGTGACGGCGGTCGGATCCAAGATCCCGACGGCGAGCAAGCAGCACGAGTTTTGGGCAGCCGCCGAAGTTCAGCTGCGCCTCGAACTCGCCCTCGATGAGTCATGGTTCACGACACTCGAAGGTGGCGCTGCAGCGCCGCTCACTCGCTACGAATTCGTGTTCGAGAATCCAGAGACGTCGGTGCACGAAGTACCTGCGTTGACCGCGACCGCTGCCCTCCGCGTGGGCAGCAGCTTCTAGAGTCGTTGTGGGTGCACGTTCAGTTCGTGGCGCACGGCGCCGTCGAAGGAGCTGAAGCGGGATCCCGAGCACCCCAGCACCTGACCGAAGCGATTGTTCGGGGCTTGCACGGGTACCAAGGCACCCGCGTCCGCGGTCGGCGTCCCGTACAGCACCGAAGCCGTCTGCTGCATCTCGCAGGCCGTTGGCATTTGCGGCGAAACGAAGCCCTGCGTGCGCGAGGTGCTGAAGGGCACGAGCAGACCGGCACCAGCGGGCAGCAGCATGCGACCGATGAACGTCTCGATCTCTGCATCCACATCCGTAATCCAGGCCCCGTACCAGGTGTCCCCGTTGGCTTCGACGGTGTGCGGCGCCACCCGCAAGCGATAGGTGCGACAGACCTGCCAGTCGAACTTTGCGTGAATGGTCAAGTAGTCGATGCCGGCGGCGCGATCGTTCCAGATGCGGGACTCAGGCAGGTCGCCCAGCTCCGCGTCGAGCGCCGACAACCAAAACGTCACGATCTTGGTAAATTCGAACGTCGTATCGCGCGGCGGCTCATCGTAGCCTCCCTCTGCCTGGATGCCCAATACCCCTGGGTTGCCTCCCTGGAACGAGAACTGATGCGAGTAGTAGTAACCCGTGTCGATCTGTTCATCGATCGGGAGACTCACGATCTCGCGCTCGACTCTGATTTCCCACTCGAGCGACGTCATGGCCTTGGGCCAGGTCCAGTCCGAGGCTGTCTCGGTCGCCCTGTAGTCCGGTCCCGCGACGTTGAACGGACCGGGGGTCGCCTCTGCCAAGCACGCCGGCAACCCCGAAGGCTCACCCGTGTCGCCAGCAGCTCCGCCCACCCCGACCGTTCCCGTGGTGGAGGCACCCCCAGTGGCACCGCTAGAGGCAGTGGCTAACGAAGTGGTCGTGGCCGTGTCGACGGTGGCAGCAGCGCCGCCGAGGCCGCCGCTCGTCGACGTGCCGAGCGGATCGGACCAACCGCCCAGCGACACTTTCTCGTGACAGGCAGGAAAAGCTGCGACCAGCCCCCACGCGCAGAGCGAGCGAAGGCCCCAGCGGCTAACGACCGGCTTCATCGGTCGCCGCTGGATGAATCCGGGCCGCCCGCCGTGTCGCCGATCAGCGAACGCACGCGACGCGCGTACGGACTCTTCGGATTGTTTTGGAGGAAGGCCTTACCGTACCGCGAGGCCGCGCCGCGATCGCCGCGTGCGATGAGTGTTTCGATGCGGAGCACTGTCGCCTCTGCGCCCAGGCGCGGCTTCGGGAAGCGAGCGGAGTAGCGGTCGAGCAAGCGGGAAGCCAGCGCAGGGTTGCCCTGAGCCAGCGCCTTACGCGCGTTGTCGATCGCCTCCAGCTCCAGCGGCAGCGTGTCGAGCTTCGTCGACGCGGGCGCTGTCACTGCCGGACGACGCGCCGGTTCCGGCTCTTCGGCGCTGGCGGCAGCTTCACTGGTGTCCGTTTTGGGGAGGTCGCCGACGTCGATAGCTTCGATCTTGGCCGGTGCTGCCGCCGGCGCGGCCACCACGGCGGGCGGTGCGGCGGCCGGTGCAGGCGTCGAGGCCTGCATCAGCTCGCTGCCACCCCAGTAGGCCAGGGTCCCGGCCGCCCCAATTCCAGCAGCAATGAACACCCCCTTGAGCAGCGCGAGCTTGCCGCCCACGGCCACGGCGCTGGAGGCCGCCACGGGCGAAGCCACACCCAAGGCGACGAGGATGGCGCGCCCGCTCTTCTCGGTCATCGCGTCCTCGCGCCCGGCACGCAGGATCTCCGCCTCGAACTGGCTGCAATCGGCTCCTAGGCGCTCAGGATCCATCACGGCTCGCTTCCGTTGCTACGCTTCATAGCTTTACTTTGGGGCTCGAGCAATCTTGCCTGTTCACGAAACACCATACGCGCTCGTCTCAACCGTGTAGCAACTGTACCACGAGGCAGCCGCAATAAGGCTGCAACTTCGTCGACGGTCAGTTCTTCGAGCTCGAACAAAACAAATACGGAACGCAGATCAGCGGGCATCTTATCGAGAACGCGATCGAGCATGTCCCGCGCCTCGGCTCGTCGAGCTGGGCCCTCGGGCACGGGTGCGGTCGCCTGCGACTCGAACCAACGCTGTTGTGCGGCCTCGCGTCTCTGATTGGCACGACGAGTGTGAGAGGCCACGCGCATCGCCACTGCAATCAGGAACGAACGTTCGCTGCCGGCGCGGATGCTGTCGAGCTTTTCGTTAGCGATTAGAAATACACGTTGAGCAGCGTCGTCAACGTCGGCAGAGCCAACACCGAAACGCCTCAGCGATCGCCAGACGAACGCCAAATGGTCGGAAACCAGCTTGGAAAAAGGGATCGGCGCGCTCGTCACGGCGCTGACTTCGCCACCGTGGTTGGACGTTTCGTCAGCGTCCTCGCGCCCAGATTTCGTCGCGTTGTTCATGGCCATAGGGCGCGGAGCCCGTACTCGGAAACTCGCATGCGCGGAGATCCCAGCAACGACTCTCGCACAGCGCGCGCGCCAATGCTCGTACTCCTGTCAGAGTTCGTTCAGAGAAGAAAAAGGCAGTTGAGCTGATCGTGCGGCGTTCTTGAGGGCCGTTCGCAGGGATCTTAAGTGATCATTTTTCACGGGTGAACCCCGCCGGCCTGCCCAGACCCGAAGCGCGGCGCCCCCTCCATCGGTAGGGGGGGTCGTTGCACTCCCGCGTGAGCAGCTTCGAGCCGGGCGGCGCGGCTACTTCGGGGAAGCGGCCGCCGAGCAGCACCGAAACCCGGTCTCGATCCCAGAATAGTGGGCTCCGTGCACGGTCTGCCGCGCACGACATGAGTTCTGACTGGGCTGCCAATAGGCGCCCTTCATCGCCGGACGCGGCGGATCCGATCCTTCGCGAAGCACGAACTCTTCGAGATTGCCGGTAAGGTTCCTGACCCCAAACGGACTCAGACATTCCGGGAAGGCATCCGAGGGCGCCCGCAGGTCCCTGAGAGCCTTACTCGGCGTCAGGATGTCGGTGCGGTCCGCGTTGCACGCGCGCGAGTCGCGCTCGAAGCCGTACGGATACGGACGCATTTCGGTACCTTCGCACGCGAAGTTCCATTCGCTCTCGGTGCAGATGCGCTTGCCGGCGGACTGACAGATCTGCTCCGCTTCGACGAAGCTCTTGTGATTCAGCGGCAGCCGAGCTCCGGCCTCGGTGTATTCGTCCCTGTCGATGCAGAAGCGCATGGGACGGCGCCGCTTCGCAAGGCAGCGCGGCTCGCCGTACTCGGCACAGCGGTACTTCGCAAAGCGGCCGTAGGGCGTCAGGTAGCGCTGGCAACGCTGTTCGACCTCGGGGCAATACTCGCCCTCGACCAGGACCATGCCGTCAGCACAAGACGCTCGCTCGGGGAACGCGGGCACGGTAGCTTCGCCGACCGCCAACACGGCATCGCTCTCGCGCCCTTCCGTGCTGACTGGCTCCGGCCTTCGCGCCTGATCCAGCGCGGAAGGCGCAGCCGGGCGCGGCGTCCGGAGCACGAGGTCGGCTGCAGCGAGGGGCAGCGACGGCTCCTCGCAATGGCACAAGGCAGGCGCCGCGAGCAGCACTGCTAACAGGTGGCACCGCCCTCCCATCGCCCCCTCAGTCGCGCCCCAAAGCCAGGGGCGCCGGCTCCAGGTCAGCGGCGCCGCCTGCCGGGACGATGCTCTCGAGCCAGTGGAGCTGCGGCCGGATCCGGTGCCAGATGCTGCGCCGCGGGGTGCGCCGCATTTCGGTGTTCCACACGCGGAGCGACGGGACACCAGCGTTACCGACGATGGCGATGGGGATGCCGCTCACCGGGTCGTTCTCGTAAATGAAGAACGAGTGATAGTGCATGATCGGCCGTTCCCACTTCTTTTCGAAATTGGTCTGCCCGCGGATCAGCACGATGTCGCCCGGCGTAAACTTGTCGACGTTTTGCAGCAGGTACTGCGTGAACGCTTGCTTGCGCCAAAACGGGATCTGCTGTTCGGGCGGTGTATCGTAGACATCGAAGTGTTCCGGGTGCTCGTGGGCGTGTTCGATGAACGCCGATGCCCGTCGCAACACGGGGTTGTTCAGGGTATCGAAGTCGAGTCCGCCCACGACGCGTTTGGGCGGCGTACC
>JAICQQ010000273.1 GCA_025937785.1 Polyangiaceae bacterium
ACTGGAAGAGCAGATGCGCTTCGCCATTCGCGAGGGCGGCAAGACCGTCGGCGCCGGCGTCGTCACCAAGATCATCGAGTAATCAGTTCCCGGTATCGCGCGCGCGTGGTCAGGGCCGCGCGCGCCGTGCCGGGCGAGAAAGGCAAACCAGGCTCAAATGGCTGAAGCAACCAAGATACGGATTCGCCTGAAGGCGTTCGATCACCAGCTGCTCGACAAGTCCACCACGGACATCGTCGAGACGGCTCGGCGTACGGGCGCGCGCGTGGCGGGGCCGATTCCCCTTCCGACGGCGATTCGTCGCTACACCGTGCTGCGGGGGCCGCACGTGGACAAGAAGTCCCGAGAACAGTTCGAGGTCAGAACACACAAGCGTCTGATCGACATTCTCGAGCCCACCCCGCAAACACTCGACGCGCTGATGAAGCTGGACCTATCCGCCGGCGTCGACGTCGAAATCAAGACTTGAGGGAAACGGTCATGGCAAAAGTCGATATTTTCAACCTCAAGCGCGAAAAAGTGGGAGAGCTCGAGCTCTCCGATGACGTGTTCGGAGCCGAGGTCAAAGAGCACCTGTTTCAGGAAGTGGTGGCGGCGCAGCTCGCCTCGCGCCGTGCCGGTACCAGCGCCGCCAAAGAGCGCTCCGCCGTGCAGGGCTCGAGCAAGAAGATCTACAAGCAGAAGGGTACCGGCCGCGCTCGTCACGGCAGCATCCGTGCCCCGATCTTCGTAGGAGGCGGTCGCGCCCATCCGCCCAAGGTGCAGGACTGGTCAACACGCCCGCCGCGGCGCGTGCGCATCGGCGCGCTGGTGAGCGCGCTCAGCCTGCTCGTCAAGGAAGGCCGCCTGACCGTGGTCGAGAACATTCAGCTCGCTGAAATCAAGACGAAGACGCTCGCCGGAGTGCTCGACACCTTGAAAGCGGGTGACAAGACGCTGGTGGTCGACGGCAAGGACAACGAAAATCTGCGCCTGTCGATCCGCAACATGAAACGCAGCAACTTCCTGCCGCCAGAGGGCGTCAACGTATACGACGTGCTGCGGCACGATCACATCGTGGTTTCGAAGGACGCCGCCAAGGCTCTCGAAGCCCGTCTGTTGGAGCAAGAGTCATGACGCCGGGAGACATCATCAAGCGCCCGATCGCGCTCACCGAGAAAGCGGCGCTCTTGAAGGAGAGCAACAAGGTCGTGTTCGAGGTGGCCCTCAGGGCAAACAAGATCGAGATCAAGAAGGCGGTCGAAGCCATGTTCGACGTCGACGTGGTCGAGGTCAATACGCTGGTTCAGCGCGGCAAGATGAAGCGCATGGGCCGCGGTGACGCCAAGCGTCCCAACTGGAAGAAAGCCATCGTCACGCTCCGAGAGGGCGACGACATTCAGTTCTTCGACGAGTCGGAAACTGAAGACTCCGATTCGAAGAAGGAGGAATAGCCATGGGTATTCGTGTTTTCAAGCCGACCTCCCCGGGTCGCCGGCAATACTCTTGCAGCGACTTCAAGGAAGTTACCACCAGCGAGCCCCTGAAGAAGCTGCTCGAAAGCAAGTCCAGCTCGGGCGGGCGCAACAACCACGGGCGCATTACGACGCGCTTTCGTGGGGGCGGGCACAAGCGTCGCTATCGCACGATCGACTTCCGTCGCGACAAGATCGGCGTGCCAGCTGTCGTGGCGCACATCGAGTACGACCCCAATCGTACCGCGCGCATCGCGCTGCTCCATTACAAGGACGGCGACAAGCGCTACATCCTCGCACCCGACGGGCTGAACCAAGGCGATACCATCCTTTCGAGCCGTTTCGCCGACATCCGGCCGGGCAACAGCCTGCCGCTGCGTGACATCCCCGCTGGCACGATGATCCACAACGTCGAGCTCCGCAAGGGGCGCGGCGGGCAGTTGGTGCGCTCCGCGGGAGTGGCGGCGCAGTTGATGGCGAAAGACGGCGCCTACGCGCAGGTCAAGCTGCCAAGCGGCGAAGTGCGCAAGGTTCACATCGAGTGCCGCGCTTCGGTGGGTCAGGTCTCCAACGGCGACCACCAGAACCTGAAGCTGGGCAAAGCCGGTCGCTCGCGTTGGCTCGGGCGGCGGCCGCACAATCGCGGCGTGACGATGAACCCGGTCGACCACCCCATGGGCGGTGGCGAAGGCCGAACCAGCGGCGGGCGTAACCCGTGTTCGCCGTGGGGTCAGCTTTCCAAGGGTCTCAAGACACGCAGCAACAAACGCACGGACTCGATGATCGTCAAGCATCGAAAGGCTAAAGGCTAAGCATGGCGCGCAGTATCAAGAAGGGGCCGTTCATCGACGGCCACCTGTTCAAGAAGATCGAGGAAGCGGCTGCCGCTCAATCGAAGAAGGTGATCAAGACCTGGTCGCGGCGATCGACCATCCTACCCGAAGCGGTGGGGCTCACGTTCGCGGTGCACAATGGGCGCAAGTTCGTGCCCGTGTTCGTCACCGAGAACATGGTCGGTCACAAGCTGGGCGAGTTCGCTCCGACGCGCACCTTCCACGGTCACGCCGGCGACAAGAAGGGTAAGAAGCCCGGCGGCGGTCCGGCGCCATCACCGGCGGCCAAGGGCAAGTAAGCTTGAGCGAGCCCGGCAGGGTGCGATCACCCCAAGCGCCCGGCTCTGCTCGAGCGCACGCCGTTCGAGAAGCGCGAGTACCGCGAGGCCGCGCTTCTCGCGGCGTGCTTTTGTGTCTCTTACTGTCAAGCTGCGGCGGCGATCCACCGCCCCCGCCCAAAACGCCCCCTCCAGCACCTCCGCCGAAAGTCGTCGAAGAATTGGAGCTGAAGCCGGGGCTGAATCACCATCAGCTCCGCAAAGTCATGAACGGAACCGCCGATCCGGCGGTGCGAGGCTGTTACACCGTCGCCTACTCGGGGAACGAAGGCGGCACGGGGCAGCTAGTCGTCGACTTCAGCGTCAACCCCGACGGGTCCGTCGCTTCCGCGACGGTCAGCGATTCGACGCTCGCGAACCCCACGTTCGAGGACTGCGTGCGGAAGGTCTACGAAGGGCTGACCTTCCCCAAGGCTCCTGGCGCTACCGACGCCAGCCGCCCGTACACCTTCAAGAACGGCCAGAACCAGGCTGCAGCAGCGCCGTCCCAGTAGCTGGGGACCGGGCGTACTTCGCCCCATGACGTCGAGCCCCACGCTCGGCGCGGCTGCTGTCAAGCGCGCCAAGTCTTCGCCAAGAATTTTCTTTTCTTGCTCATTGGGCGCTAACGCATGAGGAGCGGCCTTCGAGTGCGCAATTGTGCTCGTGTTCCGCCCGAATGAAGCGCAGTCGACTGGCGGCTGCTCTCTCCCGTTCGCCCGCCCCGCCAGCCGCGCCGTGCCCCTGACGCGCACCCGCCAAGTCGCCAAGTCGCCAAGTTCGGCGCATTCAAACGGGGGAGGAGCCCGTGGCGCAGCGGGGCCGATCGCGCGTTAGCGGTTTGTGGTAGCCACGTGGCCAGCGTCGCCCGCGGCTCAGGGCTCATGATCAGGTCTCCGGGGCTCGGGCTCTGGAGGCAGGCAGCAGGGCTCAGGCAGCAGGGCTCAGGCAGCAGGGCTCAGGCAGCAGGGCTCAGGCAGCAGGGCTCAGGCAGCAGGAACAGAGCTCGGGCTCGGGGGGCTGGAGCAGGGAACAGGACAGCGCCTGCCGGCTATCAATCAGATAACCTTTTCCCCGCTCGCTATTCCGATTGTGCCTGCGTGCTCGCGCCAGGCGGCGGGAGCTTCGCCCGCGAGCAGCTGAGGCTGGCTCAGCTCAGCGGGCGGCGAAAGGGAGGTTTCGAATGAAGGTCCTCGATATGTTGGTGGAGATGGTTCGGGTGGTGCACGGGGTTGCGGGTAAGGTGGCACGGCATGATCGCGACTTGGCGCAGCAGATGAAGCGGGCGAGTACCAGCGCGGCTCTCAACGGAAGCGAGGGCCTCTGGGCCAAGGCAGGGAAGCGCAGGTCTCGTCTCGAGGATGCGGTAAACTCGGCGCGCGAGACGCTGATGGCGCCGCCTCGCGGGCGCGTGTGGCTATCTGCCCGCGGATGAGGCAGCGGTCACCGTGCGCGATGTGGACTCGGTGATTCGGGTGCTTTGGGTGCTCGCCTATCGCCGCTGAACGCGGGGGTCGATGCGGGCAGCGGGCAGTACGGGCAGCGGGTAGCCTGCCCACACACGATCGTGCGCGACGTGCGAGCCATGCTCTCGGCCAGAACTGCCGCCCGACGCGGGAACGCTCCAACGGCGTCGCTCGCGTCGTTCGAGTTCTACGAAGAGCGTTGTGAGGGTTTGGGCGAGCGTTTTCGGGATCACGTCGACATCGCACTTTGCAGGATTCAGGAGACGCTAGCCCCGCTCGGTTTCGCTTCGGTGCCTAACTCCGGCCTGAAGCAGACGCGGATCTCGCTGCGTTCCACCCGTGCAGCTTAGGCCTGCAACGTTTGGTGGACGGAGCACTGGTCGGTCCGCATCTTGGCAGTTTGGGCGCCGGACCCCTCGCCAGCTTGGCAACGCCGGGATCGGCTCATTGCAAGGGGTTGCGTTGTATCAACTCGAGTATATACTTCTGGGTGTGAAGAGGCATCGTGCAAAGCTGTTCCAGAACGGCGGCAGCCAGGCTGTTCGCCTTCCTCGGGAATGCAGGTTTCCCGAGGGTGAAACTGAGGTGGTCGTGAAGCGCATCGGCCGTCGGATCGTCCTAGAGCCCGTAGAGGATTGGCCTGACGAGTTCCTGAAGTCCCTGGGGTCCCTCTCGGGAGATCTGCCACGGCCGAAGCAGTCGCCGCTGGCCAAGCTCCGGGACCCTTTCGACTGAGCCATGACGTTGTTCATGCTTGATACCGATACCGTCAGCTTCGCGCTGCGGGGCCTCGGTCAAGTTGCCTCTCGATTGCAGAGCCACAAGCGTTCCGAGCTCTGTCTCAGCGCGATCACCGTAGCCGAGCTGCGATTCGGGGCTGATAAGCGCAAGTCCCGTCGGATTCACCGCGTCATTGATGCCTTTCTGGCAGGCATTGACGTGTTGGCCTTTGACGCAGCCGCCGCTGCCAAGTTCGGCGTCGTTGGCGCCGCCCTCGCCACTTCGGGCTTGCCGATCGGGCAGATGGACACACTCATTGCGGCACATGCCCTCTCCGTGACTGCGACGCTGGTCACGAACAACGAGAAGCATTTTTCCAAGGTCGCAGGTCTCAAAATCGAGAATTGGACCTAGGTTTGCCGAGGCGTCGCTGCCCAACAAGCTAGCGTTTTAGGGTCGACGAAGCCGAGCGAGCCTGGCGAGTGAGGGTCGGCCGACGCTCATGCGCAAGTTGAACAAGCCCGGGCGGGCCGCGCATTCGTGCGCGGTCAGACGGCGCAGGCGTCGCACACTGGGGGAATTACAGTGGGGACATCGGCGCAGGCGGTTCGGATGGGGGTGGGTTCGGTGGCGGGCGGGAGGGCTATTTCAAAACGCGGTCGACGTGGGCGAGGGCGTCGGGGAGCAGGTGAAAGCGCTGCTTGACCTGAACCAGGTCGAGCGTGGTCTTGGTCGAAAGGGGCTCTTGCGTCCGGTAGGCTTCGGGTAGCACCCAGCCTTCGTCCGCGATGTCGAAGATCACGTTGGCAGCTTGGGTACCGAGCTCGGTGTGATCGGGCAACACCGCAAAGGTGCCGAACGAGAGTTCAGCGGCGACGAGCGACTCTGCTCCGACGATGGCGGGGCGCCAGGGCCGCTCGTTGAGTCCGGGGAGCCAGCCCTTCGAAATCAACTTCGGGGTCAACAGGTGGTCGTCGTTGAGCACCCAGATGGCGTCCGTCTTCTGCTTCAATGTTCTGAGCGCGGCCTTGATCTCGGACTCGTTCGGGTCTTCGCTCACCGCCTCGCCAACGATTGCGATCTGTTCGCGGGCAGCGAGGGCGCGCTGGTCGTTCACGAAGCGAGCGAGCGAACCGCGATACACGACCCCCACCCGTTCGATGCGCTCGGCGAGGATCTTGCGCATATGAGTCACGGACGTGATCAGGGGGATTTCGTAGGCAACGCCGGTCGCATTGGGCCCGAGCCGCCGAGCTTGCAAGAACGATGTCATGATCGACACGTTGGGGACCCGCTTGGCCGGCGCCAGTGCACTCTCGTAGCGGCGATACGCCGTCACGGTAGGGTTGTTCATCAGCACGACGCCGGATGGACGGTGGCGCTTGACGGCTTCTTGGATGATGCGCGTGTCGTCCCGCCCCTCGATGCGCACTGCGATGAGTCCAAACTCTGCGCCGAGCTCGTCGTTCAGCCCGGTCCAGGCTTGCTGCGTCTGTGTGGTCTCGGGCATGCAGACCAGCACCGTTTCTTTGCCCGGGTTCAGCTTCTTGTGAAGCTCCTGATAGCTGGCCGAGCTGCGCGCCTGAACCGCCACGCGTGAACAAGCGGCGAGTGCGGCTGACCCTGCCGCCAGCGTCAGGAGCTCTCTTCTCGTCAATGCCATGAATCAACTCCCACGAGCTTGGACGTGCTGGCGGGCAGCGAGCGCATCGCCGCGACGATGGCGCTTCCGGCCCCGGCCACCGCTGCCACCGCCGGCAGCCCAACGCTGCCGGGCAACTCGCGCTCCGCCAGCTTCAGGCGGCTCGCGGAGGCCAGCGCAGCCTGAAGTCTGGCCGGTAGCACGATTCCGTCTGCTCGCCGCATCTGCAACAGCGGCAGCAGATCTTCTACTTTGGTGACGCGAACCACCTTGGGCTGCGCCCCCAGTAGTTCTTCGACGAACGAGGTGGTCCCCGCGCGACCGAGGATGTCCAGCGCGCCTACCGAAGCCACCTGTGTGGGGACGGGCGCGGCGTCGGCGCCTACGAGCACGTACTTCTCACTTGGATTTCCTGCGCGGTGACCCGCGAGTGATATTGACAAGCGCTTGCTTCTAAGCACTACCGGCAGCGTCAGCACCGCGTCAGGACCTTCCGCAAGCTTGCGCTCGAAGTCGGCAATACGCCCCACGGTGGTCACCGAGACTCCGGGCAGACTGCTCGAGAGCGCATCTTGTAGCGCTCGTTGCTTGACGGCTGTGTGGAGGAACACCAACAGCTGTGGCGCTGCTGCCTGAGCACGCCGCTCTGCAAGCCAGGCCACGCCTAGAGCGGCGAGTCCAGCGCTGAAGCGCGAAATGGCGGAATTACTCATCGATCGGCAACCGAGCTCGTCGCTCGAATGTTAGTACCAAGTCAACGGCACTTGATGAGCTAATATTAGCGTCACGGAAGAATGCGTCGTCGTTGGATCGAGGGGTTCTGTCGAAGCGTTCGTGGCCGTAGCTAGTTCTGGACGCGATAGAGCCAACGACGTTATGCGGCTGAGAGTAAAGCTAAGTACTTCCTTCCCGGTGATCGCGGCGACGCTGCTGCTCTGCTCGTCTCCGTTTGATGCTCTCGCGCAAGAGGCGTCGACGAATGGCGCAGAACCTGGGGAGGCGGAGGCGGAGGCGGAGGCGGAGGATGTAGATGACCTCGACCTCCTGCGCTTGCTCAACGTCGAAGTGTCTACCGCTAGTAAGGGCGCCGAGAGTGTCGATGACGCCCCCGCGGTAATTACGGTGGTGACGCGTGAGGACATCCAGCGCTGGGGCTACCGGAGCGTGGGGGAGGTGTTGTCGCACACGGTGGGGTTCTTCTTGGTCGATGACCACATCCTTCCGAACGCCGGGGTGCGCGGTGTGTCAGGCGGACTCGGCGCCGAAAGCAACATCATCAAGGTGATGATCGACGGGCGCTCCGTGGCCTACCGCACGACCTCGGGGAACTGGCTGGGGGTGGAGCTGATTCCGCTAGGTTCCGTGCAGCAGATCGAGATCATTCGCGGGCCCGCGTCGGCGTTATACGGCGCTGACGCCTTCCTCGGCGTCGTCAACATCATCACCGTGAAGCCCGAGGACGCGCGCACCGTAAGTGCACGCGTCGACGGCGGCTTCAGCAACACCAACCCTAGCGGAACGGCCGACGTCGTCGTCTCGAAGCAATTCGGGAACTTCGACGTGCTGCTGGGCGCCGCGGTCGAGTCTGCTGACCGAACGGGCCTCGAGCTGCCGAAGGAGTCTCCTGCACCCACGCTGCCCGACTACGTCGGCGACCGCCGCTACTCTCTCGATCTGGAACGGCGGTCAGCGGTTTTCCAGAGCCGTGTCGGCATGCGCGGGGAGCGCGGGCACCTGGAGCTGTCCGGGTACCTCTCCGGTATCGAGCGCGGTGGCGACTTTGCACAATGGGCGCAGCTGACGAACGACACCGGTCCGAACGGGGAAGACTACGGAACTAGGATCGGTCTGCACCAGCTCCGCATCAACATGGATGGGCTGTTGAAGGCCGCCGACGAGCTCGATCTCGCGCTTCAGGCGACCTACTTCCAAGGTGGTGTGCTCGACAGCGATCGCATCGAAGTCGGCAGCGACCTGTTCTACGTCGAGCGCGACGAGTCCTACCGTGGCATCGACACGACGCTCGAATCACGCTGGCGCCCGTCCGAGGACTTCAACGCGATCGTGGGTATCGAAACCCTGGTCGACGAGGAGCATTTGGCGCTGCCCGAGCGCATCAATCGGGCCAACGGGGAGGTGCTCGGTACGGCTGAAGGTGGCACGGACGTGCGCCTCACCAACGTCGGCGCCTTCCTCAGCGCCAACTATCAGGTCGTGGACCAATGGCTGAAGCTGACCGGCGGCGTGCGCTACGACAGGCATAGTCAATACGGCGACCAGTTCACGGGACGCGTCGGCGCTACATCGCGCTGGAGCTCGAACGTGGTGGCGAAGTTGCTTTACGGGTCGGCGTTCAAAGCACCCTCGCCGTACTTGTTGTACGCCGAGCCGCTCACGGTAGGGGACGTGATCGGTAACGAAGATCTCGAGCCGCAGCGCATTCACACGCTCGAGTACCAGATGTCGTACAGGCCGACCCGCTTCTTCGACCTCACGTCAGGGGTGGCGTACAGCTGGCTCTTGAACAAAGCCGAGTTTACTCCTCAGGGTATCAACCAGACGGCTCGCAATGTTGCGAGCCAGAACTCCCTCTCTTGGGAGTCGCGTGCCGATTTCCGCTACTACGAGAGCATCACCGCGTACGGTGCCTTCGAGTTCGTCTACTCCGAACGCGACTTGGGCCAAGAGGGCTTCGTGGCGGATACAGTCGGCACCAAGAACGTCGTGTACCCGCCATGGATTGCGCGCGCGGGTGCCGTCATCGACGTGCCGTCCGTGCCCAGCATGCCGCTCGAACTCGGCAGCGAAGTGACTGTCGTGGGGCCGCGTCGTGCCGCGGATGCCAGCTTGGTCGAAGCCGGTGAAGATCTCACGTTCGACCCATACTACGTGCTCGATCTGTTTCTGGCGACGCGTGCCATGTATCTGATACCTGGTCACGAAACGAAGGCCGCGCTGCGCGCCCGGAACTTGCTGTCGGAGACGGGACCAAACCCGGGTTTTGCCGGCTTCGAGTATCCACTTGCGCCCGGCGAAATCTTTCTCCAGCTGCATCACACCTACTGAACGGCGCGCGTAAAGGTGCTGGCAGGGCTTCCCGACGCTGGTCTGGTCTGGTTTGCGGCTTGCGGCGAGCGGTGTAGCCGACCCTCTACTCGCGCCCTCCTGTCAAAATTGCCCCAAAAGCAGCCTGCTCTGCGCTCAGAGGAGAACGTCTCATCTGGGCTGCGCGGCGCAAGCCTTGTGACTGTGCTCTCGATGTCTCGCTCCAGGAAACCCACCCCCGCCCCGAAACGAATTGGCAACGGGCCAGTTAGTCAGAAGCACGAATGTGCGTTGATCTAGATATCAATGGTTTTGCTCGTTCCTTCAGTCTCGATGTCGCCAAGTGATTGGCAGGCACGGCTGTCTTTGCCAGCGAAAGGGCAGCGGGAATGACCCATCGGAGCACCGTCGACACGATCATCCAGGGGGCCGTGGTCGATCTGTTTCACTCACTCGAGATCGCGTCGGCGCCCCTGGCGCCTGCCTGTGGTCAACCCCTGCGCGAGCTACCAGATCTGGCAGCGTTCGTGCATTTCAACGCTGCTGCCGGGTCCGGAGTCATGTGCTTGGGGTGCCCGCTC
>JAICQQ010000131.1 GCA_025937785.1 Polyangiaceae bacterium
CAGAGCAGGCTGGCGACGTGATGCTGGTCCTGCCGCACCAGCTCGTTGAACTCGGTGAGTAGCGCCTGGTCGCTCAGTCGTTCCAGCTGCGGGTTCGAAGCCTCGGGTGGATGGGTCGCGGTCATACCCACTTCTATCACGAACTTTTGGGACACTCGTCTTGCCCAGACGGCCCTGAGCGCCACGATCGTTGAATGCAGGCTCTGGCAGGCCGCGTGGCGCAGTTTCGAGAAAAATTCGGCAAAAACCTCGTCGTGCTGCAGCTGAAGGCGTCAGTGCGCCACTCACGGGCGACAAAATCCAGTCAAACAAATTATCACAGAATGCTCATTATCTGCACCTCGAGCATTCGCGCGGCCGCGCCACGCCACGCCACGCCAGTGCAGTCTAGATCGCAACCACCTCTGGCTCCAATCGTCGTCAGCTGAAGCAGTCCGCTCTTGACGTGCGCGGAGGCGCGCGTATACTAAATAACTCATCCAATCATCTGCGATAGTGCACGCTGCTCCCGAGGTCTCGCATGGCGCGAGCTGATCGGGCGGCGAGTACGGGCCGCGTGACTCGGGCAGGTAGGTGAGGACGGCCGCATGGCGCGAGCTGATCGGGCGGCGACTACGGGCCGCATGGCGCGAGCTGATCGGGCGGCACTACGGGCCGCGTGGCGCGAGCTGATCGGGCGGCACTACGGGCCGCGTGGCGCGAGCTGATCGGGCGGCGAGTACGGGCCGCGTGACTTGTGCAGGTAGGTGAGGACGGCCGCATGGCTCGCACGGTCGGTGCCCGCGGGGCTCGCGCGGTCGGTGCGTACGGGCCACATGGCTCGCGCGGTCGGGCCCGCGGGGCTCGCGCGGTCGGTGCGTACGGGCCACATGGCTCGCGCGGTCGGTGCCCGCGGGGGGTTCGCGGTCGGTAGTACCGCCCGTGGGGCTCGCGCGGTCGGTGCCTATGGCCCGCCGGGTTGCCGCATTTTCGGTGCTGAGGGTGCTTGCCTGGCGCGGGGTACGACCGAGCCTCGTGCCGCAAGGCATGTAGGGGTTGCGCAGCAACCCCAAAGAAGATCCAATGTCGTGGAGCGCGGGCAGCTTACGCCGCGCCCTGCAGCTTCGGGCTCCACACCGTGACGCGGTTGCGGCCGCCGCGCTTGGAGGCGTAGAGCGCGTCGTCGGTGGCCTTGAACAGCTGCTCCCAGGCTTGGCCGGCTTGCGGCGCGGTGGCCACGCCGAGGGAGCAAGTGACTTTGAGCGGTCCGAGCTCGGTCTGGAAGGTGGTGGCTTCGAGCTCTTGACGGATGCGTTCGGCGAGCAGCTTCGCGCCGTCGTCGCCCGTCTCTTCGCAGACGACGACGAACTCTTCGCCGCCGAAGCGCCCGACGATGTCGGTGTCGCGTTTGGCCCGCTTGAGCACCTCGCCGAAGCCGCGGATCACGACGTCGCCCACGTCGTGCCCGTAGGTGTCGTTCACGCGCTTGAAGTGATCGATGTCGCCGACCAGCACGCTGAGCGGCTTCTGGAAGCGCTTCGCGCTGCGCAGCTTCTCGCTGGCGGCGGCGATCAGAGCGCGCTTGTTCAAGAGCCCCGTCAAGCCGTCGGTGGTGGCCAGCTCTTCCAGCCGCTTGAGCATGCGCGCGTTGGCGAGCGAAACCGCCATGTGACTCGCGAGCACCTCGAGCGTAGGCCGCACGTCGTCGCCGAACGCCGCGCTCTGCGCTGACCCCAGCACCAACGTGCCGAGCACGCGCTCGTGGACGACCAGCGGAACCACCAGGAGCGATGGCATCGCCGGCGGCGTCAGCTTGGCGCTGAACACCACCTGGCGCGCGGCATCGTAGTGACCGCGATAGGGCAGCGCGTGGCGGTTGGCGACGGCCATGGAGACGAGGCCGGTGTTGTGCCGAAACTGCTGGCCGACGAGGGCGTCGCTGCCGTCGCCGCTGACCGCGCAGATCTCGTGGCTGGCAGAGTTTCGATGAAACAGGGTCACGGCGGCAAAGTCGAACGCTGCGAACTCGCGCGCGTGGTTGACCGCCGCCTCGATCACGCTGGCCTCGGTAGTCGCGGCGGCGAGCGCCTCGGCGGCGCGGTAAAGTTTGCCCTGCTCGGTCTTGGCGCGCTGCACCCGCCCGAAGGTGCGCTCGTTCTCGAGCGCCCGCAAAATGAAGTGCGTCGCGGCTTCGAGCAACTGGCGCTCCGGATCGCCGAAGGCTCGCGCTTCGCTGCGATCGACCACCAGCACTCCGCGGATCTGGTCGTGCTCGATGAGCGGCACCGCGCACAGCGCGCCGACCTCGGGGCGCAGCGCGTAATAGATGGCGTGGGCGCCCGCGCGGGGGCCCGCGACGGTGATCGTCTCCCTACGTGCGAGCAGCGCGCCGAAGATGCCGTCGCGCGAGCTGAACGGTCCCGGTGCGACCCCGTTCCAATCGCTCACCAGTTCCTGAATTCGGAGCTGCTCGTGGCGCTGGTCCACGCTGAGCAGCAGCGCCGTCGTGAGACCCAGGCTCCGGTGGAGCAGGTCGAGGGCGAACGTGACGGCTTGATGGATCTCGTCGACGCTCGATTGCAAGAGCCGATCTTCGTCGTCGCCGCGTTCGGAGCGATGTCGCTCCGAGCTCGGTGCGCTGATGAGTCGGTACGAGCGCGCCGCCTCTTTGATCTTCTCGAGTTCGCTCTGGATCCGCGCTCGGCTCAGCCGGCGCATGCGGGCGATCTCGGCGCGGAACAGGCTCACGTTCAAGAAGGCGAAGACCGCCAGGAAGCCCGCGTGGATCCAGAGCTTCTGGCTATCCGTTTGGCCGAAGGCGACGAAGTGCAGTCCCGCTTCGAGACAGGCCGCGTAGAGCACCGTCGTGACCGCTGCCGCGGGTTTGGCGAAGGCGGCGGCGACCATCATCAGCGCGTAGAGCGCCGGATAGTACGGCCCATCGAGGCCGCCCGGCGTGTGCAGGACCGCAGCGTAGGCGGCCGTGGTCAACGTCGTGAAGAGCTGGACGTCGCGCCGCCCGGCGTCTTCGGGGGCGAGCTTTTTCAGGCGCCGGTACAGATGCACGACCAGCGTCACCGCGAGCAACGCCAGCGCTGCGGCGTTGTAGGCGTCCGGCGGCGGGTCCACGGCCCAGCAGACCAGGTAGCCCCCGAGCAACAGGCTTACCGCCAGCCCAGTTCCCTTGGCGATGAGGTGCTGCAGCCCCAGCGTTGCCCGGACGAGCGGATCCATGTCATGGGTCCGCTAACAGAAGCGCGCCGTCCGGGCCCAGTTCTTGGGGCAAGCTCGAGCACACCGGCGGCCGGCGCGGCGATTCGCCCACAAACTTTGCGCCCGGCCCACCCTGGGACACCCTACTCAGCCCGTGAGGTTCGGACTGCGCCTTCAGATCGTGCTGCTCTTCGGAGCGCTCTTGGTGTGCGCGTTCGGGCCGCTGTTCTATGCCATTGCCACCTACACGCAGGTCGCCCTGCGCCAGGTGCGCGCGGAACACGCGCGGCAGCTGGGGCGCGCCATCGCCGGGCACGTGCTGGAAGCACGCCAGCAGCGCTCGCCCGCGGAGCTCGAGAGCCTACTGAACGCCGAGGTCAAGACAGGAGGCGTCGAGGCCATCGGCGTCTACGACGGTGAGCAGCGGGTGGTGGCCGCCGCGGGGGCGCGCCAGCTCGTCGAGCAGGTGCAGCGGCGGCTCGATCCGGAACGAGAAGCACTGCTCGAGCTCGAGGCGGCGCACGGCGCGGCGCTCGCCGTCGTCGTACCGGGACCGCAGGGCGCGGTCGCTGTCGTGTTACGGGCGGACGACCAATCGGCGGGGGCTGCTCCTCTGCTGCGCCTGCTCGCGCTGTACGCGGGCGTCGTCGCGCTCGCGACATTGCTCCTCGCCTACTTCGCGCTGACTCGGCTCATCGTGCAGCCCCTGGACGCCCTCACGCGCGCCGCGCGCCGTGTCGCTGACGGTGGCCGTGCGTGGTCGGTTCCGCCAGCGGGCGCCGCGGAGCTCCGCGAGCTCGGCCAGAGCCTGGAGACCATGACCGAGCGGCTGCTGACCGAGGAACAAGCGCTGCGGCGCAAGATCGACGAGGTCGAGCAAGCCACCGAGCAACTCAAGGCGGCCCAGACGACGCTCGTGCGCTCGGAGCGGCTGGCCTCCGTCGGCCGACTCGCCGCGGGGCTGGCGCACGAGGTCGGCAACCCGCTCGCCGCGTTGATCGGGCTCGAAGATCTGCTGCTCGAAGGTGACCTTCCTCCGAGCGAGCAGCGCGATTTTCTGGTGCGCATGCGCAAAGAAACCGAACGCATCCACCGCATCGTGCGCGACCTACTGCAGTTCGCGCGCCCCTCCGGCAGCGAACCCCCCGGCGCCCCGGTCGCTGGGGACGTCGCGCTCGCCGTCCACGAAACCGCCATGCTGCTGAAGCCGCAGAAGAGCTTCGCCGACGTCCAGCTGCAGCTCGACGTGCCCGACGCGCTGCCCAACGTCCCGCTGGCGACCGCAGAGATCGTGCAGCTGGTCCTGAACCTGCTGCTCAACGCCGCTGATGCCTGTGGCCCAGGCGGCCACATCACGCTCCGCGCCGGCAGCGCCGGCCTCGGCGTGCAGCTGACGATCGAAGACGACGGCCCCGGTGTTCCCGAAACCATCCGCGGTCAACTCTTCGAACCCTTCGTCACCACGAAAGACGTCGGCAAGGGCACCGGGCTCGGGCTCGCAGTCTGCCGCGGCCTGGTCGAGTCCGCCGGCGGCAGCATCACCCTCGACGAGTCGTTCGAACCGGGCGCGCGCTTCGTGGTCGAGCTACCCATCGTGTCGAAATGATCCTTTTGTATTGGGGTTGCTGCGCAACCCCTACATGCCTCGCCGCGCCAGGTCTCGATCGCCGCCGGCGCCAGGCACGAACGCGCAGCAACCCGCGCCAGGGCCCGATCGCGAACTTGGAATAACGGAAGCGTGGTAAGGTCGGCGTGCGACTACGAGTAGGCGACCTGGCATGGTCGTGGAAAGAGAAGCCCATGGATGACGTATTGAGCCTTCGTGACGGCTGGGGCGCGCACCACTTCGTGACGGCCCCAAGAGACCGGCTTGCTCGACTCCCGTTGTCCGACAAGGACCGCGAACTCCTAGCGGGTGTCGGGCTTCCTGTCGGTCCGGCTTCGGCGCTCCATTTGGAGTTGCGGTTCGAGAGCGTGGACCTTCGCCACTGGCCGACGCAGCTCGAGCTCCTCTCAGAGACCGGATTTCAGCGCTCCCGCTTCTATCCACTGACCGGTGACGCCGATGTGGATGCCTGGGCACGCTTGGATCGGTTCATCGTGCTCGGCGAGGTTCCCAACGACGCTGGTTCGGGCGACTACTTTCGGACTCGATCCCTGTGCCTCGATGCCGGCTCCAGCAAGATCTGCTGGATTTACTCGAAGCCAAACCGTGCGGGCTGCTCCGATTGCGTGTTGATCAATACGTCACTTGTCGCCTACTTGGCTTCCCTCCTCGCTTACAAACGATTCCGCGATCACTGGCCCGAGCTCCAAGCCCTGCATGAAAGGGCCGACGATTCCGGCGATGACTCTGCGTATGTCGCGTTTGCGAGGCGAGTCCACGGTGACCTTCTCGGCGACCTCGAAGCGGCTGATCCTATCGGTTTCAAAGACGGCTTCTGGCAAGGCCATGCGTGGGACGAAGCGATCCTGCTGGAGCTCTGACGAAAGGGGGTGGGCAGTAGCCCCATGGCACGAACGATCGTCGATCGGAGAAGCATCATCGGGTTCGGCAGCCGCGATCTGGACGTAATCTGCGCGCGCGTACTGGCAGTCGGTGTCGGTGTGTTGCACCCTTGCGGATCTGGAAGCAGCTCTATCGACGGGCTTTCGCGACCGAGAGCGGCCCGTCGAATGGCGCTCCGACATGCTCGCAAAAGCGCGTTGCCAGGGGGCGCCGCGGAGCGGTAACCTGGGACGTGGCTCGACAGCTTGCACGAATCGTCGAGGGCAGGCTGCCGTGGAGCAGGTCCATCGTCCGAAGTGTGGTGCTGAGTCTGGTTCTCGGCGGCGGGGTGGCTTGCAGTAGTGGCGGCTCGCCATCGACCCACGGGGGGAGCTCCGGCGGCTCGGACAACGCGGGCGGAGCTGGGGTTGGTGGGGACTCTGCCGGCGGAGCATCCGCGGGGGGGGCATCCGCGGGGGGAGCATCCGCAGGCGGATCTGCCACTGGCGAGCCGGTGGGGGGCGCGACCTCGGACAGCGGCGGCAGCACGGGCGCGAACGGCGGCAGCGCGAACGGCGGCAGCGCGAACGGCGGCAGCGCGAACGGCGGCAGCGCGGGCGCGGAGCCCGGCGGCCCCTGTGCCGACGCGCCGCTCGCGTTTGCTGACGCGAAGCTCGAGGCGGCAGTGCGAGCCGCTGCCGGCGTTGCTGTGGGCGACCTTTTGGCAAGCGACGTGGCGAACATCACGAGCCTAATTGCGGAAGGCGCGGAGATCGTCGAGCTCGACGGCATCGAGTGCCTGACAGCGCTGACCTACCTGGCCCTCGTGGACAACGACATCGGTGATCTCTCTCCGCTCGCCAGTCTCACGGCGCTCACCGATCTTCATCTCACGTCGAACCCCATCAGCGATCTCTCACCCCTCAGCAACCTGACTTCGCTGACGGGACTCGGTCTGGCGGATGCTGGCATCAGCGACCTTTCGCCGTTGAGCGAGCTCACGTCGCTGAATGGGCTGGTGCTCTTCGGAAACAGCATCAGCGACCTTTCGCCGCTGAGCGAGCTCACCGCCCTCGGTTACCTGGACCTCAATCACAATGGCATCAGCGATCTGTCGCCGCTCGGAAACCTCACGGCGCTGACCGATCTGGCGCTCGAAGGCAACGACATTAGCGACCTTTCGCCGCTGAAGGGTCTCAGCTCGCTCAGCGACCTGCGCCTCTCGCAGAACCCCATCACGACCCTGGCGGACCTGGTGGCGAACCCGGGCATCGACTCGGGCGACTCCGTGACGCTGTATTTGACCGCGTTCGATTGTACTACTGAAGCCGCCAACCTTGCTCTGCTCGAAGACCGAGGAGTCACGCTGCTGCACGATTGTCCTTGAGGGGGCGCGTCAGGCCATCCCGCTGGCAGCGTGGTGCGCGAGCCCGGCAAGACTCGAAGCTCTGGTGGCTGCCCCCAGCGAGAGCGCTAGCGCTGGCTGCGCGGTATCAGCTAGGTGCCGATGGGATCGTCGCCGAACAGCGTGCCAACATCGATCTCGATGGCGTCGAAAGGTTCTGCGCGGATGGCCTCCCCGCGCTCGGCGCGAGCTCGTGTGACGTATCCGTCCGGAGTCCAGCGCATGATGGTGAGCGTTGCGTCGCGCGGGTCGACGATCCAATAGTGTTCGATGGCTACCCGCTGGTAGAGGCGGAGCTTCTTGACCGTGTCGTCTTTCGCGTGGCTTGGTGACACGATTTCGCAGACCCAGTCTGGCCGGGTCGTTACGGGAACACCAATTGGTCGTTGCGGGCAACGTTCACGTCGCCAGCCGAGCACGTCCGGGCGCACTACTTCGTTCGTCTCGAGCAGGACCTCGACCTCGGTGGCAATCCACCAGCCTCCCGGTCCTCCGGATCCGGGTGGACGTTGATACGGGGCACGTACGGCGCCCACGACGCCTGCCTGGGCGTCACCATGCTCACCGCTCGGTGTCGCCTTCTGGATCAGCTCGCCCCCGATCCACTCGTGGAAACGCTCGCCTTCCGGCACCGCCCAGAACTCATCGAGACTTGCCGGGCGCCGCAGCGACTGCGTCATGCTCGAAATCATGTGGGTCGCGCTGTCGTGAGTCAAGTTGGTCGCCGGACGGAGCTCTTGCGGCCCAGCGAACGGTCGTACTGCCTACTCCCCCGGCCGTGGCCATGGGATCGTCGTGCCCGTGGCGAGCGGGTAGCCAGCGGCTTCGAGTTTGGCGCGGCAGTCGTGGCAGAGATCGTACTCGCCGTCGGTGGTGGTGACGGTGCCGCGGGCGTCTTCCATCAGGCAGCCGGCGTTGGGGCAGTGGGGCAAGCCGAGGGTGTGGCCGATCTCGTGCACGGCGGTCTTGCCCAGACGAATGCGGGCGTGTTCGGGGCTCTTGGCGCCTTTCTTGGTGCGAAAGCTGGAGATGATGCAGGCTTCGCCGTCGACGGTGGCGAGCCCGAGGATGCCCCAATCTTCGTAGTCGTCCTTGGTGGTGGAGATGTCGTGGCCCGTGAGGCCGAGCACGCGGAAGCCGTCTTCGGGCAGCGCGGTTTGCAGGTGGTCGAGCAGCTTCTCGGCGCGGTAGCGCGAGCGCGGCGCGTAGTAGGCGTCTCGCGGAAGCGGGGTTCTGGCGAGCATCAGCACATCCATCGCATAGAACGCGGCGAGCGAGGTACGCACGAAGTCGGCATCCGCGTCCGGCAGCAGCGGTCCCAGCGGGTGAATGTAGATGCGGCGGGGCGGAGCCGCGGGGGGAGTGATCGATGCGGCAGGTGAAGGTTCGGAACTCGCAGCCGCGGATGCCTGGGGGGTGGGTGAAGTCGCCCCGGTTGTAGGAACCGGCGTCGCCTGTGGCCTGGGCGCGACCGTCCGGACGTTCTCGCAGCCCGTGGCCAGGGCCAGGGCCAGCGTGAGCACGCCGATCCCCGCAAGGAGTAGCGCGAGTATCCGTAACGGGGCATCCCGTCCTGCTGACGACTTGCCGAGCACCATCCTGCCAGGATACACCAGACCCAGGAGGCGCCATGCAGACACCCGCCAACACGCTTCGGTTGTACTGGTTTCCGCTCTCGGGGCATTCGCACCGTGCGGAGCTGATGCTCTCGCTCTTGGGGTTGACGTTCGAGAAGGTGGTCGTGAACTTGCCCGAGCGCGAACAGAAGCAGGCCGGCTTCCTCGCCAAGAACGCATTCGGGCAGGTGCCGGTGCTCGAAGACGGTGACGTGACCATCGCCGACAGCACCGCGATCTTGGTCTACCTGGCGAAGCGCTACGACCTGGCAGGCCGCTGGTTGCCCGAAGAAGCAGCCCCTGCGGCCGAAGTGCAGCGCTGGCTTTCGGTTGCGTCGGGGCCGCTCATGCAGGGCCCGGCGCTGGCCCGGGCGTCGGTGGTGTTCCGCAAGCAGCCGGACGCAGCGGCATGCGAGCGCGCGCAGCAGCTGCTCGCGATCCTCGAGGCGCAGCTCGAAAAGCGCGACTACTTGGTGGGCAGCGAGCCGACGATCGCTGACGTGGCGCTCTACACTTATTGCGCCCACGTGCCCGAGGGTGGCGTGTCTTTGGAACCTTACGCCGCCGTGCGTGCTTGGCTAGCTCGCGTCGAGGGGCTTCCCGGGTTCGTCGGCATGCGAAAGAGCTCGCTGCCCGACGTCGCTTGAGTGCGCTTCGGCGGACTTCGCGGGCTCGAAGCCCAAGAGCCGTTCGAGGCTGGCAGTGGTGAGCCCGCGTCGCTGGATGGCCTCCAGAATACGGGGCAGCGCCTCCACCGCGCCGGGTACGAAGTCGTCACGTTCGGCGGCGTCGTGCAGCAGCACGATGGCTCCTGCGCGGAGGCCTGGCTCGATACGGCGCAGCATGCGCTCGGGGGACACGTGGCCCGTCCCGTCGTAGGCGCGCACGGACCAACCGATGAGTGGCGCCTGGGCCCGGCGCGCTCCGGCGGCGGTGCGCGGGCTCACGAAGCCAATCGGAGGGCGAAACGCGCGCGGCCGCACGCCGCAGGCGCGCTCGACGGCGTCGCGTGTCTGCTCGATGTCGCGCGCGACGTCGGTGGGGCGTCTCAGCGCGAACAGCCGCTCGTGCTGGTAACCGTGCAGGCCCAGCGCATGACCGCGCGCGACGATCTCGCGCACGACTTCGGGGTACTTGTCGACCTTGTGCCCGACCACGAAGAAGGTGGCGACCGCTTCGTGCTGCTCCAGGATGTCTAGCACCGCCGGCGTCGTCTGCGGGTGCGGCCCGTCGTCGAAGGTCAACGCCAGCGCCGGGACGCTGCTCGGCGCCACGCAATGCACGGTGGCGTACATTCCGAGGCGCGGAAAGAAGACTCCGGAGAGGACGATGGCCAGATAGGCCAAGAGCACGACCGCGACCACCCACACCGCAGGCGGACCGAACCAGGCCGCTGCCAGGCTGAAGCCAAGCCCCCCGAAGGAACACGCCCACAAGAGCACGCGGCCTGGAGTCATTGCAGCTTGTTGTTCGCGCGGCGTTCGTCGACGCCTTCGCTCTCCAGTTCGGCTTCGATCGAGTGGCTGCTCTCGCTGTCCGCAGCGACACGCCGGCGCTGGGTGCCGTCAGCGTCAGAAGCGTTCGTAGCCTCGTCCGTGTTGTCGATCTCGAAGAACACGGCCAGGACCGTAGCCACGAGCGGCAGCATCACCAACGGTAGCTCGCTGAGTAAGCCCTGTCCGAGCGGCCCTGCCGAGAGCGTCGTGTCCAGCCAATTCCTGACACCGTACATCACGCCGAACCCCAACACGGCCGCCGCCACGCTCTTCAGCAGCACCTCGATCCACGCGCCGCGCGCCCAGATGGGTTTGCCCGCGACGAGCGCAGCGCACACGCCCGTCAAGATCGCCGCGACGTACCCCAGAAAACCCGCCACCAGCGGCGTGCCCAGGCCGAACACCCACAGGCCGCCCACGAGACCCCCGATCAGGATCCCCTTGAGCACTCCCAGCAGCATTCGGCGCAGCATCGAGGAAAAAGCGTTCGCCACCCGGTCGAGTTCGTCAAGCTTCGGCGTTCGCACGCAGAGAACTGGCTCTTTCGACTCGGGGCTCGACAGGCCGGCCAAGGTTTTCTAAGGGCTGAAGCGTGCTCTTCAACACGCTGGCCTACGCGAAGTTTTTCGCAGTCGTTTTCGTGCTGGCGTGGCTGTTGGTGCGGAAGAGCCACGCCCTGCTGCTGCCGTGGGCAGCGGTCTTCTGCTACGCGTTGTGGCAGCCACTAGTGCTGAACGCGGGCGTGTGCGCTTTGGCGTTGATGCTGACGCTGCCGCTGCTGCGCGGCGCGCGCGCTGTCGATGAGGCGGGCGAGGAAGTGCCCGCACCGCTCCGGCGTGTGGTGGTATCGGTGCTGGTCAATTTGGTGGCGCTGTGGTTCATGACGCAGCGTTCGCAAGGCACGGACCCAGTCACTCTCGGCCTTGCCGCCCTGGACGTGACAGGCGTTGGCGGCTGGCGCTGGCTCTTGCTGCCGGTGGCGGTGGTGTCTTCGGTGGTGGCGCTGTGCGCGGGCAAGGTGCGGCTGATCTTCATCCTGCTCGCGAGCTACGTGTTCTACGCCCACTGGGACTGGCGGTTTCTGTTCTTGATCTGGGGCTCGTCCACTGCGGATTGGCTGCTGGGGAACGCCATCGGGAACGCCACGTCGCCGCCGGCGCGCAAGCGCTGGCTAGCGGGCACCGTGGTACTCAATCTCGGCGTGCTGGGGACCTTCAAGTACTTCAACTTCTTCGCGGACTCGCTGCACGCCGCCCTCGCCGGACTGGGGGCTTCGCTGAGTCCGGTGACGCTCGAGGTGATGCTGCCGATCGGCATCAGCTTCTTCACGTTCGAGTCGATGAGCTACGTCATCGACGTCTATCGCGGCGACATCAAGCCTCAGAAGAGCTACCTCGAGTACTTGAGCTTCGTCGCGTTTTTTCCGCACCTCGTGGCCGGTCCCATCGTGCGTCCGCGAGATCTGCTGCCGCAACTGGCGGGGCCGCCCCGCTTCTCTGCAGACGAGGCGAGCGAGGGTCTGTTCTTGATCGCGCTGGGATTGTTGAAGAAGGTCGCGATCGGCGATTACCTGGCGCTCAACCTGGTCGATCGCGTGTTCGATGCCCCGCTGCAATATTCGGCGGTCGAGTGTTATGCGGCGGTGCTCGGGTATGCGGTGCAAATCTACTGCGACTTTTCTGGGTACACCGACATCGCGATCGGGTCGGCGCTGCTGCTCGGCATCCGCTTCCCTCTGAACTTCAACGCCCCGTACAAGGCGCGCAACATCGCGGACTTCTGGCGCCGCTGGCACATTTCGCTTTCGACCTGGCTGCGCGACTACCTGTACGTCCCGCTCGGAGGGAATCGCAAGGGACCTGCTCGCACCTATCTGAACCTGATGCTCACCATGTTGCTCGGGGGCCTGTGGCACGGCGCCGCGTGGACCTTCGTGGTCTGGGGCGGGCTACACGGCGCGGCGCTGGCGATCACGCGGTTCTGGAAGAGCGTGCGGCCGAGCGTGGCTCGCGCACCGGCGTGGCGCGGCTGGCTCGGCACCTTTTTGACCTTTCATTTCGTGTGCGCCACTTGGGTCTTCTTCCGCGCCCGGAGTTTTGGCGAGGCGAGCTTGATTTTCGACCGTCTGGCGAGCTTCACTACCTACACGCCGAATCTGCCGTGGGAGCTGATGGCGATGTTGGCCGTTGGATTGGTATCGCACTACGTTCCGGAGACCTGGTATCAAGGGGCTCGCCGTGGTTTCATTCGGCTCCCCGCCCCTGCGCAGGCAGTGGCGCTGTTCGCGATCGCCTCGATCGTGCGACACACGGCTTCCGCGGACGCAGTCCCTTTCGTTTACTTCCAGTTCTGAGCTTCGATGAGCAAGTCGCCTGACTCCGATCCTTCGCCTCAGCCGCCCACCGCCGGCGCTGACGAGCCGGCGCCCGAGCCGTCGACCTCAGCCAAGAAAGCCAGGAAGCGGCGGCGCATTCCGCGGCAAGCCGCTCCCGAACAGCTCGACCAGCTCGACGCCAATGGCCGCGAGCGCCCGCGTTTCTTGCTGGCTTTTCCCGACGATCCAGAGCTCGCCAAGCTTTCTCGCGCGTTCGAAGCCGGCAATTATGCTTACGTTCGCGAGCACGCGTCCGAAGTTGCCGCGCGCGCCGAGGACGCTGAGGTGCGGCGCGCGGCGCTCGAGCTGGCCGAACGTATCAAACCCGATCCGCTCATCAAGTACCTGCTCATGCTCAGCATCGCGCTGCTCGTGTATTTGATGATCCATGCGTACGGGAACCATGGACACTAAGCCCCGCTGGCAGCAGCTGATGCCGTCATCGCTCGTGGGCGTGGCGCTCGCGTGCGCCGACCCGGTGGCCACCCCCCCTGCTCGCGCGCCGGCGCGCGCGGCCGAAGGCGTCGAGCGGTATCTGCCCCTGCCCGAGGGGTTCGTCTACGAGTACGACGTCGAGACCGACACCGGTGAAACGGGCCGGATGATGATGCAAGTGTCACGGCCCCGAGCAGGCATGGTCGAGCTCGAAGTTGCCGGTAAAGTACAGCGGCTCGAGCTTTCGGCTGACGCCGTGCAGCACGCCACGGGCGGATACTTGCTCAAGGCGCCGCTCGAGCTAGGTGCGGAATGGAAGGGGCAGTTCGGTACGGTGCGCGTCGCGAGCGTCACCCGTTCCGTTCAGACGCCCGCAGGCGCCTTCCAAGCATGTGTCGAGACCGTCGAAGAAGCGACGACGCCTCCCAAGCGCGCCACCAGCGTTTACTGCATCGATGTGGGTCTCGTCCGCCTGCAGATAGAAGGCGCGCAAGGTGAAGAGGTGGTCAGCATCGAAACGACGTTGCGCTCCTACGGACCGCGCCCGGCCGAGTTCCAGTAAGCTGCCGTTCGACGGCAGGGCTACTCGTCGTCCGAGTTCGTGCTGACCTCTCCCAGAATCAGCTCTTCCTCGACCGTCTCGGGCCCGCAGTCGTTGGCTTCGCCTTCCAGCTGTTGCGACAGGGCGGGGTACCCCCCACCGCTGACCTCGATCGTCGCGGCTCCTTCGACCCACACATCGCAGGTGAGCCTGTCAGTCGCGGAGCTAGCGGGCGCGCCGGCCGCGCCGCCCGCTCCGGCTTCGCCGCCGTTCCCACCGACACCGTGAGCCGTTGGCTTGGGGTCGCAGAACAACACGGAATGCTGCGTCGCGGGCTGCGCCAAGTCGTAAACCTCGACGCCGCCTCCGTACCGCAGCGTCAGTATAGTGTCGGCAGGTAGCGGCCCTGCATGCGCGCGGACGGTGATGGAGAACGTGGGTGGCACCTCGTCCGGGCAAGAGCGTGGCTCTTCGCTGGAGCTACAAGCGCCGAACAGTGCAACGCCCGCAAGAACGCTGCTGATGAGCCCGTGTGCGGGAGACCTGCGTTTGATTCGAAGTTGCAAAGCCCAATCCTCGTGCGCGAATCGAATAGTCCATTCTCACTGCAGCGCAAGGGTTTCAAGCGCTTGGACCTCGCAGAGGTGTCGTGGCAAGTGAAACGAGACGAGTTGCAGAGCGATACGTCGCGCCTAGCCGAAGGTGCCGGCCGCGTTTCCCCAATGGTGCGGCTCCACGATTCGAAACAGCACGTAGATGCGATCTGCTGGCACTGCAAGCTGCTCTGCCAACAGAGTGCACAACAGCCTGCTCATCCGTTCGGTCTGACCGGGGGTCAGCGCGCCGATGTTCGACAGCTCCGCAACGCAGCTCGGCGCAGCGGAGCCGCCGAACACGGAGGGGGCCGAACGCAGGGATGCTGCGAGGTACCGCTCGGGCTTGCCCAACGCCTCCGAGACGGCCCGCGAGAGCCGCTCGAGGACGGCCTGGGCGGTGGCGCTTTCAACGGACTCGGAACAGGTGACCGTGAGGAGAGGCATGCGGGTATGAAAGGGCAGGTTGCTCCGGAGTGCAAGCGACCCGGCGCTCGAAACTGACGCCCAGTCACATTGCGTTTGACTGTGCCGGAAAAGCTTCCAGAAAGAGGCCCCGCAATGTTCACGCGAACCGACGATCTCCGGATCGACAACCTCCGGCCCTTGCTCCCTCCCGCCATCTTGATGGAGGAAATCCCCGCGAGCGAACAACAGTCCACCATGATCGCGAACGCCCGCGCCGCCGCCGGTCGCATCATCGATCGCGATGACGATCGACTGCTCGTCATCGTCGGGCCCTGTTCGGTCCACCATCCCGAGGCGGCGCTCGACTACGCAGCGAAGCTCAAGGCTGCAGCTGACGAGCTCGCGGGCGACCTCTTCGTGGTCATGCGCACGTACTTCGAAAAGCCGAGGACCACCGTGGGTTGGAAGGGGTTGATCAACGATCCCGATCTCGACGGTCGCTTCTCGATCAACAAGGGCTTGCGCGTCGCGCGCACTTTCTTGCGCGATGTCGTCGAGTTGGGGTTGCCCACGGGCATGGAGTTCTTGGACCCGATCACGCCACAGTTCGTGGCTGATCTGGTGGCATGGGGGGCAATCGGCGCGCGCACTACCGAGAGTCAAGTGCATCGCGAGCTCGCGAGCGGTCTTTCGATGCCGGTGGGGTTCAAGAACGGAACCGGGGGGGACGTGCAGATCGCGGTGGATGCGATCCGCTCCGCCGCGCACCCCCATCATTTCTTGTCGGTGACCAAGCAGGGGCTGGCGGCGATCGTGACGACGCGCGGCAACCCGCAGTGTCACCTGATCTTACGTGGCGGCAGCAGCGGGCCCAACTACGACCAGGCCAGCGTGGACGCCGCTGTGCGCGCGCTCGAGGCGTCGGGCCTGAAGCCCACGGTGATGCTGGACTGCAGCCACGCCAACAGCGGCAAACGGCACGAGAATCAGCCCAAGGTCGCCGACGTGATCGCCGGCCAAATAGCCGCCGGTTCTCGCACCATCACCGGAGTCATGCTCGAGAGCTTTCTGGTCGCAGGGCGCCAAGAGCCCGTGTCCGGTCAGCCGTTGACCTACGGCCAGAGCATCACGGACGCCTGCATGGGCTGGGACGCGACGCTCCCCGTCTTACGCTCGCTCGCGGCCGCAGTGCGTGCCCGGCGCGGTTGAGCAAGCGCGATTCGCTCGTCATTCGACGTTGGGGATCTTGAACTCGTCCCAGGCTGGAGTGAGGTTGGTGGTGTTGGTGGTCTGATTGTAGAGGTAAATCGCTGGATAAGTCCTGACAGCGTCAGCCTCGACGACCACGGGTGCGAGGTAGAGCTGCGACGAGCGGGTGTCCTGGGGACTGAATTCATCCTGCGGTAGCGTGAACTGCCCCGCATAGGCGCGCGCGGACGAGAAGATCAGCCAGTAGTAGGTCTTGCCACCGGATTCGCGGACTGTCGGAGACCATTTGGGCCAGCTATTGATGACGCCAGGGCTCGCTTGTCCGGTGCACTCGGGTGGCTGGTTCGCGGCTAGACGCGTGGGCGTGCCGCCGGACGCCGGCACGATGTAGATTTCTCCATCGGGCCGATAGTAGACCGGTCCCTGTGTCGATCCGGCGCGCGTGAAGGCGATCCACGCGTCGTCCGCCGAGTAGTCCGGGTAATACTCGCCGAACTCGTCGAACGAGGCGCCGTCGACCGGGGTCGCCGCACCGCCCTTCCCGGCATTGAACGGCACCTGGTAGATGTCGGTCTTGACCTCGTCGGTCGGCTCCGTGAACTTACCCCCGGAGTGGCCGTCGAGCGTCTTGCTCGCCGAGACGTAGGCGATGGTCTCGCCATCATGGCTCCACGTGGGATTGACGGCGCCGCGTGCGTCCCCTTGGCGTTCGATGAAACCAAACGCCTCGCCTTCGAGCGATTGCACGGCATCGTGGAGCTCCTTCCCAGAATCGGGCAGCGACTCGGGAACGCCGAACGCCAGATCGAACCAAACCAAGCGGTCGAGGTGGTCGGCGTTGGCCGGGTTCTTGTCGTCGGTGGGCCAACCCGTGACATCGTTGCCGAACGACTGCAGCATGTAGAACCTGTCAGGTCCCCAGTAGGCTTTGGAGAAGGCCGGAGCGCCTTGCCACGGCTGCTGCAGCACGCGCCCGGCGGCTTGAGTCACGTAGGTCGGGCGTTGTCCGATGTTCTCGTCGATGATGGAGGCGACCACGGAGTTCCACGGCCAGCTGTCGACGAAGGCCACTGCGTCGCCCTCGGGCGTCGAGGCGTGGCAGCCGATGCAGCGAACACGACCGGTCCTCGCGGGGTCCTCGCCGTCTTCTGCCTTGGGCTCACCGCGCTGATCGAGCGTGGGCGCTTCTGCGACGTCCTCGGGCCTGAGCACGTCGACGGTTCCTGCTCGAGCGAACTGAAAGCCTACCAGCTTGGTCTCGCCGCCAGCGTTGTAGGCACCGTTGGCCGCCCAATACACGATGGTTCCTCCTGCGTCGACGGGCGCGATTTCGAAGCTCGCCTGCGTCTCAGAGAGGGTGCCGCCCGCGCGGGAGTCGACCCCGCGCACGCTGACCGACACCGGGGCCTGACCGGCGATGTGAGTCGTCAGGTTCCGCCACATCACCTCGTCCATCGTCCACTGCGGGCGCGTGGTGTACACGACCAGTGCGTGGGTCTCCGGCTGAGAGCTGAGCGTGATCCGCCACAGGTCTTCCCCAGGCAAGGGCTGGAAGCGAAACCGCGGAGGCAACCCATCTCTGGGGAACAACGCGCCGTTGGGCGGCTCGATCAAACACACCCCTTGGCCGTCCAAGGGCTGCCCCTCGAACAGGGACGCCACGTCCGCGGGCATAGGCCCTCGAGCGATCGGTTCGTCCGGAAACGCTAGGCAACGACGCGTCTCCGCGCAGGGTTCGATTGAGACGCGCGGAGGTTCGGCGTCGCTCGGGCGCGGCGATGATTCCCCTGCGCAGCCGAGGGTGAGCACGAGCGGCGTGAGCATGCTTCGGGCACGCCCGCCGAGCGGTCGAAGGCCGCCCCCGATGCCAGCGCTCGTCAGGAACACGACCAGCAAATCGTAGCGTGCCGCTGTCGTCGGTCCCAGTCTCGAGGGCGTTCCGTTCCCAGAAAAGGGAAGCGGCCTGGGTCCGGAGGCCCAGGCCGCTAACGCCAGCGGAAATTTAGACGAGGAGGAGTAGCTTCCGGTGAAGATGGCTATTTAGTGTGCCGCTGCCCGCTGGCGGGAGAAAGACAGCGACCGGAAGGAGGGGGGACTTCCAGTCGCTGAGAGAAAGCAGCGACCGGAAGGAGGGGGGGCTTCCAGTCGCTGAGAGAAAGCAGCGACCGAAGGAGGGGGGACTCCGGTCGCTGGTGAGAGGTCAGCGACCGGAAGGAGGGGGGACTTCCAGTCGCTGAGAGAAAGCAGCGACCAAAGGAGGGGGGACTTCGGTCGCTGGTGAGAGGACAGCGGCTCGGACGCGAGGGGCGTTGGGGCCAAGCCGCTGGTGAGATAGTGAGCGCTTGCGTGGGCTTCTGTCCGTCGCGCTCTCATCAGTCACTAATGCGAGCAGCGTGCCAACGCCGCTAGGCACTTTTGCACGCTCGAGATTGGTGGTTTTCTGCCAGCGTCGCTGCGGCGCTCGGACGCGCTGTCTCAAGCTGGGAAGAGTCAGCGCAGAAGTCGAGACAGCTGAGACGCCGGCACCCGTGGAGCCGTGCGGCAGCACCTGCTAGGCTCACCCCGAGCTTGGCGCAAACGTCTCGGGCAACGGCGTGGCTTGGGTGGATCGTGCTGCTGTGCGCGGCCGTGGGCCTCAGCGTCGCCTTCGAACGAGTACGAGCTCATGCGCGGCCGGCGTACACGTCGCCTCCGCGCCAGCGTCCGTCGCCGGTTCGCTCTGACACGAACCCGGAGCCCATTCACGCCAACACGGTGATCGTGCTCGTCATCGACGGCATTCGTTGGCAGGAGGTCTTCACGGGTGTCGATCGCAGCCTGGCTCGGATACATGGCTTCGCCGGGACGCCTCGCACCGCCTCCGAGCTCGTGCCCAACTTGCACCTACTGCGGACTGAGGCGGGGGCAGCTGTCGGTGCGCCCGGCGTCGGACACACTCTTCGCGCTTCGGGCCCGGTGTATCGATCGTTGCCGGGCTACATGGAGTTGCTCTCCGGTCGCCCCGCCGAGTACTGCCTGAGCAACCGCTGCGGCTCCGTGCGCAGTCCGACGCTGATCGATCGCGTGGGGGAGCATGCGCCCGGGGCTGCGGCGCTGTTCGGTTCGTGGCCACACCTGATCCACGCGGCGGCGTTGCAGCCCGAGCGCGGCATGGTGTCCACGGGACGATCCGGCGGCACGAATCTCGAGTTACTGTACCGATCGCAGCTGCGCGCAAGCCTGCGAGTTCGCGCCGCTGCTGCCGGCCCGGCCCCTTCGAAGGGGGACTTTCGCGGCGATGCGTTCACCGCGGCGCTGGCGCTCGACTACCTGAACCACGAACGCCCTCGACTGCTCTTCGTCAGCGTGGGCGAAGCCGATGTCTGGGGTCACGCCAACAACTACGGTGCTTACCTTGCCGCGCTGCAGCGAGCGGATGCGTTCGCGGGGGAGCTGCTCGCCGCGAGCACGCGCCTGAATCGAGCGGGCCATCGCACCACGCTGATCGTGACGACCGACCATGGCCGCGATCGCCGGGCTCGGGAGCACGGGCCGGGCATTCCGGAGTCGGGGCGCGTGTGGGCGATCGCCGGGGGATTCGGCGTGAACGCCCGCGGTGACGTTCCGCTCGAGCAACCCAGAACCCTCTCAGCCATCGCGCCCAGCGTGCTGTGCCTCTTGGGACTCGGAGCCGCGGAGGCCGGCCTTCCGGAGCTCTTCAGCTGCTGAGTCATCGGCGGGCAGACCGCAAGCGCTGGCCACAAAAGATCAGCGGCTCCGACGGAGGGGGGGGACGTCGGAGCCGCTGGAAGAGCTCAGCGGCTCCGAACGGAGGGGGGAAGCGTTCGGGCCGCTGGATAGATTGTCGGCGCAGAGGGCAGAGGCACAGAGCCAATTCCGCTGCAGCCGGCATACCCTTCTGCACGAAGCATGCCGTAGGTGTCGTCCTTTTCTTACCAGCGATTAGAGTGAGGCCCGTCGTCTGGCTATTTCAGAAATGCAATTCGTATTTCGGTGGGGAAAGGTATGCGCCGAACGGATACCCGGAGTGGGGGTAAGATGTGGAACTACCTGTGGATTCAAAGGGGAGATCCAAGCGCCAGCGATATGGCACTCTCCGCGACCGCATGCGAGGCGCGAGGTTGTGGATCATCGTGCCGTTAGTTGCGCTCTTCGAGCTGGGAGCACACCTCTGGATCTCGGGACGCGCGTCGTCACCCGCCGAGTGGGCGGCAGTGGCCGCGCCCATCCACAAGTTAGCAGCACCCGGGTCGGTACTCGTCGTCGCACCTGGTTGGGCGGAGCCCCTCGCACGCCATGTGCTGGGGGACGACTTCTGGCCCGTGGCCGACCTCGCGCGCATGGATGAACGCGGCGTCCCGCGGGTGGTCGAGATCTCTCTGTTCGGGGCGACAGACCCGGCCACCGCACGCTGGCCCGCCGAACGCCAACTCCACGAGGGCGCATTCCGCCTGACGTCGCGCAAGAACCCCCACTACGAGCCGGCCCTGTTCCGCTTGGTGGATGCGGTCGCGCGCGCCGAACCCAGTGTGTTTCGTCTCAGAGGCGGGGCCCGCAGCGCTTGCTCATGGGAGCAGAACCTCGCGCCGCGGACGGGCGGGTTGCATGGTCAGGTCGCGTTCCCCAGCGCGCGCTACGTGTGCGGCAGCGGCTTGGAAGAGTTCGTGGGCGTGACGCTCATCGACGACGAACAGTTCGAACCCAGGCGCTGTGTCTGGATCCATGCACCGCGGGCAGGGGCGCAGTGGCTCACGCTGGAAGACGTGGCATTGGGGCACCGCATCGAGGGTTATGCAGGGTCGTCCTATTTTCTGATGCGCGACGAGACCCACGCCCCGGTATCGCTCGAGGTATTCGTCGACGGCCGCTCGGCGGGCAGAATCGAGTACCGCGACCCCCGAGGCTGGGCTCGGTTCGCATTCACCAAGCCTGCTTCGGCGGGGCAGCGAGGGCGGCTCGAATTCAAGCTCTCGGTACCGGAAGGCGCGAAGGGGCGATCGTTGTGCGTTGCCGCAGAAACCCGCTGAGCAGCTGCCGCGATGTCTAGGCTCCGAGCTCTGCTGCACTCCTACACGGGCGCTTGCCTCGGGCTGGTCTATTTCGTCTGGCTGCTCTCGACGATGTCGAGCTTGGGCTACGCGCGCGACGAGGGATTCTATTTCTACGCAGCCCGACACTACCAGGAGTGGTTCGAGCTCTTGCTCGCGAACCCCCGCCGTGCCCTCGAGCCGGCGGTGCTGGATTCTCATTGGTCGGTCAACCGCGAGCATCCCCCGCTGGTCAAGCTGCTGTTCGCGCTGGCCAACGCGGTCTTTCACGAGAAGCTCGGCTGGTTCGCCAGCGCGGGAACGGCGTACCGCTCGGTCGGCGCGTTGTTCGCGAGCGTGGCGCTGGCGACCGTGTACAGCTGGGCGCGCAGCGTCGCGGGGATCCGAGCGGGTGTCGCCGCGGCTCTGGCGCTTGGCTGGATGCCTCGCTTTTTCTTTCACTCACATCTCGCGTGCTTCGACGTACCGGTCGCGACCCTGTGGGTCGTCACGGCGTTCGCCTACGCGCGAGCGGTGCACAACGGCCGTACCCGTTGGCTCGTGGGGGCCAGCGTCCTCTATGGGCTGCTGCTCGCTACCAAACACAACGCGTGGCTGCTACCACCCGCGATGGGCGTACACCTGTGTGTGCTCGCGCTCTTCGGCCATCGCGACCTGGCGACGAGGTCCGCGCGCGTCATTGGCTGCATGGTGTTGGCCGGCCCCCTGTTGCTGTTCGCGAGCTGGCCGTGGATCTGGCACGACACTTGGCAGCGCGTGAGTGACTACGTCGCGTTCCACCGGAACCACGACTACTACAATATGGAGTTCCTCGGTCATACCTACCATCGGCCGCCGATGCCGCGCGCCTATGCACCGGTGATGACGTTCGCGACGGTCCCGAGCACCGTGCTCGTGCTGTTCGGCGTGGGCATCGCCGGCGCCATCGGTGCCCTGTGGCAGGCCCAGCGCCCACGCTTACTGGCCTGGTACCGGCGCGGTGCCACGGTGACCGCAGGGGGGGTGGGCGACCCGAGTCAGCTGTCGACTCTCGCGTTGTGGTGCCTCGCCCTGCTCACGAGCTACGCGCCGTGGCTCTCGCCCGAGACGCCCATCTTCGGCGGTACGAAGCATTGGATCACGGCCTACCCCTTCATGGCGATGTTGGCGGGTCTCGGATTCTGTCGAACCACCGACGCGCTCCGACGGTCCATTTCAGCGCCGCGGCTCAGGACCGCCGGCGCGGCGGCCGTGGCCCTCGTGCTGGCGGCGCCGCCAATGATCATGACCATCACGTCTCACCCGTTCGGGCTCAGCTTCTACACGCCGTTGGTGGGCGGCGCGCCGGGTGCCGCGAGTCTGGGCCTGAACCGTACCTTTTGGGGTTACACGACAGGGTCGCTCGAGAGCGCCATCAACGACCAGACGCCGGCGCGCGCCGCGCTCTATCTCCACGACACGGCTCCTACGAGTTTCTCCATGCTCCAGCGAGACGGACGGATCCGATCCGACATCCGGGGCACGCTCGACATTGCCGCGTCGGAGGCGGCGCTCTACCACCACGAACCGCACATGCGCCGCGTCGAGTTTCAGATCTGGCAGAACTACGGCAGCGTCAGCCCGGCAGCCGTGGCGACGTATCAGGGCGTACCGATCGCGTGGCTGTATCGGCGCCCGCGCGGCCGCTAGTGTGGTGAATCTTTGATTCGCCACGAAAATAAACAACGCTTTCCTAATCTCAATAGGACGCCAGAGTCCGAAATTCGCGCGGCCTCTTAGAGGCCGGGCCGCGCGAAATTTCGGGACGAACTGTGGAGACAGGACACTGATATGGTTGGACCCGTCAAGGTCTTGTCGGTGCGCTTTTTTCGCATCTTGGTTCTCCTTTGTTGCTCCGGCGACGAGGGCAACGAGTAACGCGACGTTTTGCGA